>NZ_JAPDPH010000258.1 GCF_026013475.1 Micromonospora yasonensis | reverse complement strand
CGCCACGGCCAGGCCCCGCCCGGTGAAGCGGACCGCCGGCGGCGGCGCCAGCCGGCGGATCTGCCGGCGGGACAGCAGGCCGGCGACGATCGCGGCGGTGCCGGCGATCGCGCCGAGCACGGTGAACGCCCCGGCGGCCCAGGCACCGCCGAAGTTCGGCCCGGCGAGGCCGAAGCAGAAGACCAGCAGCGAGACCAGGATCGACGCGATCCCGGTGACCAGCGACCCGATGGCGAGCCCCGAGGTCACCGGGGGCACGTCCAGGTGGACCACGCCGAACGGGGTGCCGGGGACCGGATCGACCCGCTTCGGCGGGCGCGCGGCCTCGCGGGGCGGCGGCGGCACCGCCAGCCCCGGCCGGGGACCGACCGCCGGCGGCACCGGCCCCCAGCCACCACCGGGCGGCATGCTCCCCGGCGCCGCCCATCCGCCGCCGGGCGCCGGCGCGTTCCCCGGGTACGCCCCGGAGCCCGGCCAGACGCCGGGAGGCGGCGGCTGCTGCCCCGGGTACGCCCCACCGGGGCCGGGCACGGTCGGCGGGAAGTACGGCCCCGGACCGGCGGGACCCGGCTGTCCGAGAGGTGGCGCGGCGGGACCGTACCCGGTCGGCGCGGCGTAGTTTCCGGGACCAGCGGGACCCGGTTGCCCGGGCTGGCCCGGCGGCACTGCGGCTGGCTGCCCCGGGAGGCCGGGCGGCACGGACGGTCCGGCGGGCGGATACGGACCGACCGGCGACCAGGGGCCACCCGGCACGGCCGGCGGGGCGACCGGCGGCGGGGCGTACCCCACGCTGGCGACCTCCGGCGGCACGCTCGGCCCCTCGTCGGGCCCGGCACCCGGCGCGGCCCACGGGCTGGCGGGCTCGGACCCGTCGGCGTCCGACCCGGTGGCGGACCGGGTCGGGTCGCTGCCCGGCGAAGGGGCCGGTTCCGTCACGGGGTCCTCCTGTCGACGTGGCTCGCCCACCGCGTGGCGGACACCGGCCAGGCTACCGTCGCACGCCCCGTCGACGGGGCCGGGCGCGAGCCGCTCCCCCGCCCGATCAGTCGACGTTCGGGGCGTAGTCGTGGCCGAAGGGGGTGTCGGCCAGCCGGACGATCCCGATCACCACCGCCGCCACCACCGCGAACGCCGCCAGCACCAGGCCGGCCAGGGCCAGCCGCTCCCCCCGGCGCAGCCAGTCGCCGCCGGTGAGGAAGCCGGCCGAGGCGTACGCCTCCCGGCGGGCCTGCCGGGCGAGCACGAGGGCGATGGTCGACGGCACCACCCCGCCGACGAAGAACCCGGTGAGCGCCCCGATCAGCCCGAGGGCGAACACCGCGCGGGCCTTGGTGGAGCGGACCGGCTCAGGATCGAGCGGATGGCGCGGCGCCTGCGGGGCGACGGGCGCCTGCCCGGGCACGGTCGTCATGCCCACCATCATGCCCCGATCCGGCCTCGCCGGGGTCCGCCGACGCCCCGACCGGGGGCGCCGGGGCGGCCGCCACCGGCACCGCGTACCGGTTCGCCCGGAGCAGCAGGAGCGCGGCGACCGCCACCACGGCGGCCTCGGTGAGCAGGAGCACCCGGTAGTCGAGCACCCCGATGAGGTACGCCCCGAGCGCGATCGAGGCGGTCTGCGGCACGGTGGTGGTCACCTCGAAGCCGGCGTAAACCCGGCCCTGGAGCCGATCGGGCGTGCTGCGTTGGAGGAGGGTCAGCAGGGCGATCGCCATGACGGTCAGCCCGGTGCCGGAGCTGACCCGGCCGACCAGGACCACGCCGAGCAGCGGGATGGTGGCCAACCCGGCGCCGGCGGCCCAGGCCAGGAACGCCGCAGCGGCGACGCGTATCTCGCCGAACCGGCGCACGGCGGCGGCGCTGCCCAGCCCGCCGAGGAGCGCGCCGAGCCCCTGGGCGGCCTGGAGCACGCCGAGGAACTCCGGGGACCGGTGCAGGCCCCGGTCGACGACGGCGTAGCCGGTGGACTCGGCGAAGCCGAGGACCAGGGCGAGCACCGCGGTCGCGAGCGCGACCCGGCGGAGCAGCGGATGGCCGCCGAGGTGCCGGAACCCGGCGGTCACCTCCCCCGCCCAGTGCCGCAGCACACCGCCCGTGCGCTCCGGGCGCTCGGGAGCGGGGTCCGGTCCGCGCAGGGTCAGCAGCAACACCGCCGCGCCGACGAAGGTGGCCAGGTCCAGTACGGCCACCGCTGCCCCGCCGTACAGCGCGTACAGGCCGGCACCGGCGAGCGGGGCGAGCAACCGCAGGCTCTCCCGGACCGTACGCAGCAGCGCGTTCGCGCTGCCCAGCAGCTCCCCGGGGAACAGGGTGACGAGCAGGGCGGACTGGGCCGGCTCGATGACCAGGTTGAGGCAGCCGTAGAGGAGCATCACCGCGTAGATCAGCGGCACGTGCTCGGGGCCGCGGACCGCGAGCAGCGGCAGCAGGATCGCCGCGCCGGCCAGGTTCGCGACCAGCAGGAGCCGGCGGCGCGGCAGCCGGTCGGCCAGGAGCCCGGCCAGCGGCGCGAGCAGCGCGGGGGCGGTGAAGAAGAGGAAGGTGAGGCCGGCGGCGCCGTCGCTGCCGGTCAACTCCTTGATCCAGATGCCGCAGGCCAGCCACATCGCGCTGTCTCCGACCAGGGAGAGGGTCTGCCCGGCGAGGTAGCGGCGGGCGCGCGGGTCAGCGAGCAGCTGTCGGGTCGACATCCGACCCCTCCGGAGGCTGCACCGGGTAACCGAAGAGGAGCAGCTCGACCGGGAGTGCCCCGGCCGGCCGGGCGGCGGGATCGGTGCGCCGGGCGTGGAACCGCGCGGTGAGGCCGCCGATCAACTCCTCGTACCGGGCGGCGAACTCGGCCAGCTCGTCGGGGGTGAGGTGGAAGAGGTGCTGCTGCCCGACGGCCGCCTCGTACCACTCCCAGGGGTAGCTGGGGGCTTCGTCGACGAAGCGGCGCAGGCGCTGCGCGTACCGGTCGAGCAGCACCCGGTCGAGGGCCTGGGAGGCCCGGGTCCAGTCCGGGTCGTCCGGCCGGGCCGGCGCCGACCAGCCCCGGCGGGTCAGCCGCCAGGGGCGGGCCCGGCCGCGGCCACCGCCAGCCTCCTCGACGAAGCCGTAGCGAGCGAGCTGCCGCAGGTGGAACGAGCAGGTGGTCGCCGTCTCCCCGATCAGCTCGCCGGCCTGGGTGGCGGTCAGCGGGCCACCGCCGAGGGCCTCCATCAGGGCCAGCCGTACGGGATGGCTCAACGCCCGCAGCTCGCGGGCATCAGTGAGGGTCCGTGGTCCGTCCGTCTCCACGCCGTCGAGAGTATTCTCTCGACAGGCTTCTCTCGAGAAGCTTCTCTTCAGATAGTGCACCGCAGAGCGCGCGAAGATCAGTAGCAGGATCACCGTCACGATCGCGCTGACCAGGATCGAGCCGAGGCAGCCGATCCGGTTCGAGAAGAAGACGAACATTCCGGCGAGTACCCGCCGGAACCCGTCTGATCCCCTCAGGCGGCGACCGGTTGCTCGGCGCGTACCGCGCGGGCCTCGGCGCGGGCGATCGGGCCGGCGGGCAGCGCGGCGAGGGCGGCCCCGACGGCGACCGCCACGCCGGCGAAGAGGAAGGCCCAGGTCACGCCGCCGGCGTGGTCGACGATCAGCCCGGCGGTCGAGCCGCCGGCCGCGCTCGCCGCCACCGACATGGTGACCACCCAGGTGTACGCCTCGTTGAGCATGCCGGCCGGGGCGATCCGGCCGACCAGGGTGTTCTCCAGGGTCAGCGCGGGGGCGATGGTGGCCCCGCCGAGCACCAGGGCGACGCCGAGGGCCATCGGTGTGGGCATCGCGGCGTAGACCGCGAAGCTGGCCGCCACCGCACCGAGCAGCCAGGCGAACTGGCGGGTCATGTTGGCCGCCGGCCGGCGTACCCCGAACCAGAAGCCGCCCGCGGCGCTGCCGATGCCCCAGACGGCGAGCAGCACGCCGGCGAGGCTCTCCGGGTCGTCGGCGGTGGCGTTCCCGGCGAAGGCCGGGACGACCACGCCGGCCGCGCCGAACGCGATGCCGAGGCTGGCGACGCAGAGCAGCAGGGCCGGGAAGCCGCCGACGCGCAGCGGGCCGAGGCCGCGGGCGTGGTGCTCGCGCGGGTGTGGCCGCCAGCCCCGCATCACCCGGCCGAGCGCGACGGCGGTGGTCCCGACCAGGGTGACCACGGCCGCTCCGATCAGCGCCGCGGCGGCGTCGGCGAGCAGCACGAACGCCGCGACGAGCAGGGGGCCGAGCACGAAGACGACCTCGAAGAGGGAGGTTTCCGCGGCGAGCGCGGTGTTGCGCAGCTGGGCGCGGCCGGAGGCCGGGGTGGTGAGATCGTTCCAGGCGCCCCGGATGGCCGCGGTGAGCGGCGGGTAGGTGGCCCCCGCGATCCCGGCGGCCAGGTAGATCAGCGCCAGGCTGCCGGCCCCGGACCGGCTGGCCCCGAGAAGCCCGAACAGGGCGAGCGGGTGGGCGACGGCGGTGACCAGCAGCACCGGGGTAGGGCCGACCCGGTCGGCGATCCGCCCGGCGATCGGGCTCAGCGCGGCCCCGGCGAGGGCGTAGATGCCGCCGGCGACGGCCGCGAGGGAGTACCGGTCGGTCACCTCCTCGACCACGAGCAGAAGCGCCAACGGGGTCATGCCGATCCCGAGTCGGCCGATGATGCCGAGGACCAGCAGCATCGGCGCGCCGGGGATCCGCCAGACCCCCAGATACTGGCGCAGTGCGGCCAAGGGTGCACCTCCTGTGCGGACAGGTAACGAGTGGAATCGCTTCCGACCCTAACGCCGCAGCTTGCGGCGGGGATGGTCGGCTCGCTCACACCTCGCGCCGGGGGCGGGGCTGCCCGCAGCGGACCGAACAGGTAGTTTTCGATCGACCCGAGTCCATGCCAGCACGGCTCCGCCCGACGACGTACGGAGGTCCGGTGACCGGCACCGCCATCGCACCCCTACGAGTAGAGATCTACTCGTTCTACTCGCCCGCCCGGCCCGCCGGGGCTGCCTTCCCGAGCCGCCAAGACCGACCGAACTGATGACGGACACTGACGAGAATCTCGCGCCGCCGCCCCGTTACCGGGCCCTGTTCCGCCACCCGGTCGCTTCGCGGCTGGTCACCGCCCGGGGCATCTCCGAGTTGGGGGACTTCATCGGGCTCGCCGCCCTGCTGCTGCTGGCGTACGACCAGACCCACTCGGTGCTCGGCCCGGCCGCCGTGTACGCCGCCCGGACGCTGCCCGCGCTGCTGGTGGCGACCGTGTTCAGCGGCTGGCTCGACGTGCCGGCCCGGCGCACCATGCTGGTCTGGCTCTCGCTGGCCGGCGCGGTGCTGATCGCGATCCCGACCGTGGCACCCCAGCCGGTACCGGCGATCGTCGCGGCCGGCCTGCTCGGCGCGGTACGGGCCGCGTACTCCAGTGTCCACGTGGCGGTCGTGGCCGAGGCGGTGGAGGGCCGGCTGCGACTGCCCCTGTTCGGCCTCTCCGCCTTCGCCAACCAGGCGGGCCAGGTGGCCGGACTGCTCGCCGGGGCGAGCCTGACCCTGGCGCTCGGCGCCCGGGTGGCACTCCTGATCGACCTGGTGTCGTTCCTGCTCGCCGCGGTGGTGCTGGCCGGGTTGCCCGCCGGCCGGGGCGCCCGCCGGGGGCCCCGCCCGCCGGCCACCGCCGGGGTACGCACCATCGCTGACCATCCGGTGCTACGCCGGGTCGCCCTGCTCACCCTCGCCACGGTGATCGCTGGTCCCTTGCCGGAGACCCTGGCGCCGCGGCTCGCCGCCGGGGGATGGCGGCCGGTCGTGCTGGCCGCCTCGGCGCTCGGCGGCGCGGTCTTCGTGCTGCTGGCCGGGCGGCGGGTCTGGCTAGCCCGGGTGAGCGGCCAGGTGGCGGCCGCTGCCGGGCTGGCCGGAGCACTGCTGCTGGCCGGCGCGGTGGTTGCCGTGGACGGGCCGGACTGGGCGGTGGCCGGGGCGAACGCCCTGATCGGCGCCGGGTGCGGCTGGCTGATCGGGGCGCAGGCGACCTTCGCCCGCCTGGCCCCGAAGGAGCGGATGGGTCAGGTCGAGGCGACGATCGTGGCCGCCAACATCATGGTCTCCGGCTGCGGCATCTTCGTGCTCGGCAGCGCCGCCGCGCTGTTCGGGCCGGCCGTCGCCTACCTGGCGGCGGGGGTGGTGCTGCTCGCCGCCGTGCTGCTCGTCCGACCCGACCGGTTGCCCGAGGCCATTTCCTGAAACGAAGAATCCGCCCGCGTCCGGGGCGGACGCGGGCGGATCTCGTCGGTCGGGTCAGCGCTGGAACTGCACCGGGCCGCTGTTGCGGGCCATCTGCTCCAGCCGGGCCACCCGCTGCTCCATCGGCGGGTGGGTGGCGAACATGGCGGCCAGGCCACCGCCCCGCTTGAACGGGTTGTCGATCATCAGGTGGGCGGTGCTGGTGAGCTGGCCCTGCGGCGGCAGCGGGCGCATCTGCGTACCCATGTGGATCTTGCGCAGGGCACTGGCCAGGGCCAGCGGGTCCCGGCTCAGCTCGGCGCCGGACTGGTCGGCCTGGAACTCCCGGCTCCGGCTGATCGCGAGCTGGATCAGCGTGGCCGCGATCGGGCCGAGGATCAGGGTGAGCAGCAGCACCGCCGGGTTCGGCCCGTCCTCGTCGTCGGACGAGCCCAGCGGGATGAAGAAGGCGATGTTCGCCAGCATGGTGATGATGCCGGCGAGGCCGGCCGCCACGCTGGAGATGAGGATGTCCCGGTTGTAGACGTGGGACAGCTCGTGTCCGATCACACCGCGCAGCTCGCGGTAGTCGAGGATCTCGACGATGCCCTGGGTGACGCAGACCGCCGCGTGCTGGGGGTTACGCCCGGTGGCGAACGCGTTGGGCTGCGCGGTGGGGCTGACGTACAGGCGGGGCATCGGCTGACCCGCCTGGGTGGAGAGCTCCCGCACCATCCGGTACAGCTCGGGGAACTGGGCCTCGCTGACCGGTTGCGCCCCCATCGAGCGCAGTGCGAGCTTGTCGGAGTAGAAGTAGGTCACGCCGTTCATCAGCAACGAGACGAAAACGGCGATGACGAGGCCACCGCTCCCGCCGAACCAGTAGCCGACCGCGAGGATCAGCGAGGTCAACAGGCCGAGCAGTGCTGCGGTCTTCAGACGGTTGTGATGCACGATCGCTCCTTCGGTGCGCGGGCCGCACGGGGTCCGCTGACCGGTTCAACACACCGGTACCCGCCAACCATCCAGGGCATGGCTGAAGATTGGCTGAGAATTTCTGTGCGCCCGCTGTGCCACCCGCCCATCAGGGGACGAAACGCCGCTCAGCGGGCCGCCACGTCCAGCACGAGCTGCGGGGCGAAGCCGATCACCACGGCCAGCACCGTGGCGGCCCCGAGGGCCAGGGCCACCAGCCGGGCCGGGCGCGCCGGCACCGGACCGTCCGGTGCCGCGTACAGGGTCGCGGCCAGCCGCAGGTAGTAGGCGAGACCGACGACCGCGTTCACCGCCACCACCAGGGCCAGCCAGCCGGACTGCCCGGCCAGCAGCGCCCGGACCACGGTCACCTTGGCGAAGAGCCCGGCCAGGCCGGGCGGCAGCCCGGCCAGACCGATCAGGGCGAGCGCGAACGCCCCGCCCACCCACGGGTGGCGGCGAGCAGCGCCGCGCAGGTCGTCCAGCGTGCCGCCATCCCCGTCGGCCGGCCGCAGCGCCACCAACGCCGCGAACGCGGCCAGCTCCAGCAGCACGAAGAAGACGGCGTACGCGACGGCGGCGGCGTACGCCGCGGTGCGGGCGTCGGCGGTGCGCCCGCCGGCCAGCGCCAGCGCGCCGAGCGGGGCGAGGATGTAGCCGGCCTGGGCCACCGAGGACCAGGCGAGCAGCCGGACCGTCCGCTGCTGGCGCAGCGCCACCAGGTTGCCGACGGTCATGGTGAGCACCGCCAGCAGCGCCAGCACCGGGCCGGTGACCGTGGGCGGCAGCGCCCGCTGCACCACCGCGAGCAGGGCCACCACCCCGCCCAGCTTCGAGGCCGTCGACAGGTACGCGGCCACCGGCAGCGGCGCGCCGTCGTACGTGGCCGGGGCCCAGGCGTGGAACGGCACCGCGGCGACCTTGAAGGCCAGCCCGGCCACCACCAGCGCCACCGCGACCGTGGTCAGGGGCAGGTCGAGCAGGTCGTCCCGGGCGGCCAGGGTGGCGCCGAGCCGGTCCAGGTGCAGGACGCCGGTCACCGCGTAGAGCAGCGCCGCGCCGAGCAGGGTGAGCGTGGTGGCCACCACGCTGACCACGAAGAAGGTCACCGCCGCCTCGGCGCCGGCGAGGCTGCCCCGGCGCAGCCCGACCAGGACGTACAGCGGCAGGGTGAGCGTCTCCAACGCCACGATCAGGGTGATCAGGTCGCCGGCCGCGCCGAGCACCACCCCACCGGCCAGCGCGCAGGCGAGCAGGAAGCAGTACTCCCCCACCGGTGTCCGGCCGGCCCGCAGGAGCGGACCGGAGATGGCCAGCACCCCGAGGGTGAGCAGGGCGAAGACGACCGCCACCAGCGCGGCTCGGCCGCCGTACACCCAGGAGCAGTCCGCCCCCACGCAGAACGTGCGCCGCTCGTTCCCGGCGCCGACCAGGGCCGCGCCGAGGGCGGTGGCCGCCGTGCCGACCGCCGCGACGGCCACCGTGGCGGCGGCGCGGGCCACCAGCAGGTCGGCCAGGAGCACCAGGACGGCCGTGCCGCCGGCCAGGTACGCCGGCAGCAGCGCCACGTGGTCCACGCTCTGCACCAGGCTCATGCCGGCACCTCGCCACCGCGCTGATGATCCGCTCGCTGACGCTCGCTCATTTGAGGACTCCCACCAGGGCGCCAACCGGTCCGGAGGCGTACGACAGGACCAGCGCCGGGGCCAGGCCGACGGCGAGGGCCAGCAGCACCAGCGGTGCCCAGGCGGTCAGCTCCGCCCGGGCCAGCCCCGGTGCGACACCGGCGACCACCGGGCTGGGTCGGCCGTGCGTGACCCGGCGCAGCAGCCGCAGGAAGTACGCCGCGGTCAGCGCCCCGCCGAGCGCGGCCAGCACGGCAAGTGTGATCCACAGCCCGCCGCCCCGCCGGACGGCGGCCACCACGGCGAACGCCTCGCCCCAGAATCCGGCCAGCCCGGGCAGGCCCAGCGAGGCGACCGCCGCGAAGCCGAGC
>NZ_JAPDPH010000257.1 GCF_026013475.1 Micromonospora yasonensis | reverse complement strand
AGTGATCTCGTAGCGGATGGTCTGCGGAGTGCTCGAGGTGACCTTGAACTCGTACAGGCTGCCGACCTGCCCGTTCGGCGGCTCCGGGGTGGTGAACCCCGGCTCCGGAGCCTTCACCACCTGCGGCTCCCCGACCGGCTGACCCGCCGAATCCAACCGCTGCAGCGACCACTCCCGATCCGGGGTGACCTCAGTCAGATGCCAGTAGGTACTGGCATCGCCCAGCAGCTTCTTCTGCTCGGGAGTGAACGCAGCGTTGTTGCGCGCGGACTCCCACAGCTTGACAGCTTGAAGCACCGCGGCGGTGTTCGATCCGGAGGCGAGGCTCCCCACGCTGGTCTCGTAGTTGATGCCGGCGTCGAGAGAGGCCCCACGCGCCAGGGTGGCTTCGATCGTCCGAAGGCTGGAGTTGCCGGAGAGCCCCTGCTGACCCATCATCCCGGGCAGATAGTTGGCGCGGTAGAAGACGTTGCTCCGCATGATCTGGGCGTAGTCCGTGGGGCCGATCTCCCCCCAACTGGCTCGGGACTGGGCGTCCCAGGTGTTGGACGAGAGGTTGCTGCATTCGGTGATGAAGTCCTGTGAATCGAGCTGCCGGTAGACGCCATTGACCAGGCGGGCGAAGCCGTAGCCACCCCAGCCGGTGTAGCCCGCCGATTCCAACCCGTCATAGGACGTGGCCCGGATACCGGTGTTGTTGTACGCGGTGGCCAGCCGGGTCGCGATCTCGTCGATGATCGGCAGGTCACCGATCGCGCCGCCGTAGCCGTTCTGGTTGACGCGAGCGGCGCTGGTGCCGGCCGGGTAGGACTTCGCCGCGGAGCCCCACTGCGCCCGCCCCAGGCCGCTGACCTGCCATTCGGTGTCGCTGATCTTCGTGACCGTGCCGTAGGTGATGAACTCGTCACCGATACGCAGCCGCCTGCCGTCCAGGCCGGGTCCCACGGGGCGGTCGGCGTCCACATAGAGCGTGGTGTCCGACTGGCCGAGCGGACGCGTCAGCTTGACGCTTCCCCCCACGGCCAGACGCGGGTCAGCCGGGGACTTCACATACGGGTCATGGACGTCGATGAAGTCGGACAGGGTGTGTACGCCGACCTCGATCCCCTCCTTCGTGGCAGCGGCCACCACCTGGGCCGCGGCCGCGTCCGATCCCCCGAACGCGCTGTTGAACTGGTAGTGCCCGTGCGACACCCATGGCCCGTTTCCGGCGATCGCGTAGATGTTCTTGATCCCGGCCTGCTTGGCGTACCGGCTGGCAGCGGTCACGTTGCTCGTGTTGAGATCGTGGATCCAGAAGTGGGACTGCGAGGTGCGCTGGGCCGCCTTCTGCCACTGGCCGTTGATGGTCGGGTAGGGCAGGCCCTGACCCTTGGCGATCTCACTCAGCACGCTGAGAGCAAGATCCGGGGCACTGCCGAACAGCGCGATCTTCGATCCGACGATCCGGCCCTCCGGCGCCGGCAGCGGCCCGAGCGGGATCTCGTACCCGTTGGTCCGCTGCCGGATCCGCACCCGGCTGTAGTCATACGTGGAAGCCCGCAGGATGCTGCCCCACGTGGTCTTCGCCGCGACGTTACTCGCCAGCCACTCATCCTTCACACCGGTCTGGAGGCCGTACGGGTTCCAGATGAGGTCCGGGCCGAAGCCGTAGGCGAGGTGCTCGTTCGGCCACCCACCCACGGTCTTGTCATTCAGCGGACGCAACCCGAACGCGAACGCATCGTTACGGACCACACCGGCGGTTTCACCGATGGTCTGGGTGACGCTCGTCGGGAGAGGACCCCACAGCAGCGTCTGCACATCCGCGCCCGGCGCGGGGTCCAACCCGACCACCTCAAGCGTCGAGTACGTCGGGAGCTTGACGACCTTCACATCGATCGTGGCCTTGTCGGTGCGGAAGGTGAACACCTTATCCCGCGCCGAATACGCCACCTCGGTCGGCGCTGCCTGCTGCCCGTCGGCCACCACACTGACCAGCGGCACCGACTGACCCGCCGCCACGTAATCGGTGCCCCGGCGAACATCCACCAGACTGGTCACCCGGCCGGTCCCACTCAACTTCAACGACAGGAAACCCGCTTTGATCTCCAGAGGTGGCTCCGCCTGCGCCGCGGGCGGGGCCAGACTCACTCCGGCAACAGCAAGAACCCCCGCGGCAACGGCTGCCGCAGTACGTCTGTACCTGATCACCTGCACTCCATTCCGGAATGTTCGCCTGGCAGGGGCGAAACCTGACTTGCCTGAGGGACAGAGCACCGGATGCCCGACGAGGATCTTCTCGCCACGGCCGAGGTCCGCCGGCCGCGAGCAGTCGACCGGTAGCGCCGGGGTGCTCGCCTGTTTGTGGTGCGGCGCGGCTGCTGATGGCTTGGCTTCTGGTCAGCAGCCGCGCTTGCCGGATCACGGTCGGATGTTGGCTGGTTCAGCTCACGGGAGGTGCCGTACGCCGAACGCATCGCACGCTGGTTGATGTTATCGCTATCATCCACGGCCGACAATGGGACACGGGCGAAAGTCACCTGGGTGCTCGGGTCGGCGCGCCCGGCGGTATGGTATCGATACCGCCGGAAGGAGCACCCAGTTGCCTGCACCGCCACGAACCTACGAACGAGACCCCAGCTACCGCCCGACTGGCGATCGGGTGCGGTCCGGCTGGGACGACGCGGCCGCCACCGTGCCCACCACGCCAACGGTGCTCGCCCTCGACGGGCCGGCGTTCCTTGACTGGGACACCGTAGCGGGTGGGCTGGCCAAGGCACTGGCCGAGCGAGGCGTAGCCGTACGCCAGGTCGACATGACCGCTCACTTCCGGACCTGGGGCGAGATCCTGCAGCTCACCGAGCCCGCCGGGGCGGCCGAACGCGTCGACGACCCGGACTTCGCCACCATCGCGCGGTGCACCCTGCGGGACTTTCTGCGGCTGCCCGATCCGGCCCCGGCCGCCGACGATGGTGTCACCATCGTCTACGGCCCTGGCGCCGGGCTCGTCCCGCATGACCTGCTCTGGTACGCAGACCTGCCGAAGCGGTACGCCGAGGCCGCCATGCACGCCGGTCGAGCGCGGAACCTCGGGCAGCCCGCCACGGCCGGCCCAGGCACCACTTGCCGGCTGTTCTACATCGACTGGCCTGTACTCGACCGGCACCGCGACCGGATCGCCGGCCGGATCGACCGTTGGATCGATCTTCAACCCGACCCGGTCACCGGTGCCGAACCGACCTCACTTGATGGTGCGGCACTCCGGGCAACGATTCGAACCCTGGCCGGCCGCCCGTTCCGGGTACGACCCTTCTTCAACTCCACGCCGTGGGGCGGGCACTGGGCGCAGCGCGAGCTCGGATTCAACCCGGAGGCGCCGAATACGGCACTCGGCTACGAGCTGATCGCCCCGGAAAACGGCGTGCTGATCGGCGAGCCGAACGCCGCGCGGATCGAGGTCCCGTTCCAGATGATGGTCTCGCTGTTGCCGGAACAGATCCTCGGGCCTCCCGTGCAGGCCGCGTTCGGCACCTCCTTCCCGATCCGGTTCGACTATCTGGATACCATCGACGGCGGGCACCTGTCCGTACACTGCCATCCACGGCTCAACTACATGCGCCAGGTGTTCGGCTGGGACTACACCCAGCACGAAACGTACTACGTGATGATCGGAAGCCCGGGCAGCCAGGTGTTCCTCGGCCTGCGCGACGACGTCGACCTGGACGAGTTCCACCGGCAGGCGCTGGCGGCGTACCGCGACGGTGCGCCCTTCGAGGTAACTGACCACGTACAGACCCATCCCGCGGACCCGCACCAGCTCTTCCTCATCCCTGCCGGCACGCCGCACGCCAGCGGGGTCGGCAACCTGGTGCTCGAGATCAGCGCCACGCCGTACCTGTACTCCCTGCGGTTCTACGACTGGTTGCGGCAGGACGCCGCCGGGCGTCGGCGGCCGGTGCACATCGAGCACGCGTTCGCGAACCTGGACACCGCACGCCGCGGCCGGTCCGTACGCGACGACCTGGTCCCCGCACCGCGGCTGCTGCGCTCCGGCGTCGGCTGGCAGGAGGAACTCCTGGGTGACCTGCCTGATGTCTTCTACCAGGTGCGCCGGTTCGTGCTCGACGGTGGCCAGCCCGCCAACGACGACACGGTGGACCGGTTCCACGTGCTCAACGTCGTCGAGGGCCCCGGCGTGGTCGTGCGGACCGGCGCCGGCGACGAACATCTGCTTGCCTATGCCGAGACGCTGGTGATACCCGCCGCGGTCGGGCAGTACACCCTGACCCGGATCGGCAAGGAGCGGGTACAGGTCGTGAAGTCTCTGGTGCGATAGCCGTGGCGGACAACGACGTCCTGGCGGCACTCGACATCGGCGGGACCCACGTCGCCGCGGCGGTCGTGGATACCGCCACCTGGACGGTGCGGCCGGAGGGGGTGCGACGCCGGCCGCTGCGCGCCGACGGCACCGCCGACGAGATCCTGAGCGGCATCGTGGCCTGCGGCCGCGAGTTCGACCTGCCCGCGGAGGTCTGGTGCGGGATCGCGGTGCCCGGGCCCTTCGACGTCGCCCGGGGCGTCGGCCTGTTCCAGTCCGTCGGAAAGTTCGATTCGCTGTACGGCGTGGACGTCCGAAGCGCGGTCGCCGACGGGCTGGGGCTGGCCCGCTCGCGATTGCGTTTCATCAACGACGCCGAGGCTTTCCTGATCGGCGAATGGGTGGCCGGTGCCGTGTCCGGGCACGACCGGGCAGCCGCCATCACGCTCGGCACCGGCGTGGGATCGGCCTTCCTCGCCGACGGCACGATCGTTGCTGCCGGCGACTCCGTCCCGCCGGAGGGCCGAGTCGATCTGTTGACGATCGGCGGCCGCCCCCTGGAAGAAATCGTGTCACGCCGCGCCCTGCTCACCGCGTACGGCGGTGGTCCCGACATCGACATCCGAGACATAGCCGAGCGGGCCCGCAGCGGCGAGCCGCAGGCCCAGGCGGTGATCGATACCGCCATGAGGGCCCTCGGCCGGGCGCTCGGCCCCTGGCTGACGCGGTTCCAGGCGACGGTGCTGGTGGTCGGCGGAGCGATATCGGCATCGTGGGACCTGATCGAGCCGCCGCTGCGGGCCGGCCTGGGCGGGGCCGGCCCGGCGCTCGTGCCGGCGCGCCAGCCCGTGCTGTCACCGCTGGTTGGCGCGGCGTGGCACTGTTGTCGCACGATACCTCCGGCTGGGATACCGACCGAAGGATGATGCGGCGAGGGAGTCCGATCGTGCACCAGCCACCGACGATGCGCGATGTGGCCGAACGGGCGGGCGTCAGCCCGATGACGGTGTCCCGGGTGCTGCACGACAGCCCCGCGGTGTCCGCCGAAGCCAAGACCCGGGTGCTGGCCGCGGTGAACGAACTCGGCTACCACCGCAACGAGGTGGCCCGGAGCCTGCGGCTCGGCCGTGACACCGGCCTGGTCGGCCTGGTGATCACCAACCTGGCGAACCCGTTCTACTCACAGCTGGCGGTCGGGGTGGAGTCGGTACTCGCCGAGCACGGCATCCGCGCCGTGCTCGGCAACTCCGGCGAGGACGTCGAGCGGGAACGACAGATGATCCGGGACCTGGTGGCCCGACGGGTGGACGGGATAATCGTGGTACCGGCCGGCAACGACCAGTCCCACCTGGAGACCGTCCGGCTCCGCGGCACCCCGGTGGTGCTCGGTGCCCGGCCGCCGGACGGTGTGCCCCTGGACTGCGTGCTGGTGGACGACTTCACCGGAGCCAGGGCGGCAACCGTCCGGCTGATCGACGCCGGGCACCAGCGGATCGGCTTCCTCGGGCTTCCGCCGGCGACCTGGACCGGCTCGGAGCGGTTCCGCGGCTACTGCGCGGCGCTGGACGCGGCCGGCCTGCCGCTGGACGACCGCTATGTTCGGCGAGTCGGTCGCGGGCATGGTGCCGCAGAGCGGGCGGCGGCCGAACTGCTCGGGCTGCGCAAGCCGCCGACCGCGCTGTTCTCCGCCAACAACCGAAACACCATCGGCGCGTTCCGGGCCATCCGTGCGGCCGGCGTGGACACCGCACTGGCCGGCTTCGACGACTTCGAGCTCGCCGACACCTTGGGCCTGCCGCTCACCGTGGTCAGCTACGACGCCGCCGAGATCGGTCGCCAGGCGGGCCGCCTGTTGTTGGACCGGATGCTTGACGCGGCTGACGGAGGTGCGGACGGGCCACCGCGCCGGATGATCGTCCCGACGACATTGATCGACTATCCCTGAATGGGGCTTGAGGACAGCAGCACGAGTTCCCACTGCCGCATCGGCTGCACCGTACGGACCTGCCCGTCAACGAGCGTGGCCGGGGCGAGCCGTCCGGTCCCGGTCACGTGCAGGGCGCCGGCCGGGCTGGGCATGCCGGCCGGTAGCCGCACCGCGAACGCGGTGGCGTCGTCCGGGCTGGCGTTGACGACCGCGACCCGCCAGCGTTCACCGTCAGTGAGCGCGATCGGGATCAGCCACGGATGGCCGGAGACCGCCACGTGTTCGGGCCCGGCCCCGTCGTGGTCGCCGAGCCAGTCCACGGTCTTGGCCAGTTGCGCGGCCCGCTGCTCGTTCATCGATACGGGCGATTCCGCTGGCCAGGGCAGGATCGCGACCCGGCCGCCGAGTTCGTTTTCGAAGAGCACCAGGCCGTGACCAACCGGATTGCCGCGGGCATCGAGCAGGATGCTGGCGTGCTGTGCGCCGGGGGCCAAGGTGCCCTGCACCAGACAGTGCAGGCGCGAGCCGGCGCCCTGATTGACGCTGATGTCGCAGCCCTGACGTAACCCGAACTCGGCCCTGGTGCAGCGTTCGATGCTGAAGGGCAGGTGATCCTGGCTGATCCAGCGGGCGTCGGTGAGGCCGATCAGTGTGCCGTAGCCGCGGGCTTGCAGGCCGAGCGCCGCCGGGCCGTCGAGCAGGACACCAGCGGAAAGCCAGCGATGAACATCTTCCGGCGTGGCCGCGTCAACCGTGCTGGCGGACAGCGCGTTGACCCGGCTCTCGCCACGCAGACTGACGGCCGTACCGGCGGCGATGAGCCACGGCGCGATACCGCCGACCGGGGCGGCGAGAGCCTCCCACCGTCCGTGCTCTCCAGCGGGCACCGCCCGATATCGGGCCACCTGTGGCGACCACGGAATCCCCACCCCGGTGCTGAGCAGGGCCGGCGGGAACAGGTCGGCGATCAGGTCCAGCGCCGGCCGCGCCTGGGTCAGGAACGCCGCCCGCGTCGGTTCATCCCCCGGTTCGTTGCCCATGAAGTCGTGCACCGAGATCGCCAGCCCGGTCGACCCCAGCACGTGCGCCAGCGCCATCTGGGCGAACATCTCGCGGAACGACTTGTTCCACCGGCCGTACGGGTAGTTCTCGATCTCCGGGAAACTCCGCACGGCGGCGGGCTGGACCGCCCGGGCCGCGTCCAGCCGCACCACCGCCGCTGAGAACTGGTCCGGTGTGCTGGAGCTGTACGGCCAGAAGTGCGGCCGATGGATTGGGGTGCCGTCCGGGTCGAGTGCACCGAACCACGCGTCCCACAGCCGCCCTTCCGCGCTGTGCTCATGCAGTTGGCTCGACATCAGGCCGAGGCGCCGGCCGAGCCGCGCCACGATCTCGCGCCACTCGGAGATCAGCTCGACCTGCGCCTCGTCCCACATGTCCAGCCACTGCGCCCGCCACGGATGCGGCACGCCGGGAGCCGTACACGCGGCGACCACCTCCTTGCGGGTGGCAACCCGACCGATCCGCCGGGCGAACCGCTCCAGATGCAACGGACAGAAACAGCCGCCCCATTCCAGCGGTGCATGGTTGTGCAGCCGGATGTCGTCCTCCACCCACACCACGGCGACGTGTTCCTCGCTGGCATACCGCCGCAGCACCTCGCGGTAGTACGCACGCCAACCGGGATCCAGCGGGCAGACCTGCGCCTGCGTCGCCTGCCCGTACGGATCGACCAGCGTTTGCCAGGGCTGATCCGGCCGCAGCCGCCGCCCCCGATCGACGTGCAGCAGCGTCGCCCAGGGGTTGATGCTGATCCGAACCCCGGCTTCGGCGAGCGCGGCGCGGGCCGGGCGGGTGTGCTCACACCACCGCCGCACCTCGTCCAGGCTCGGATGCCCGTCGTTGCGCTCCTCGGCGAAGGCGAACATGCAGATCTCGTCCGCACCGGTGTCGCGGGCGATCTCGACCAGTCGCGCGGCAGTGCGGGCCGGGCTCAGCTCCGGCCGGGTCTGCACCCGCAGGATGTAGTGGGTCGGCATTCTGGTGGACTTCCTCGGTCGGATCGGGCCCGGGCACAGCAGGTGCCCGATCAGGGATGGCACAGAGTGTCCGCTTCGCGACGGTCAGGCTTTGACGCTTCCGGCCGACAGACCCGAGCGCCAGTAGCGTTGCAGCGCAAGGAACGCGACGACGAGCGGGACCACCGAGATCAGCGAGCCGGTGATCACGATGTCGTACCAGGGCTGGTCCCGGAGCTGACTGTTCCAGAAGTAGAGCCCCAGCGTGAGCGGCCAGAGCTTGTCGTCGGCGAGCATCATCAGCGGCAGGAAGAAGTTGTTCCAGATGCCGACGAACTGGAACAGGCATATGGTGACCAGAGCGGGCGACATCAGCCGCAGCGCGACGGTGAAGAAGATCCGTATCTCGCCCGCGCCGTCCACCCGGGCGGCGTCGATCAGTTCGTCGGGT
Source organism: Micromonospora yasonensis (assembly GCF_026013475.1). GTDB lineage: Bacteria > Actinomycetota > Actinomycetes > Mycobacteriales > Micromonosporaceae > Micromonospora > Micromonospora yasonensis. Next base: position 510 of record NZ_JAPDPH010000257.1, on the reverse strand, counting down.
ACGGAGGCCGCGGCGTACACCCGGGCGAGATAGACCCCGAACGGGGTGACGACGCTCGGGATCAGCACGGACCAGTACGTGTTGACGACGCCGGTGGACGAGGCGAGCAGGTACAGGGGCAGGGCCAGCAGCGGCGGTGGGATCAGCACCGCGCCGATGATCACCGCGAAGACGCCCTCCCGGCCCCGGAACGGGTACTTCGCCAAGGCGTACCCCGCCATCGTGGCGATGAGCGTAGCGGCCAGAGCACCGCCGCCGGAGTACAGCATGCTGTTGAGGATCCAGCGGGTGAAGGCGCCGTCGCTGTGCTGGAAAAGCTTGGTGAGATTGTCGGCGACGTGCAGGTTCGACCCGAACCAGAAACCATTGGTGCCGAACAGGTCGCCGGTTGACTTCGTAGCCGACACGACCAGCCACCAGACCGGCAGCAGGAAGTAACCGGCGACGGCGAGCAACAGCACCATGGTGCTCAGTTGAGTGGCGGGCGAGCCGCGGTGGCCGACCCGGAGC
>NZ_JAPDPH010000256.1 GCF_026013475.1 Micromonospora yasonensis | reverse complement strand
GCCGAGGCGGGCAGCCGGAGGAAGACCGCGTGCGCCAGCACGCTGGCGCCGTACGTCCACAGGTAGAGCGCGAACATCGGGGCGTCCCGCCCGTCGACGCGGTCCACGGCCGGCCCGGCGAGCGGGCGCAGCGCGGCCATCAGCAGCACCGCGAAGAGCAGCCAGCCGAGGTAGTTGCTCACCGGGACGCCGGGCAGGCCGGGCAGCGCCGGGCTGGCGTCCCGCCAGACCCAGTAGCCCTCGGCCACCATCTGCGGGTCGAGGAAGAGGTCCCAGGCGGCCAGCCCGACCGCCGCGAGCGCGACGCGGCCGGCGCGGTCCACCCACCGGGCCCGCCGGTCTCCGGCCGGCCCGGGGGACGGCGTGGTGAGCCGGACCGCGGTGAGCCAGGCCGGCCAGGCCATCCAGGTCCACGCGAGCGGGATGACCAGCGGCACCCCGGCCAGTTTCGGGCCCAGTTCGCCGGAGTAGTCGTAGCTGCCGAACGGGAAGCCGGTGGCCACCCCGAGCGCCTCGATCGCGAAGCCGCCGCCGGTGGCCACCGCGACCAGCGCGAGCGCGGCACGCGTACCCCGGCTGAGCAGGGCGTGCCCGACGGAGAGCAGGTAGCCGAGTCCGACGGTGGCCACGGTGAGCCCGGCCCGGGTGGCGCCGGCGGTGAGCGGGTAGCAGATCTGGGCGAGGACGAGGACGGCCAGCAGCGCCCAGGGCAGCCGGCGCCGGATCACCGTATGGCCGGGCCGGGGGCGGGGCCGGGCGGGGGCAGCGGCAGGTCGCGGCCGAGCACCCCGAACGGCCGCTCGTCGCCGGGGAAGTGGAAGTGGCGCAGGATGTCGACGAAGCCGAACCGCCGGTACAGCCGCCAGGCGCGGGACTTCTGCTCGTCCGCCTCCGGGGTGGAGAGCAGGGTGGTGGTCCCCTCCGCCATGGTGAGCAGGGCCCGCAGCTGGCCGGCGCCGAGGCCGTGCCCCTGCGCGGGCGGCCGGACGTGCAGTTCCACCACCTCGAAGCAGTGGGTCAGCCAGCGCTGCCGGGCATCGACGTCGAGCGCCCGGTACACCTGGTCGTGCCACCACTGGCCGGCGGCGCCGAGGTAGCCGTACCCGAAGCCGGCCAGGTGCCCCTCGCTGGTCAGGCTGGCGACGGCGCGGAAGCCGGGCCGGCGGACGTGGGTGGCGATGTAGCCCCGCCGTGCCTCCAGCAGGTCGGGGCGGTAGCCCATCGCCTCGCCGTAGACGGCCACCACGTCGTCCAGCCGCCGGACCAGATCGTCCGGGGTCCAGCGGACCAACCTCATGCGTGTCCTCTCGCCGTTTCCGGGGTGCCCCCGGCCGCCCAGCCCAGCACCGTCCGGTCGCCGACCACGTTCCGCACCGCGAACCGGGCGAACAGTTCCTCCGCGTACCACCCCTCGGTGGGGGTCCGCGTGATCGCGGCGCGGTGCTCCGGGTGACGGTACGCGAACGCGACCAGGTCCGCGCTGTCCCGCCACGCACTCACCGTGCCCTGCCAGCCCAGCGGGGCCTCGCCGACGCCGAACCGGGCCAGCAGCCCGGGCGCGACGTGCAGGGCCGCGGCGACCGGCGGGACCGCCCGCCAGAAGGTGACCGCCCGGCGGGCCCGCAGCCGGGCCCGGGTCAGCGCCAGCACGGGTCCGTCGACCCGCCCGCCGGACGGCTCGCCGAACGGCCGCTGGCCGGACCACTCGCCCCGGCTGGTCAGCGGGCACAGGTCCACCCGGGCCGCGGCGTGCGCGATCCGGGCCCAGGAGCGCCCGACCGGCGAGGCGTCGAAGCCGGCCGCGGCGGTGGGGGAATCCCAGACCAGCAGGGCGGCCCAGCGGGTCAGGTCGGCGTCACCCGGGCCGAAGCCGGTGCCGGTCCCGGTGCCGAGCAGCTTGGCGAACCGTACGCCGGGGAGGCGGCGCAGCCGCCCCGGGTGCACCGCCATCCGCCACAGCGCGCCGGGCACCGCCGTCCGGGGGATCCGCCACACGTGCAGCGTGACCAGTTCCGGGACAGTGGTTCGCTCGCTCCGCTCGCTCACGCCACCTCGGCCGGGCTGCCGGAGGTGATCCGCAGCAGCTCCGCGTACGTGGTGGGGAAGACCGCCTGCGGCACCCCGCCGGCCGCCCACACCTCGTCGTACGCGGCCAGGGCGGTGTCCACCACGGTGCGCAGCGGCCGGGGGTGGCCGACCGGGGCGACCCCGCCGATCACCTGCCCGGTGTGCCGCTTGACGAAGTCCGGGGTGGCCCGGCGCAGCCGGGTGATCCCGAGGGCGGCGGCCAGCCCGGCGGTGTCCACCCGGTGCGCCCCGGAGGTGAGCACCAGCAGCGGCGCGTCGTCGGCGTCGAAGATGAGCGAGTTGGCGATGGCGCCGACCCCGACGCCGAGCGCCTCGGCCGCCGCCGCGGCGGTGTGCACCGCCGCGGGCAGCAGCCGGACCTCGCTGGCCCCGCCGGAACCGTCCCGCGCGCCCGCGTCGTCGAGCGCCTGTTGCACCGCCTGCACGTTCGGGTGTGGCTGCATGCCGCTCATTCTTCCCGCCGCCTCCCCGCCGCGTCCCACCCGCCCACGCCGTGTCCCGCCTCACGCTCAAGATCCGCGCGAATTCCCCGGAAAGCGGCCGCTGGTCACGCGGGGGCGGCAGCGCGGGTGGCGATGAGGGCCTGGATGCCGTCGAGGATGCGGGCCAGGCCGAAGTCGAGGGCCTGGTCGCCGGGGGGCTGGGCGGGGATCGTGCGCAGCGCGGCGTCCAGGGCCGGGAACTGCGCCTCCCGGCCGCGTACCAGCATGGTGAACGCGGCCTCCCGGCCGTGCTCCGGGGCGGTGCCGGTGGCCGAGTGCTGGGCCAGGTTGCGGGCGTGCCCGACCAGCAGCACCGCCACGTCGAGCTGCTCGCCGGCGGTCAGCCCGGTGCCGGTGAGGGCGGCGACCACCCGCTCCAGCCAGGCCAGCTCGTTCGGGCCGGGCACCCGGGGGGCGACGGTGGCGGCGTGCGCCCAGGGGTGGCGGCGGAACCGGTCGAACATCTGCCGGGTCCAGTCGTCGAGCTGGCCGCGCCAGTCGGCGCCCGCGGGCGCCGGGGGCGGTTCGCCGATCGCCGCCTCCAGCATCAGGGCGACCAGCTCCGCCTTGCCGGGCACGTACCGGTAGAGAGCCATCTTGGTGACGTCCAGCGACTCGGCGACCCGCTGCATGGTCAGCCCCTCGAGCCCCTCGGCGTCGGCGATGGCGATGCCGGCCCGGGCGATCGCGTCGAGGGTGAGGGTGGGGCGCGGACCCCGCCTCGGCCCGCTGGGCGTGCCCCACAGCAGCTCGTAGAGCCGTCGTTTGTCGACGCCACCGGTCTCCACGGTCACCTCTCTTGTTCGCGGGCCGAAACTGTGTCTACAGTACTCTGTATCCGACGGACGCAGTTTTAGTTTCGGGGGTAGGTCATGTCCTTGTCACTACGCGGCTTCCGCGTTCTCGTCTCCGGCGCCGGGGTGGCCGGCCCGGCGGTGGCCTGGTGGCTGGCCCGGCACGGGGCCGAGGTCACCGTCGTCGAGGCCGCCCCGGCGCTGCGGACCAGCGGCTTCGCGGTCGACTTCCGGGGGCCGACCCACCTCGGCGTGCTCGCCGCGATGGGCGTGCTGGACGACCTGCGCGCGGTGCAGACCCACGCCGGCGCGATGAGCCGGGTGGACGAGCGCGGCCGGGAGATCTTCCGGCTGCCGGCCGAGTTCGCCGGCGGTGAGCTGGAGGTCCGCCGCCGGGACCTGTCCCGGATCCTGTACGAGCACGGCGCCGACCGGGTGGAGTACCGGTTCGCGGACCGGATCACCGCGCTCACGGACCGCACCGACGGGGTGCGCGTCGACTTCGCCCGGGGCGACTCCCGCACCGTCGACCTGGTGGTCGGCGCGGACGGCCTGCACTCCGGGGTGCGCCGGCTGGCCCTCGGCCCGGAGTCGGCGTACGTGACCCACCTCGGCTACCACCTGGCCGGCTGGGACCTGCCCAACGACCTGGGGGCGGACGCCGTCCCCCGGCAGTACAACGTGCCCGGCCGGATGGCCAGCGTCTCGGCCGACCCGCGTGACCCCGACCGGGCCACCGCCCTGGTGGTCTTCGCCGGGCCTCGGCAGGACCACGACCGGCTCGACCCCGACCGGCAGAAGGCGCTGGTCGCCGACGCCTTCGCCGGGCTGGGCTGGCACGTGCCCCGGCTGCTGGCCGGGCTGCGCGCCGCGCCGGAGCTCTACTTCGACGCGATCGCCAAGGTCCGGGTGCCCCGGTGGCACACCGGCCGGACCGTGCTGCTCGGCGACGCGGCGTGGGGTGTCACCCTCGGCGGGATGGGGGTCGGCACCGGCGTCGTCGGGGCGTACGTGCTCGCCGGCGAGTTGGCCCTGGCGGGCGGCGACCACCGGGTCGCGCTGCCCGCGTACGAGCGGCGGATGCGGGGGTACGCCGCCCGCTGGCAGCGGGGCGCCAACCCCGGCCACTTCCTCGCCCCGGCCAGCGGGTGGGGGCTGTGGCTGCGCGACCGGCTGCTGGCCGCCCGCCCGGTCCAGTCGATGCTGGTCCGCAGCACCGGGTCGCTGGCCACCGAGGCCGACCTGCCCGACTACCCGGCGGCCTGAGCCGCCAGCCGGGAGCCGGGCCAGTTCGGGGTGGCCCGGACCCGGCCGCCGGCGTCCACCAGCAGCGCCGCGTACCCGTCCAGGGTGGCCAGCCAGTCGAGCGCGTCCGCGCCGCGGGCGACGGCCGCGGTCGCGTACACGTCGGCCCAGAGCAGCTCGGGGCCGACCACGGTGACCGACCGGACGGCCTCGGCCGGGCGGCCGGTGCGTGGGTCGGTGATGTGCGCGCCGCGCCGCGCGGTGCCCGAGGTGGCGACCGCACCGTGTGCCCGCTCGACGACGTCGAGCATCCGTTCGGGGCGGGCGGGGTCCTCGATCCCGACCCGCCAGGCCGGCCGGCCCGGCGTCGTGCGCAGCAGCACGTCCCCGCCCGCGTTGAGGCAGAGGTCGTGCCCGGGCAGGTCGACCAGGTGCCGCGCGGCCCGCTCCACCGCCCACCCCTTGACCAGTCCGGACGGGTCGAAGCCGGTGCCGCCGCCGGGCAGCGGCAGGCGCCGGGCGTCGAACCACCCGCCGGTACGCGCGCGGGCCTCCTCGCAGCGCTCCACCACCTCGCGCACCACGGGGTCGGCGGTGGTCGGGTCGGGCAGCGCGCCGCCGAGCCGGCCCAGCACGCTCTCCGGCCGGTACGTGCTGAACACCGCGTCCATCGCGCGCAGCTCGGCGAAGACCCGCTCCACCCGCTCCGCCACCGCGTCCGCGCGCACCTCGGGCCCGCGCAGGTGCACACTGACCGGCAGCCCCATCACCTGCGCCACCCAGGCCCGCCGGTCCGGCTCGGTGGTCAGGTTCATCGTCCCCACCCGGCTCACCTCAGGTGCGCCGCGTCGATCGCGGACTGCAGCGACTCCCGGTAGCCGTCGCTGGTCACGGTGGCGCCGGAGACGGTGTCGATCTGGGCGCTCTGCGCGGCCAGCGCCTCCTGCCGCAGGATCGGCACCGCGTAGTCGTTGATCTCCTGGTCCCGGCGGTTGCCGTCGGGCACCTGCACCGTGGTGACGTCGGTGATCTTCCCGCCAGAGACGGTGATCTTCACCTGCACCGGCCCCCACCGGGTCTGCGTCACCGACCCGGTGGCCGTGCCGCTGCCGCCGGACGAGCCCCCCGAGGAACCGGTCGAGGAGCCGCCCGACGAGCCGGAGCCGGTGCCGGAGCCGTCGTCGGTGGCGGTCCAGGAGCTGCCCGCCGAGCCGTCCGAGCCGGAGGCGATCGCGCTGGTGTCCCCGCCCGCGCCCATGGTGCTGGTCTTGTAGCTGAACAGCAGCACCAGCGCGGCCACCGTGGAGAGCAGCCAGATGGTGATCCGTCGCACGGATCCTCCTTTCGCGCCTGTCACCAGGCGAAGCATTCGTGGTGGGTGCGCGCGTCGGGGACCCCGGCCGCGCGGGTCGCGGCGCGGGCGGCGCCGACCCAGCCGTCCGGTCCGCAGAGGAAGACGTCGTGGGCGGCGATGTCGGGGGAGAGCCGGCGCAGGGCCGCCGCGTCGGGCATCCCCTCGGCGTACGCCGGCAGCCAGCTCGGGCGTGCTGCCCGGGGGCCGACCAGATAGTGCACGACCAGCCCGCGTTCGGCGGCGAGCCGGTCCAGCTCCGCCCGGAAGGCCAGATCCGCAGGGGTACGCGCGCGGTAGAGCAGCACCGCCTCGCCGGGGGCGTACGGCAGCTCCCAGAGCAGCGCCAGCAGCGGGGTGATCCCGACCCCGCAGGCCAGCATGGTGATCCCGCCGCCTCGCCAGTGCTCCCCGGTCAGCCGCCCGTACGGCCCCTCGACCAGCACCTTCGTGCCGGGGCGCAGGATGGCCACCCGGGAGCTGCCGTCGCCGAGGTCCTTGACCGTGATCCGCATCAGGTCCCCGTTCGGCGGTGCCGACAGCGAGTACGGGTGTGCCCGGGACCAGCCGGCGCCGTCCAGGAACCGCCAGAGGAGGAACTGCCCGGCCCGGGCGGGCAGCCGGTGCAGGTCGCGCCCGCGCAGCCAGACCGAGGTGATCCCGGGCGCCTCGGGGACCACCGCGGCCACCTCGATCCGGTGCCGCGCCGACCGCCAGGCGGGCAGCCCGAGCCGGTAGACCAGCACGCTGGCCAGCGCCAGCAGGTAGACGGTCCACCAGTAGGCGCGGGCCAGCGGTGCGGCGAGGAAGTCGGCGCCGGTCCAGAGCTGGTGCGGCAGCGCCAGCGCGATGCCCAGGTACGCGTACAGGTGCAGCAGGTGCCAGGACTCGTAGCGCAGCCGGCGGCGCGCCGCGCGTAGCGAGGTCACCACCACCAGCACCAGCAGGGCCAGCGCCGCGGTGGCCAGCAGCATCCCCGGGTACGTGACGACCAGGTCCCAGATCTCGGCCAGCACGCCCTGCCGGGCGGTGCCGGCGTACCCGAGGACGGTCAGCGCCACGTGGGCGAGGAGGAGGTTGACGGAGGTGAAGCCGGCGAGCCGGTGCCAGCGGGCGATCCGGTCCTGGCCGAAGCTCCGCTCGATCAGCGGCACCCGGGCCATCAGCACCACCTGGATGAGCATCAGGTCGGCGCTGACCAGTCCGGCGAGCCGGCCGAGCGAGGTGAGCCCGGTGGCCGCCCCGCCCAGCAGCTCCTGCACCCCGCGGTCGGCGGTCCAGAGGGCGGTGACGACCAGCAGGCTGAGCACCGCGGCGCTGCCGGCGACATCGGCCCACCAGGCGGGGACCGTCGGCAGCGCGCGGCGCACGGCCCGCCGGTCGGCCACGGCGGCGGTCACCGGAAGATCTTTTCGGTACGGCTCACGTTCATGACGTCCACCCTGGGCCGGGGAACTCGGTGCCCCCTTTGCCGATGCTGTGTCCCGGCTGAGAATCCGGACCGCCCTCCGGCGTGCCCCGGCGACCCGCCGGGCGGGAGTGATCGGTGTCGCCGGCGCGTCACACGTTGCATTTTCGTCGGTGGGGAGGTGTACTGTCGGGGTAGTTAGAACGAGTGTTCGATTCAGTCGTACGCTCGTTCCAACGCCCGGGAGAGGTGTTTCGCGGCGCCGGCTTCCCGGGAGGTGCGGTTCCGCGGACCGCACCGGGCTCCGGACAGTCGCGAGTCCGGACCCGTCAGGCAGGATCGTCGCCCGCCGCCCACGACCCCCGGGCGGCGGGCGACGAACCCGCCGGTACGCCGGCCGGGTGTGGTGTGGGGAAGCGTCCACACCCGGCCGGCCCCCACCCGGTGCGTCTTCCTCCGCACCACCGCTCCGGGCGTCCCGCCGGCGGATCCGATCCGTCGCGCGACCCGCCCGCCCCGGCCCACGCGGAGGAGAGACCATGCCGACCAGTCCGGCCCAGGTGCCGACGGTGCCCGCGCACGCGCTGCCGCACCGCACCCCCGCCCAGCTGCTCGTGGTGGCCCGCCACGGGCTGGCCGAGGCCGCCCGGACCCGCCCCGACGGCCTCCGGTACGCCGCCGCCCACCTCGCGGCGCTGCGCGCCGCCGCCGCCGTGCTCGCCGCCCGCGCCCGCCCCGCCCCCACCCGGCGTAACCGGATCACCAGCGTCTGGGTGCTGCTCGCCGCCGTCGCCCCCGAGCTCGACGAGTGGGCCGGCTACTTCGCCGCCGGGGCCGGCAAGCGGGCCGCCGCCGAGGCCGGCATCCCCCGGGTGGTCACCGCCCGGGAGGCCGACGACCTGCTCCGCGCCGCCGAACAGTTCGTGGCCGTGGTGGAGACCGCGCTCGGCCTGGCCCACCAGCCGGCGATCGACGGCCTGCATCGGCCCCTCCGGCTCGGCGTGTCTGACGCCACGCCGCGACCCGGAGCAGCCGCCGCCTGAGTCGTGGCGTCCGGCCGCCGCCACCGGCGGGACCCCGGGTGGTGGCCGGACGCCGCTCCGCGTCGCCCGACGCACTGTCCTGATCCAGCATCCAGCACACCCAGCACCTGACGGGGAACGACCCCGCGCGACACGACGGGGGGAGTCCGATGGCGGGCCGCATGGTGGTCGGTTCCGCCGCACTGGCCGAGCTGGTACGCCCGGCGAGCGCGCCGGACCCGGCGGGCGGCCACCGGCTGCTGCCCGTCCGGCGCGAGCTGACCGGGCTGCTGCCCCACCGCGGGCTGCGGCGCGGCAGCACCATCGCGGTCGGCGTCGGGCAGCCCCGGCACAGTGGCGGGACGTCGCTGATCCTCGCCCTGCTCGCCGAGGCGTCCCGGGCCGGCTCGTGGTGCGCCGTGGTCGGGGTGCCCACCTTCGGGGCGGGCGCGGCGGCCGAGGCCGGGATCGCCCTGGACCGGCTCGCCCTGGTGCCGAACCCCGGCCCCGAGTGGCCCACCGTCGTCGCCGCGCTCATCGACGGGATGGACGTGGTGGTCACCGCCGTGCCGGCCACGGTCTCCGCCTCCGTCGCCAACCGGCTGGCCGCCCGGGCCCGGCAGCGCGGCAGCGTGCTCGTCCCGTACGGCCGGTGGGACGGCGCGGACGTCACGCTCCAGGTGGTCCGGGGGGTCTGGGAGGGGCTCGGGGTGGGCCGGGGCCGGCTGCGCCGCCGGGAGGTGACCGTCTCGGCACGCGGGCGGGGCGCCGCCGCCCGGCCCAAGGAGATCAAGGTCTGGCTGCCCGGCGACGAGCTGACCCGGGTCATCCCCCGGTC
>NZ_JAPDPH010000255.1 GCF_026013475.1 Micromonospora yasonensis | reverse complement strand
TGTCCTGTGCCCAGAGCGCCGGGCTGGCCCGGTAGACCCGGTTGAGGTCGCCGACCAGCCGCTGCACCCCGGCGCGGGCCGGGTCGTGGGTCAGGTACCAGTCGAGGCCGCGCTCCTCGCTCCACTCCCGGTCGTCGGCCAGCTCGCAGCCCATGAAGAGCAGCTGCTTGCCCGGGTGCGCCCACATGTACGCCAGCAGCGCCCGGACGTTGGCCAGCCGCTGCCAGGTGTCCCCGGGCATCTTGCCGACCAGCGAGCCCTTGCCGTGCACCACCTCGTCGTGGCTGATCGGCAGCACGTAGTTCTCGCTCCAGGCGTACGCCAGGGAGAAGGTGAGCTGATGGTGGTGGTGCTGCCGGTAGATCGGATCCTTCGAGGTGTAGAGCAGGGTGTCGTGCATCCAGCCCATGTTCCACTTGAAGCCGAAGCCCAGCCCGCCCTCGCCGGTCGGCCGGGTCACCCCGGGCCAGGCGGTGGACTCCTCGGCGACCATCACCACCCCGGCGTGGTGCTTGTAGACGGTGGCGTTGACCTCTTGGAGGAACGCGATCGCCTCCAGGTTCTCCCGGCCGCCGTGCACGTTGGGCACCCACTGCCCCTCCTGCCGGGAGTAGTCCAGGTAGAGCATCGAGGCGACGGCGTCGACGCGGAGCCCGTCGACGTGGAACTGGTCCAGCCAGTAGAGCGCGTTGGCGACCAGGAAGTTGCGCACCTCGCGGCGGCCGAAGTCGAAGACGTACGTGCCCCAGTCGGGGTGCTCGCCGCGGCGCGGGTCGGGGTGCTCGTAGAGCGGGGTGCCGTCGAACCGGGCGAGGGCCCACTCGTCCTTGGGGAAGTGCGCCGGCACCCAGTCGAGGATCACCCCGATGCCAGCCTGGTGCAGCCGGTCGACCAGGTGGCGGAAGTCGTCCGGGTCGCCGAACCGGGCGGTGGGCGCGTAGTAGCCGGTGACCTGGTAGCCCCAGGAGCCGCCGAACGGGTGCTCCATCACGGGCAGGAACTCCACGTGGGTGAAGCCCAGGTCGGTCACGTACGCGGTGAGCTGTTCGGCGAGTTCCCGGTAGCCGAGGCCGGGCCGCCAGGAACCGAGGTGCACCTCGTACACGCTCATCGGCTCCTGGTGGGGCCGCCGCTTGGCCCGGCGTTGCAGCCAGTCGGCGTCGCCCCACTCGTACCCGGAGGAGTGCACCACCGAGGCGGTGGCTGGCGGCACCTCGGTGCGGGCCGCGAGGGGGTCGGCCTTGTCCCGCCAGTGCCCGTCGGCGCCGAGGATGCGGTATTTGTAGCGGGCGCCGACCGGCGCCCCCGGCACGAAGATCTCCCACACGCCGCTGGACCCGAGTGAGCGCATCGGCCAGCCGTCGTCCGGGCCCCAGCCGGTGAAGTCGCCGACCACCCGGACGCCGCGCGCGTTGGGCGCCCAGACGGTGAACGCCACGCCCCCGTCGAGGACCCGGGCGCCGAGCGCCTCCCAGAGCCGCTCGTGCCGCCCCTCGCCGATCAGGTGCAGGTCCAGCTCGCCCAGCGTGGGCGGGTAACGGTACGGGTCGTCGTGGGCGGCGCCGTCCACCTCGACCCGGTAGTCGAGCACCTGGCCGGGCACCACGGCCTCGAAGACGCCGACGTCGTGCACCCGCTTCATCGGGTGCCGCTGGTCGCCGACGAGCAGGGCCACGTCGCCCGCTCCGCGGCGCATGGTGCGGATGGTGGTACGCCCGTCGGCGGGGTGCGCGCCGAGCACGGCGTGCGGGTCGTACGCCTCGCCGGCGATCAGCTGCTCCATCGTTCGTCGTCCTTCGCGGCCGGGGCGGTCGGGGCGGTGCCGCCGGAGAGGTCGGCGGGTACGTCTGCGACGGTCAGGTCGGCCACCGCCGGCGTCTCCGGTTCGGGGGTGGCCGGGGGCGCCGGTCGCCGCACGGTGAACACGTGCGCCGGCTGCAGGTACGGGTCGAGCCGGACCGCGTTGCGCTGCCCCCAGTCGTAGCTGACCCCGCTCAGCTCGTCGTGCACGGTGAACCGCTCGTGCCAGTCGAAGCCGAGCGCCGGCATGTCCAGGGTGGTGTTGCCCCACTGCACGGATCGCGAGTCGAAGGAGCAGACCACGATGACCGTGTTACCGGTGTCCGGGTCGTGCTTGGACCAGCAGAGCAGCGCCGGGTTGTCGATGTCGTGGAAGTGCAGGTTGCGCAGCCAGCGCAGGGCCGGGTTGTCCCGGCGGACCCGGTTGAGGGTGGCGACGAACGGGGCGAGCGAGCGGCCCTGCTCCTGCGCTCCCGCCCAGTCGCGGGGGCGCAGCTCGTACTTCTCGTTGTCCAGGTACTCCTCGGCCCCGGGGCGGGCGACGTGCTCGAAGAGTTCGAAGCCGGCGTACATGCCCCAGGAGGGGGAGAGCAGCGCGGCCAGCACCGCCCGGATCTTGAACATCGGCGGGCCGCCGTGCTGCAACGACTCGTGCAGGATGTCGGGGGTGTTGGGCCAGAAGTTCGGCCGCATGTAGTCGGCCGCCGCGACCAGCTCCGCGCAGTACGCCCGCATCTCGGCCGCCGTGGTGCGCCAGGTGAAGTAGGTGTACGACTGGGTGAAGCCGATCTTGCCGAGCCCGTGCATGATCGCCGGGCGGGTGAACGCCTCGGCGAGGAAGAGCACGTCCGGGTCGACCCGCTTGACCTCCCAGATCAGCCAGTGCCAGAAGTCGAACGGCTTGGTGTGCGGGTTGTCCACCCGGAAGATCCGAATCCCCGCACCGACCCAGTGCAGCACCACCCGCAGGATCTCCGCCCGGATGCCGTCGGGGTCGTTGTCGAAGTTCAGCGGGTAGATGTCCTGGTACTTCTTCGGCGGGTTCTCCGCGTACGCGATGGTCCCGTCGGCCCGGGTGGTGAACCACTCCGGATGGTCGGTCACCCACGGGTGGTCCGGGGCGCACTGCAACGCCAGGTCCATCGCCACCTCCAGGCCGTGCTCGGCGGCGGCGGCGAGGAACGCGCGGAAGTCCTCCGGCGTACCCAGATCGGGGTGGATGGCGTCGTGGCCGCCCTCGGCGGCGCCGATCGCCCACGGCGAGCCGACGTCGTCCGGGCCGGCGGTGAGCGAGTTGTTGCGGCCCTTGCGGTTGATCCGCCCGATCGGATGGATCGGCGGCAGGTAGAGCACATCGAAGCCCATCGCCGCGACGCCGGGCAGGCGCTCGGTGGCGGTGACGAAGGTGCCCGACCGCGCGGGCGCGTCGACGGTGGCCGGGACCGCCCCCTCCGAGCGGGGGAAGAACTCGTACCAGGCGGAGAAGAGCGCCCGGGGACGGTCCACCCAGAGCCGGTGCTCGTCGCCGGTGGTGACCAGCTCGCGGACCGGGTGGTCCCAGAGCACCGGGGCCAGGTCCAGCGCCGGGCCGACCCGGCGGGGCAGGTCCAGCCTGTCGTCGCGCAGCGCCTTCGCCGCGGCGCGTACCCGCTTCCGGTCCGCCTTCGGGACCAGCTCCAGGGCCGCCTCCAGCACCCTGGCCCCCTCGGCCAGGTCGTTGGCCAGCTCCGCCGGGCCCTGGCCGGCGGCCACCTTCTTGGTGACCGCGTTCTGCCAGGTCAGGTACGGATCCTGGAACGCCTCCACGGTGAACCGCCACTCGCCGGCGGCGTCCGGTCGGATGGTGGCGTGCCAGCGGTCCTGGCCCGGTTCCCCGGGGCGCATCCGGGTGAACGGGCGAGCCACGCCGTCCGGGCCGAGCCAGACCACGTTGCAGCCGAGCGCGTCGTGGCCCTCGCGGTACGCGCGGGCGGACACCGGCACGAGTTCGTCGACCACCGCCTTGGCCGGGTAGCGACCGCAGGCGACGACGGGGGAGACGTCTTCGATCGGAAACCGTCCAGTCACCGCCTCAACCTACTGCGCGAGATCGCTTCCCGCTCGGCCAAGTTCCCTTCGGTGCTAGGCAGGCGGTTCCGGTGTCACGTGCCGGCTTCGCTCAAGAGATCTTGGAAGATTTCGGCCCCTCGGGGGGCCATCCGCTTCCAGGATCTCTCCGTGGCGCCCCGTCGCGGCCACAGTCAGCCGAGGTCGTGCTCGGCCGGCTTGGTATTGAGGACCCAGGCGAGCGGCATGGTCGCCCATACGCCGTAGTGCTCGCCGTCCAGTCGGTGCATCGTGACGGTCTGCGCCGCGTCCTGCTCCACGATCCAGTACTGCGGGATGCCGGCCGCCGCGTACTCGCTGCGTTTGGTCACCGTGTCGATGCCCTCGGACCCGGGTGAGACGATCTCGACCACGAGGAGCACGTCGTCGGCCGGTAGCCACACGCCATCGGCCTGGGCCTTGCTCCAGACCACCAGGTCCGGAATGCGACCACCGACTCCGCCGCGACGGCCGGGGATGCGCAGCCCGACCGCCTGGGCGATGTGGTCCGCCGGAACGCCGCCCTGGGCGAGCCACACCATGAGCCGGGTCGCGATGATGGCATGGGCGTATCCCGGCGGCGGCATGATCGAGAGAACTCCCTCAGGGCTGATCTCGTACCGATGGTGCTCGTCCGCGGCCATCATCGCGGTCAGATCATCGAGCGTCACGATCGGGGGCATCGACCTGCCAACCGCCTCTGAGCTCATTCGGGCATCGTACCGGCCCAGGCGCGTCCACGGCCGGGACGGACACGCGTCGCACGACGGTCAGCCCGCCGCGCCCACCGACCGGTAGACCTCCAGCGTCCGCTGGGCGATGGTGTCCCAGGAGAAGTGCTCCACCGCCCGCCGCCGGCCGGCGAGGCCGAACGCCTCCGTCCGCTTCGGGTCGGCCAGCACCTCGTTGATCCGGGCCGCCAGGTCGGCCACGAACCGCTCCGGGTCCAGCGGTCGCCCGCTGCCGTCGGTGGCCTGCTCGATCGGCACCAGCACGCCGGTCTCGCCGTCGGCGACCACCTCGGGGATGCCGCCGGTGGCGGTGGCCACCACCGCCGTCTCGCAGGCCATCGCCTCCAGGTTGACGATGCCCATCGGCTCGTAGACGGACGGGCAGACGAAGATCGTGGCGTGGGTGAGCACCTGGATCACCTCGTGCTTGGGCAGCATCGCGGCGATCCAGATGACGCCCGAACGGGTGGCCCGCAACTCGGTGGCCAGCTCCTCGACCTCGGCGGCGATGTCCGGGGTGTCCGGCGCGCCGGCCAGTAGCACCAGCTGGGTGTCGGCGGGCAGCTCCCGGGCCGCGCGCAGCAGGTACGGCAGGCCCTTCTGCCGGGTGATCCGCCCGACGTAGACCACGCTGGGGCGGCCCGGGTCGATGCCCAGCCGGTCCACCACGTCGGTGCCGTGGTCGGGGGCGTACTGCGCGGTGTCGATGCCGTTGTAGACCACCCGCACCCGGTCCGGGTCCACGTCCGGATACGCGGTCAGCACGTCCCGCCGCATCCCCGCGCTCACCGCGATGATCGCGTCGGCCGCCTCGTACGCGGTCCGCTCGCACCAGGACGACAGCGCGTACCCGCCGCCGAGCTGCTCGGCCTTCCACGGGCGCAGCGGCTCCAGGCTGTGCGCGGTGACCACGTGCGGCACCCCGTACAGCAGCTTCGCGGTGTGCCCGGCCAGGTTGGCGTACCAGGTGTGGCTGTGCACCACGTCGGTGCCGGCGCAGCCGGCCGCCATCTCCAGGTCGACGCCCATGGTCCGCAGCGCGGCGTTCGCCCCGGCCAGCGCGGCCGGCTCGGCGTACGCGGTGACCCCCGGCTCGTCGCGGGGCGCGCCGAAGCAGTGCACCCGGACGTCGGCGAGCCGGCGCAGCTCGCGCGCCAGGTACTCGACGTGCACCCCGGCCCCGCCGTAGACCTCCGGCGGGTACTCCCGGGTGAGCAGGTCGACGCGCAGGCTTGCGGTATCGGTCATGACCGGCACCCTAGACGAGGAGTCCCGAAACTGCCCGAGGATCAGTTGGCCAGGCGGCGCTCCCCACCACCCGTGGTGGGGAGCCACTAGCGGAGCACGGCTTCGCCGAGGGGCGTACGCCGATAGCGGATCTCGTGCCGGTGTCGTGCCCCGGCAACGAACCCGGCGTCGCGCAGCACCGACAAATGCTCAGAGACCGTCCCTGCGGCCAGCGCGTGACGGTGGGCCAGGGTCGCCGTGCTGGCCGGCTCGTCGAGGCTGAGTAGCAGCACCGCCCGGGTTTTCCCGATCAACCGGCCCAAAGCCGCATGCCGATCGGCGGAAAGGGGCTGCCAGAGCGTGCCGAGCCCGCGCGCCGGATAGATCACTGTGGGCTGCCACGGCGGGTCCACAATGACGACCACCTGATCCCACTTGAATGCGCTGGGCACCAGGACAAGCCCCTCGCCCCGCAGATCGCGGCGCTCGTCGTCGCCGTACTTGCGAGTCAGTACGCCGTTGCTCCAGCGAAGTCGTGGATGCAGCTCGGCGAACAACCGGTCCAGACCGCCTTCGGCGAGGCGCCGGGCCTGGAAGCCCACATCGGCGTCAAGCAGCCCGCGTACTTGTGGCCAGACGGGTTCGACCAACACCTCCCACGCCTGCTTCACGAGTGCGACCAGCGTCTGAAGAACAACAGCTGGGTCGCCCAGCAGGAGCCGTCCGGTCGCCGACTCGGCCGCCCCCGGGTTGTCCGCCAGTGACCGTCGCAGCTCTGCGCGTACCCGATCATGGTCAGTGGCCGCCACGGCCGCGAGCTCGTCCTCGAACCGGGCGTGCGGGCTGACCGGAGGCGGCGAGAGGAAGTCGGGGGTGTAGCCGCGACGCGGCTGGAGCAGGGCGATCGGCCGCAGGTCGAGTTCCCGCGTGTTGATGGTGTCCCGCCAGCGGCGGTGCGGGCCCACGCCTTCACGCGGGGACAGCAGGCGCACCGCGGACAGCGTCTCGAGCATGGGTGAGATGGCGAAGCGGCAGCGCAACAGGTCGGCAGGGCTGAACCTCAGCGTGACCGCCATCCGCCCCCCTTGCCTGAAAGAAGAAGAGATTCGGCCCTTGCCGAATCACTGGCGGCCACCGTACCAGCGCTCGCAGAGTTCTCCCGGCTGAACCGACGGTCATGAGGAGAACGACGATGAACCCGAACGCCGACTGGGAACAACGCAACGCGGACCTGTGGGCGGCCTTCAACGCGGCGCCCGACGACTGGGACGAAGAGGAATTCCGCCAGCGGGTCGGCGTCCTCGCCGACGAGTTGGGGCCGGATCATCCGGTGGCGGCGTTCGAGCGGGCCTGCGCCTGGGACTCGACCGGCCATTCGGACAAGGCGGTTCCGCTCTACCGCAGGGCGCTGGAGCTGGGCATCGACGGCATCCCCCGGCGGCGCTCAGTGATCCAGATGTCCAGCTCGCTGCGCAACATGGGGCAGCCCGAGGAGAGTGTTCGGCTGCTGACCGTGGAGCGCGAGCGCGGCTCCGACGAGCTCGACGACGCGGTCAGCGCGACGCTCGCGCTGGCTCTGACCAGCGTCGGCCGGGAGCGGGAGGCAGTATCGATCGCCGTCGGGGCGCTCGCGAAACACCTGCCGCGCTACCAGCGATCGATGGCCAACTACGCCCGGCTCCTGGTCGAGCCCGACTGATTCGTGCTACGGCGAGCCGATGCTCACGAAGGTCCCGGCACCGAATCGTGCCCGTACGAGTGGTGAAGTCGGGGCGGGATGGATAGCGTCGGTACATGGCTGCCAAGGTGCTCGCGATCGTCCTGGCCGGCGGGGAGGGCAAGCGCCTGATGCCCCTCACCACCGACCGGGCGAAGCCGGCCGTCCCCTTCGGCGGGATGTACCGCATGGTTGACTTCGTCCTCTCCAACCTGGCGAACGCCGGCTTTCTCAGGATCGTCGTGCTGACCCAGTACAAGTCCCACTCGCTGGACCGCCACATCACCCAGACGTGGCGGATGTCGACCATGCTGGGCAACTACGTGACCCCGGTGCCGGCGCAGCAGCGCCGCGGGCCCTGGTGGTTCGCCGGCTCGGCCGACGCGATCTACCAGAGCTTCAACCTGATCTACGACGAGCAGCCGGAGTACGTGATCGTCTTCGGCGCCGACCACATCTACCGGATGGACCCGCGGCAGATGGTGGAGGACCACATCGCCTCGGGCGCCGCGGTGACCGTGGCCGGCATCCGCCAGCCGCTGTCGATGGCCGACCAGTTCGGCGTGATCGAGGTCGGCGAGGACGGCCGGCGGATCCGGGCGTTCCGCGAGAAGCCCACCGACGCGGTCGGCCTGCCGGACGCGCCCGACCAGATCTACGCCTCGATGGGCAACTACGTCTTCACCACCAAGGCGCTCTGCGACGCGGTGGAGCGCGACGCGGAGGACAAGACCAGCAAACACGACATGGGCGGCAGCATCATCCCGATGCTGGTCGAGCGGGGCGAGGCCAACGTCTACGACTTCAAGGACAACGAGGTCCCCGGCAGCACCGAGCGGGACCGCGGCTACTGGCGGGACGTGGGGACGCTCGACTCCTTCTACGACGCCCACATGGATCTGATCAACGTCCACCCGGTGTTCAACCTCTACAACTTCGAGTGGCCGATCTACAGCAACCAGCCGCCGTACCCGCCGGCCAAGTTCGTGCACGCGTGGGGCGAGCGGGTCGGCCGGGCGGTGGCCTCGATGGTCTCGCCGGGATCGGTGATCTCCGGCTCCCTCGTGGAGAACTCGATCGTGTCGCCGAAGGTGAAGGTGCACTCCTGGGCGCACGTGGACGGCGCGGTGCTGATGGAGGGTGTCGAGATCGGCCGGCACGCGGTCGTCCGACGGGCCATCCTGGACAAGAACGTCTACGTTCCGGAGGGCGCCGAGATCGGCGTCGACCTGGAGAGGGACCGCCAGCGCTACACCGTCTCCGACAACGGCATCGTCGTGGTCGGCAAGGGTCAGCGCGTCGAGCTCTGACCGCCCGTACCCCGAGGAGGATACGCAGTGGCCCATCCCCGTGCCGGCCAGCCCGCCGAGCCCGCCGACCTGGTCGACGTGCCCCGGCTGGTGACCGCCTACTACGCCGAGCACCCGGACCCGGCCGACCCGGCGCAGCAGGTCTCGTTCGGCACGTCCGGGCATCGCGGGTCCAGCCTGAGGAACGCCTTCAACGAGGATCACATCCTCGCGGTCACCCAGGCGCTCTGCGACTACCGGCGGGAGCAGGGCGTGGCCGGGCCGCTCTTCCTCGCCCGCGACACCCACGCCCTCTCCGCCCCCGCCGAGGCCAGCGCGCTGGAGGTGCTCGCCGCCAACGGCGTCACCGTGCTGCGGGACAGCCGCGACGGCTACACCCCCACCCCGGCGCTGTCGCACGCCATCCTCATCCACAACCG
>NZ_JAPDPH010000254.1 GCF_026013475.1 Micromonospora yasonensis | reverse complement strand
AGCCGCCACCGCCGCCCGAGCGGGACATCTTCTGCACCTTCGCCGTGGCGTAGCGCAGCGACGGGCCGATCTCGTCGACCTCCAGCTCGATGACGGTGCGCTTCTCACCCTCACGGGTCTCGTACGACCGCTGACGCAGCCGGCCGGACACGATCACCCGGGCGCCGCGCTGCAGCGACTCGGCGACGTTCTCGGCGGCCTGGCGCCAGACCGTGCACGAGAGGAACAGCGGCTCGCCGTCCTTCCACTCGCCGGACGCCTTGTCCATGAACCGGGGCGTCGAGGCGACCCGGAACTTGGCGACGGCCGCCCCGGAGGGGGTGAACCGCAACTCGGGGTCATCGGTCAGGTTGCCGATGACCGTGATGGTGGTGTCTCCTGCCATGACCATCTCCTCGCGCACTCATCGTTTCGCCCTCACAGGCTCTCAGAGCCCTCTGACAGCGTCGATGAGCTTGATCCGGACGTGCCGGGTCTAGATGCTCAGCGCATCTCCGGGCGGATGACCTTGGTGCGCAGCACCGACTCGTTGAGTCGGAGCTGACGGTCCAGCTCAGCCACGGCCTCCGGTGTCGCCTGGAGGTCGATGACGGCGTAGATGCCCTCGGCCTTCTTGTTGATCTCGTACGCGAGGCGCCGGCGGCCCCACACGTCGGTCTTCTCCACCGAGCCACCCGCGGTCCGGATCACGTTCAGGTACGTGTCGAGCGACGGGGCGACGGTGCGCTCCTCGAGGCTGGAGTCGAGGATCACCATGATTTCGTAATGACGCAAGACGTGCTCACCTCCTGTG
This sequence comes from Micromonospora yasonensis, assembly GCF_026013475.1. Taxonomy (GTDB): domain Bacteria; phylum Actinomycetota; class Actinomycetes; order Mycobacteriales; family Micromonosporaceae; genus Micromonospora; species Micromonospora yasonensis. Next base: position 8,561 of record NZ_JAPDPH010000254.1, on the reverse strand, counting down.
GGCTAAGCGGCCACGGTCCTTCCGTGGCAGGAGGTCGTGCGTCGTGGCCCGTGCCCGGAGCGGGGGAACCCGGCCGGACGCGGACAACCGGACCAGGATACCCGGTCCGGACGATCATGCCCGGGCCGGTCTGACGCGGTGCCCGGGGCGCGGCGACAGGGGTCCACCTCCGGCTTCGCGCATCGGAGGTGGACCCCTGTCCACGGGGCCGCAGGGCGTCCCGTCCGCATTCCTTGGGTGGGACCTGGGGAGGAACGACCACACCGATGAGGTTGGATCGTGGACGCCCCGCGGAGCTTTATCGTGTTGTTATCTGGTCTGACCATACAACGGCTCTCGTCACCTCTTGGGGTAAATGGAGGAATTTGCCCGGCGGCGTTGGTGCGCTGCCGTCCGGTGTGACGAGCCGGATCACGCCCCGTCGTGCCGGGCCGCACGGCGGGGCGTCCCGTTTCCGGGGGTCTCCCCTCGCCCGGATGCGCTGTGGATCGTGCCCGGGCGGAGCGTCGACCATCGATCCCACCTCGGACAACGACCACCGGGCCGGCTGGTGACGCGGGTCGTGACCGGTCCCCGGCCGAAACTTCCGGTCCGTACGCCACAAACCGGCCCGCCACGGGTCATCCCGTGCGTCAGGGCCGCGACGTAGGCTGCCCTCCATGCGAATCGGAGCCCACGTCGATCCGACCGACCCGCTGGCCGAGGCGGCCGCCCGGGATGCCGAAACCGTGCAGTTCTTCCTCTCCGATCCTCAGGGATGGAAGGCTCCGAAGCCCCGCGAGGACGCGGAACGGCTGCGCGCCGCCGACGTCGACCTCTACGTCCACGCGCCGTACGTGATCAACGTGGCCACCCTGAACAACCGGATCCGCATTCCGAGCCGCAAGCTCCTCCTCGGCCACGCGTCCGCCGCTGCGGCCGTCGGAGCCAAGGGCCTGATCGTGCACGGCGGCCACGTCAACGCCGGCGACGACCTCGCGGTCGGCTTCGACAACTGGCGGAAGACCTTCGCGTACGCGGCGGACTCGGGTGGCTTCCCGCTGCCGGTTCTGATCGAGAACACCGCCGGCGGGGACAACGCCTGCGCCCGTCACCTCGACGCGCTGGCCCGGCTGTGGGACGCGCTCGACGACTACGAGGTGGGCTTCTGCCTCGACACCTGCCACGCGTTCGCCGGCGGCGAGGAGCTGCTGGGGCTGGTCGACCGGGTCAAGGCGATCACCGGCCGGATCGACCTGATCCACGCGAACAACTCCAAGGGCACGTTCAACTCGGGCCAGGACCGGCACGACAACCTCACCGGCGGGACGATCGACCCTGAGCTGCTGGTCGCGGTGATCCGGGCGGCCGGAGCGCCGGTGATCGTGGAGACCCCGGGCGGGGCCAAGGGCCAGGCAGCCGACATCGCCTTCCTGCGCGAGCAGCTGGGAACCGCGGCATGACCACCGAGCAGTCCGACGCGACCGCCGGGGGGAGCACCGCCGAGCCGAAGGCCTCAGACGCCACGCGGCTCGCCACCGCCGGCTCCGACCAGGCCGGCACCGGCCCGCAACCGGACGCGAAGACGGGCACGGGCAACACGGACCGCGAGGCCGGCACCGACACCAAGGCCGGCACGAATGCCAAGGCCCGCACGAACGCCAAGGCCGGCACGAACGCCGAGGCCGAGGCTGACGCCAAGGCCGCGCGGGTTGGCACGACCGACACCGGCGCGACGGCCGCCACGGGCAAGATCACCGACGGAGCGACTCCTGACGCCGCCGGGCTCGCCACGGGCGACGCGACCGGCGCTGCCGACACCGCCGGGAAGACCGACGCCGGCACCGACGCGACCGACGGAGCCTCGGGTGGGACGGCCGGCGACGCCGCGAGCCGTACCGGAAAGGCGGACCCGGCCGGCCCGGGACCAGCCGACACGAAGGCGGACGACCAGGCCGAGCCCGCCGAGGGTACGAAGCCGGCGGACCCCTTCCTGGCGTTCGGCCCCGCCCCGGTTCCGGTGCTCGGCCGTGCCCGCCGGGCGGTCCGTGCGGTGGGCCGGTTCCTGGTCCACGAATGGACCCTGGCCACCGTCGCCGCGCTGGCGCTGGCCGTCCTGATGACCTGGCCCACGCTGCGCTACCCGGCCTACACCCTGCCTCAGGACTACTGGGACCCGAGCCTCCAGGCCTGGCAGCTGTCGTGGTCGGGGCACATCCTGCTGACCGACCCGGCACAGCTGTGGAATTCCAACGCCTTCTACCCCGATTCGTGGAGCTTCGCCTTCTCGGACACGCTCCTCGGCTACGCCCCGGCCGGCATGATCGGTCACGGCCCCGAGGCCGCCCTGGTGCGCTACAACATCATGTTCGTGCTGGCGCACGCGCTCGCCACGCTCGGGGCGTACGCGCTGGCCCGCCAGTTGGGCGCGGGCCGGATCGGGGCTGCGGTGGCCGGGGCCAGCTACGCCTACGCCCCCTGGCTGCTGGCGCAGGCCGGGCACCTGCACATCATCTCCAACGGCGGGATCCCGCTGGCGCTGGCGATGCTCGCCCGGGGCCACGGCTGGTCCCTGCGGTACGGGTACCGCCCGGACCGCCGGCACGCCGGCTGGGCGTTCACCGGCTGGCTGGTGGCGGCGTGGCAGCTGAGCCTCGGCTTCGGCATCGGCCTGATGTTCGCGTACCTGTTGGCCGGCATCGTGCTGGTGGCGGCGCTGATCTGGTTCGCCCGACGCTGGCTGGTGCGGCCGGTGAAGCGGCCGTTCGGCGGCCGGCTGTTCCTCGCCGACCTGCTCGGCGGTCTCCTCTTCGGCGCGGTGGGGGCGCTGCTGGCGGTGCCGTTCTTCAAGGTCGCGGAGTTGCATCCGAACGCGGCCCGGACGCTCGGCGACATCGCCATCTACTCACCGCCGGCGAGCGGGTTCCTCACCGCCCCGGCGGAGTCACGGATCTGGGGTCAGTTGCACGAGGGAGCGCGTTCGGTGCTGCCGTGGCACCCCGAGATGACCCTGCTGCCCGGCTTCGCGCTCTACGCGTTGGCCGCCGGCGGGCTCTTCTTCTCGGTCTGGCGCGTCCGGCACCGGCTCTACCTGCTCGCCGGGGTGCTGGTCAGCATGGTTCTGGCGATGGGCACCCGGTTCTTCGGCGGCACCTGGACCTTCGTACCGCTGTTCGAGTACCTGCCGGGCTGGAACGGGCTGCGCACGCCCGGCCGGCTGATGCTGTGGGCCACCCTGTTCCTCGGCGTGCTCGCCGCGGGCGCGGTCACCGCGTTCTGCGCGCGGGTACGCGAGCTCGCCGCCGAGCGGGTTCCCCCGTGGCCCGGGCCGTGGCTGCGGCTGGCCACCCTGCTGCCGCTGGTGCTGGTGACAGTGGAGGGTCTGAACGTCACGCCGCACCCGGTGGTGCCCCGGCAGCCGGCAGTCATGCGGACGGTGGACGGGCCGATGCTGGTCCTGCCCAGCAGTCAGAACCTGGACCAGCCGGTGATGCTCTGGTCGACCAGCCGGTTCCAGCAGATGGTCAACGGCGGCAGCGGTTTCGCCCCGGAGACCCAGGCGAAGGTACGCGATGTCACCGTCGGCTTCCCCGACCAGCTCAGCATCGATTACCTGCGCCAGCTCGGCGTGCAGAACGTCGTGGTGTTCCGTAACCAGCTCGGCGGAACCCCGTGGGAGGGGATCCTCGACAAACCGGTCGACGGGCTGGGCGTGACCCGGGAGGACGTCGGCGACGCGGTCGTCTTCCGCCTCCTGAGCTAGGCGGTGACCGGCTCGGGCGCCACCGTGTCGCGGGGGCGGCGGCGGAGCCAGCCGACGTCGTCGGCACCGTCCAGGACGCCGCCGTCGGGGTCGTCGGCGTAGGTGTGACGGACCGCGTCCCGCTCGGGGCGCAGGATGTCCCGGATCACGAAGCCGCAGAGCACCGCGACGGTGACCAGCCGAAGGCTGGCCGCGAGCACGAAGACGCCCTCAGGGAAGACGGGTCGGCTGGTGGCCGCGCCGAGCAGCTCGCCGTAGAAGGCGACGAAGTAGCACACCTCGGCGACCTGCCAGGCCAGGAAAGCACCCCAGCGCGGTCGGGCGAGCACCGCGAGCGGGAGCAGCCAGAGCACGAACTGCTGGGACCAGACCTTGCTGAAGATGAGGAACGCGGCGACCACCAGGAAGGCGAGCTGGGCCAGCCGGGGTCGGCGCGGCGCGAACAGCGCCAGCGCGGCCACCCCGAGGCAGGCCAGGCCGAAGAGCAGGTACGACACCCAGTTCAGGGTGGGGATGTGCGCGTTCAGCCACTCGAAGGGCCCGAGGTTGCCCGGCTGACCGGGGCTGATCTTGCCGTCCAGATAGCGGCCGATGTACCAGAGGGTGCCCCAGTCGATGGGGCGGGTGGTGTTCAGGTCGAAGAACCGGCTCCAGCTCTCCCGGTACGGGATGGCCACCGGCAGGTTGACCACAACCAGCGCCACCAGGCCGGTGGCGGCGGCGGTGAGCGCGGCACGCAGCCGGCCGGCGCGCAGCCCGAGCACCAGGATCGGCCCGAGCAGGAAGAGCGGCCACATCTTGGCCGCCCCGGCCAGGCCGAGCAGGACGCCGGCCGTGGCTGGACGGCGTCGCGCCCAGGCCAGCAGCCCGAAGGCGGCCAGTCCGACCGCGAGCAGGTCCCAGTTGACGGTGGCGGTGAGCAGGAGGGCCGGGGCGAGCGCGAACATCGCCGCGTCCCATGGTCGTCGTCGCCGCAGGTTGAGGATGACGGCGACGGTGGCCACGGCGAGGGCGCTGAGCACCAGCGCGTTGAGGTTGTAGAACCACTGGCCCTGGTTGATCCCCGGGTTGTCGGCGCCGACGGCGTGCACCGGCAGGCCGAGCGCCCCCATGAAGTAGCCGGTCAGCACCGGGTATTCGACCGGGTGGTCCGCGTAGGGCACCTTGCCCTCGTTGAGCCCCTCGGCGTAGTAGAGCGCCAGCACGTCGGTGTAGCACATCCGCGTGTACTGCACGTTGTTCTGCCAGGCACCGTCCTGGCAGGGCGACTTCTGCACCCAGTGCAGCGCCAGCGTCAGGCAGAGCAGCGCCAGCACGATCCGGGCCGGGCTCCAGAAGCTCCGCTCCCGGCCGGCGGGCCGGTCCAGGGCGACGGCGTGGTCGCCCAGCGGACCGCCGATCAGCCCCGCGGTGCCGCGGACGAAGCCGTCCGAGCGGGACGGATGGTCGATGGGCCCGGTGTCGTCGATGTCTGCCGTCGACTGGGTGCTCATGAAGAGGCATCCTGCCGTATCTCCGGCGGCCTTGGGAACGGATGCGCGTCGACCGCGCGGCGGCAGGTGCCGATGTACCGGATGCCCGCGACGTGGTCACCCTGGTGGACGGTGGGGCTCGAGCGGCAGCGGGAGGGCCGGAAAAGGGGCCGCCTCCGCCGTCATCCCTCCCGGCTCGGAGGGGTGACGGCGGAGGCGGACGAGGTCAGTACGTCTGCCGCTGTGTCGTGCCGGGTAGGAGGCCCCCGCCGCGACCGCCGTTGCCGCCACCGCCCGTCGGCGGCGGGAACGGCATGGTCCCGCCGTTGTTGCCGTTGCCGTCGCCATTACCGTTGCCGCCGCCCTCGCAGAACAGGCCGAGCGGGTCCTGGCAGCCGTTCTGCGGCGGCTCCGGCTGCGGCATCTCGCCGTTGCCCGCTTCGTCCTTACCGACGTGGGCGGCCGGTGGGAAGTCCTCCTTGGGCTTGTCCCTGAGGGCGTCGTTCATGAAGCGCTGGAAGATGGCACCCGGCATCTTCGCACCGGAGATCTTGTTGCCGTCCTTGTCCTTGATCGCCTTGCGGTTGCCCACGTTGCCGACCCAGACTGCGGTGGCGAGCTGCGGCGTGTAGCCGATCATCCAGGCGTCACCGTTGGCCAGGGGTTGCTTCGGGTCGCCGAGTTCCCAGGTACCGGTCTTCTCGGCAGCCTTCCGGCCGTCGTCGAGGCGGCGGTGCACCTGAGCCGGGTACTGCTCCAGCACCGAGGTGACGTCCGCGACGATGTTCGGGTCGATCCGCTTCTGCGGCTTGATCTTCTCCCCGCCGACCGTGTCCCACTTGCCGGTGTTCGGGTTCTGCTTCTGCACCAGCTTCACGAAGTGCGCCTTGTTGTAGAAGCCTCGGTTGGCGAAGGTGGCGACGCCGTTGGCGTGGTCCAGCACGGTGATCGGGTACTGGCCGTAGCCGATCACGTTGAAGAACGGGTCGGGCGCCAGGTCCTTCGGGTCCTTCTTGGTCAAGTCGTACGCCGTGGCCGGGTTGGTGTCGGTCCGCCACATGGTCGTGACGCCGGCCTGCTTGGCCATGTCGAGCACCTTGTCCGCGCCGATCTTCTCCGTGATGTAGTAGAACGGCACGTTCAGCGACTTCAGGGTCGACTGCTCGAGGGTGCAGGAGTCACCGCAGGAGACCTTGTCGGCGCCGGCGTTGCTGACCTTGAACTGCACCCCGTCGGGAGTGAACGCCGAGCCCTTCCACCGCGACTTGACCGAGATGTCCGCCTTGAGCGCTGCGGCCAGGGTGTAGATCTTGAAGCTCGAACCGGGCGAGTGGCCACCGCTGAGTACGCCGTTGTCGATGTTCTTGCCGGCGTAGTCGGTGCCGGTGCCGTTGTCACCGCCGTAGTAGGCGCGCACGGCGCCGGTCTTCGGCTCGATCGCCACCACGGCGGCCATCAGGTTTGACGGCTGCTTGTAGAGCTCGGAGCCCTTCGTCGCCCGCTGGGCCGCGTCCAGCGCCGCCTTCTGCATCCTGGTGTCGATGGTGGTAGTGATCTTGTAACCGCCCCGGCTCAGCGCCTGGGAGCAGAGCGGCCGCTGGGGGGTGGCCGCCGCCTGGTCGTCGGTGCACAGGTTCATCTCGCGCATTTCCTGCGAGACGTAGTTGATCACGTTGCCGTACGGCGTGTTGACGCCGAAGTCCGCGCCGTTGTTCTTCGACGGCTTCTTGATCGTCTTCGGGTACTCGGTGGGGTGCGGCGGCATGTTCGGCGCGTCCAGCCACTTCTCGGTCATCATGCCCCGGATCACGTAATTCCACCGGTCCAGCGCGGCCTGCGGGTTGATCGCCGGGTCGTAGCCCTTGTGCGTCGCGCTCGGCTCAGGCTGCTTGATCAGCGCGGCGAGCACCGCGGCCTCCGCCACGGTCAACTGGTTGGTGCGCTTGCCGAAGTACGTCTGCGCCGCCGCCTCGATGCCGTACGCACCACGGCCGAAGTAGATCACGTTCAGGTAGTGCTGCATGATCGTCGGCCTGTCGTACTTGTCGTTCAGCTTGGAGGCGAGGATCGCCTCCTTCACCTTGCGTCCGTACGTGTCCTGGTTGAGGTTGTCGAACGCGTTGCGCGCGTACTGCTGGGTGATGGTCGAGGCGCCCTGCTTGTCGCCGCCGGTGAAGTTGTTCCAGGCGGCGCGGGCGATGCCCTTGTAGTCCACACCGGAGTGCCGGTAGAAGTTCCGGTCCTCGGCCGCGGCCACCGCGTGCTGGACGAACTCCGGGATCTGAGCAATGGTGACGAGCTGGCGGTTCTGGTCACCGACCTTCGCGATGACCTTCGCGTCCGCGGAGTAGATGGTGGTGGACAGCGGCGGGATGGTGTCCTCGGGGAGGATGACGTTGGTCGAGTAGTAGGTGAAACCGACCACGCCGATGCCGGCGAGCATGATGAAGACGGCGAAGCCGGCGATCAGCATGTTGATCCGCCGGCGCTTCTTCGCCCGGGCCGACGCCGCCGGGTCGTCACCGCGACCGCCGCGACCACCCCGGCCCGGCCCGGTCGGGCCGCCCGGCCCACCGGGACCACCGCCCACCATGCCCGGCACGCCGGCACGGGCCACCGCGGCCCGGCCGCCCACGGCCGCCGAGCCGACGCTCGCCCGACGACGAGCGGTACGGCGACTGGGTCAACCACGACCTCGCCACCTACCACGTCAGCGTCTGCGCCGACGTCGAGCGGATCGAGGCGTACTGGCTGCCGGAGGAGGACCCGGAGCTGAACCCGGCCGGGGTGAAGGGGATCGGTGAGATCGGCATCGTGGGCAGCGCCGCGGCGGTCGCCAACGCGGTGCACCACGCGACCGGCGTACGGGTCCGGGACCTGCCCATCCGGCTGGACAAGCTGCTGGAGCACCTGCCGGCACGCTGAGGGGCCGGCAGCGCGCCACCGGCCCCTCACTGCGTCGGTCAGTCGGCGAGCGCCCCGGCCGACCGCCCCTCGTGCAGAGTCAGGTTCCGGCCCGTCGACGGGTCGAAGAGGTGGATCTTCTCCAGGGTCAGCTTCTCGGCCCTGAAGGGGTCGAGGTTGCAGATCGTGGTCGGTGCTGGCTGCATCGGTCACGCCGCGTTCGGCAGGCTGACGGCTGCCCAGTCCGCAACGCCGCGTGTGGCGATGTTGCGGGCTGCGTTGACGTCGGCGTGCTCAGCGAGGCCGCACGACGTGCATCGGAAGGTGGTCTGGTTGGGTCGGTTGGCTTTGGCGATGTGCCCGCAGGCGGAGCAGCCCTGCGAGGTGTACGCCGGATCCACGTGAACGAGCGCTATCCCGGCCCGGGTCGCTTTGTAGGCGAC
>NZ_JAPDPH010000253.1 GCF_026013475.1 Micromonospora yasonensis | reverse complement strand
ACGCCGCTACGGCTTCGACCAGGAGGCCGGACGCATCGCCGAAGGGATCATCGACGCCGCGGAACACTTCGACGGGCGGCTGCCCGAGGCGTTCGCCGGCTACGAGCGGACGCTGACCAGATATCCCGTGCTGTATCCCACGGCGTGCAGCCCGCAGGCCTGGTCCACCGGGACCCCCTTGCTGCTGCTGCGAACCATGCTCGGCATGGAGCCACACGGCGAGCACCTGGTGACCAGGCCGGCAGTGCCCCCGCACATGGGCCGGATCGAACTGCTCAACATTCCCGGGCGGTGGGGCCGGGCGGGCGCCCTCGGACGCGCCCACCCCGAGCAACGCTGACCGCGGCAGGGCCCCCAAGCCGATCCCGGCCTCTGCTGGGCCCGGACGGCCTGGTGGTGGAGCGGGTCGAAGCGTGTGCGTCAAGCGATGATCGGCGGCAATTGCCCACGGGGCACGCCGGCCGGACCGCTCAGCTCCGCCAGGAGGGCGCCCACCGCGGGCCGTTGCGGCGCGCCGCCGAGGGCGCGGGTGACCGCGAAGATGCGTCGCTCGGTAACCGGCTCGGCCAGTGCCTGCACGTGCACGCCGGGTGGTACGTGGCGCAGCGCCAGCTCCGGCACCAGCGCGGCGCCCAGGCCGGCCGCGACGAGGTCCAGGGTGAGCGCGAAGTCGACGGAACGGTGCCGGATGTCCGGCTCAAAGCCGGCGAGCCGGCAAGCGTGCAATGTGGACCGCAGGCACGGCGTGTGCTCGGCGCTGGCGATCCATGGCACGTCGCGCAGCTCGCTGAGCCGGCCGGTGCGACGGCGCCACCCGACCGGGGTGACCAGGTGCATCGGGTCGGTGGTGACCGGGTGCCGGTCCAGGTCGTCGACCAACGGCGCGGGCACGTGGTCGTACTCCTGCAGCACCACCACGTCGAGGGTGCCGGAGCGCAGGTCGAGGCGGCTCTGCTGGTCTTCGGCCTCGATCACCCGCACGTCCAGCTCCGGGTGCTTCGCCCGCGCGCGGGCGGCGGCGGGGGCCACCAGCGCGCCGGCCGCGGACGCGAACGCGCCGACGCGCACCGTGCCGCTGACCCTGTGATGGAGCGCGGCGAGCCCGGCCACCGCCTGCTCCACCGCGCCCAGCACGTCCTTCGCGTGGCTGGCCAGCACCTGGCCGGCCGGCGTGAGCACGATTCCGCGCCCGGCGCGCTCGACCAGCTCGTGCCCGGCCTCTCGGGACAGCTGGACGAGCTGCTGGGATACCGCCGACGGGGTCACGTGCAGCGCCGCGGCGGCGGCTGTGACGCTGCCGCGCAGCGCGACCTCGTGCAGCACGCGGAGCCGGCGTACGTCAAGATCCATGTAGCTACGCTACAACAGCGATGAAGAACATTGAACTGGTCCTTAAGTGTTCGCTCGGGCAGCCTAGCCGGCATGAAAGCATCGCACCGACTTCTCGCCGTGGTCGTCGCCGCCGTTTGGGGCGTCAACTTCGTCGCCATCGAGCTCGGCCTGCGCGACCTGCCGCCGCTCGTGCTGACCGCGCTGCGCTTCGTCGCTGCGGCGGTGCCGCTGGTCTTCCTCCTACCGCGCCCCAGCGCCCGGCTCCGCTACGTGGTCGCCTACGGGCTGGTGCTCGGCGTCCTGAAGTTCGGCGCCCTCTTCACCGCGCTCGCGGCTGGCATGTCGGCCGGTCTGGCCTCGCTGGTGCTGCAGGCGCAGGCGCTGATGTCGGTGCTGCTGGCGGCGGCGGTGCTGGGCGAGCGGCCGGCGCGGGCGCAGGTGGCCGGCGTACTGGTCGGATCGGTCGGGATCGGCGTGCTGGCGATCGGCAGCGGCGGCTACGCCACCGTGATCAGCTTCATGCTGACGCTGTTCGCAGCGGCCAGCTGGGCGGCGGCAAACCTGATCATGCGGGCCAGCGGCGAGAAGCGACCGCTCTCGCTACTGGTTTGGTCGAGCCTGGTGCCGCCGTTGCCGCTGCTCGGCCTGGCCGGCGCCGTCGACGGCGGACAGGCGGTGCTGGATGCGATCACCGGCCTGTCGTGGCGCGGGCTGCTCGCCGTGGCCTACGTCGCGTACGTATCGACCCTCGTCGGCTTCGGGATCTGGAACCGGCTGATCGCCCGGTACTCGATCGCGCGGGTGGCGCCGTTCAGCCTTCTGGTGCCGGTCTTCGGGCTCAGCGCGGCGTGGCTGCTGCTCGACGAGCCCGTCGGCCCGACGGAGCTGGCCGCAGCCGCCATCGTCCTCGCCGGGCTGGCGCTGGTGGTCCGGCGTTCCACAGCGGACGGCAACAACGCCACGGCCGCGAGTGAGGGTGGCGAGCCCGAGTACGCCCGGGCCGTGGCTGGCTAATCCGTGTTTTCAGGAGTGGAGAGCAGGGATGTTCCTGGTACGCCGCTCCTGAAGCTGACTGCTCGTCACGTCCCGCCTGCCTACCGGACCGCCCACCCCCGCCGCCGCGCCCTCCCGCCACGGGCGGCGGAGGGTGAGCGGGACGGAACCGCCATGGAGGAATCCGCCTTCCTCACCCGGTTCGCACAAAGTGTCACCGTCGTCCACCGCCGCAAGATCCAGGTGGCGTGGAACAGCGTCGTCGAGGAGATCCCCGGCCACGACGACGCCGTCCTCGAACCGGTCCCGTGACGGCCGTTCAACCGGGTTTGGCGCGGATCAGGTGTGGGGTAGATGCCACCGCGTCAGCAACGGCGACGGCTCACGGAGCTGAGGGAGAAGGCAGGTCAGTCAGTGGTGAACTCGCAGCCCAGGCCGACCATGTCGAGGACGGCGACCGTAATCCGGGACGGCCTGCGCAGCACCATGGTGCGCCCGCATGCGACGACCCGCCGGCGTGCCGTCAACAGCGCCGTGACCCCGGCGGCACAGAAGAAGCTGACCCCGCTCAGGTCGAGCACCAGCACGGGGGGCGGCTGGCTCGCCATCAGGCTGTCGACAACATCCACCAGCTGGCCGACGGTGTCCATGTCGAGCGGCCCGGTGACCCCGACCACGATCGCCGAGCCGTCCCGGACGACCGCGAGGGACAGCATTGGCTCTCGGGTGGTGGCGTCCGGAGGCTGGAAGCAAGGTGCGTAATGCACGGACATGAACCGCTCCTCGGTGAGGAGATCAGGGGACCGGGTCTGCGCCGGTGCCCGCCGTCAGCGGGCGGCGCTGGTCCTGGGCTCATGTCCGAACCCACCCCGACCCTAACCGGCTCCCGCCCGATCCGCACCTGCCCGTCCCGGGCAACCGGTCGCGAATTCCCCGTTCAGGAGGTAACGGTGGTGTCCCCCGCTGCTGATTTCCCTCTGGCCTCGGCGTACAGCCAATTGCTGGCCCTGCTCGCCGATTCGCTCCACGTCGACGTGTTCCTCGACCACGTCGTCAAGGTCGCGGCGGAGGGCATCACCCCCGCCGTGGCCTGCGGGCTGACCATGCGCCGGGACGGCGGTGCCTTCACCGTCGCCAGCAGCGACGACCTCGCCGCCAGGGCCGACGAGATCCAGTACGGGGCCGACCAGGGACCGTGCCTCGAGGCCCTGCGCCGGGAACGGGTCGTCGAGGTCGTCGACCTGCACGAGGACCGACGCTGGCCGAGGTATCGGGAACACGCGCTCCGGCTGGGCATCGTCAGCTCCCTGTCGCTGCCGATGACGATCGATCGCGAGACCCTCGGCGCGTTGAACCTCTACGCCACCCAGCCCGCCGCCTTCACCCAAACGGCACGCCGGCACGCCTTGGCGTTCACCGACCAGGCGACAGCGGCACTGACCGTCATCCTGCGCCAAGCCGACCAGTCACTGCTGCACCAGCAGCTCACCGATGCGATGGCCTCCCGCAGCATCATCGACCAGGCCCTCGGGGTGCTGATGGGCCAACAGCGGTGCACCGCCCGGGAGGCGTTCGCCCTGCTCCGCCAGGCATCCCAGCACCGCAACCGCAAGCTGCGCGACGTCGCTGCACAGATCATTAGGCAGATCAGCGGCGAGGATCCCCCACCGGCCCCCGAATTCGCGGCACCGCGCCCGCCGTCATGATCAGGTAGTGAGTTCGGCTGCCCGTGCTCGTCGGTTGGCACCCGGCCGGCGGGCGCGGTCACCGCTACACGGGCGGTGCGGACGCAACCTGGCCGGTCGATCACCAGCAGCGCGTCGACGGCTTCCTCACCGCCCTACCCGACGTTCCCGCGCTGCGGTACACCACGCTGGCGTGGGCCTTGGGCCTGGTCATCGGCGCCCGAACTAAGGTCTAATCTGGACGGCGTGCCCACGCCTCAATTGATCCGAATCGGTACCCGCTCGTCCCCGATGGCGCTGGCCCAGGTCGAACGGGTCCGGGGCGAGTTGGCCCGGCGCCTGCCCGACCTGCGCACCGAGGTCGTGCCGATCACCACCAGCGGTGACCGGTGGACCGGGGACTTGGCCGCGCTGGGTGGCAAAGGCGCGTTCACCCGCGAGGTCGACCAGGCCCTACTGGCCGGCGACTGCGACCTGGCCGTGCACTGTATGAAAGACGTCCCCGGTGACCGGCCGGTGCCGGCCGGGACGACGTTCGTCGCGTACCTGACCCGCGACGACATCCACGACGCTCTGATCCACCCCGGCGGGCTCACCCTCGACCAACTGCCCGCCGGTACCCGCCTCGGCACCTCCTCGGTGCGGCGCATCGCCCAACTCGCCCGCCACCACCCGCACCTGCGCCCCGTGCCCATCCGCGGCAACGCCAACAGCAGACTGGCCAAACTCGACGCCGGCGACGCAGACGCGCTGCTGCTGGCCGTGTCCGGTCTGCACCGCATCGGCCAGACCGACCGCATCACCCAGGTCCTCGACCTGGAGGTGATGTGCCCACCGATCGGGGCCGGGATCCTGGGATTGCAGTGCCGCACCGACGACGCCGACACCATAGCGGCGGTCACCGACCTCGGCGACCCGCGCACCTGGCGGGAAACCAGCGCCGAGCGGATGCTCCTGCACGTCCTGCAAGGCCACTGCAACAGCCCCATCGCCGGCTACGCCACCACCGAACCCGACGGGCGGCTCTCCCTGCGCGCCCAGGTGTTCACCCCCGACGGCAAGACCGTCCTCGACGCTCACGAATGGGACGACGACCCCACCATTCTGGGCACCTCCGTCGCCCTGGCGCTACTCAAACAAGGCGCCCGGGAACTCATCGCCGCCATCGCCTACTAGGGGCTGTAATCCTGGCCGGCGGCTTCCGCGACAAGCAAGGCCAGCCGCTCGCCAAGTGACGGCCGCCCGATCGACAATGTGGCCGGGATCGCTGCTCCCGACCCCTCGCCCGTCGGACTGACGTCGGCGAAAAATTCCTCCCGCCGCCCTCCCGGCGTTCACGCCGCCGCCACTAGCATCGCTGACCATGAATACACAGAGCATCACCCGCTCGCGATCCGGGCGGCTGATCACGGCGTTCGCGCTCGCCGTCACCCTGGTGACCGGCGCGGTGGTGGCAAGCACCTCCGCGTCAGCCGCGGCCGCGCTCACCGTCGCCCAGGCGCTGTCCGCCCAGGACGGCCGCACTGCCACCGTCACCGGCTACATCATCGGTCAACCGACGGCGACGAACACGGTGATCACCTCCGGCTACACCGCCGACACCGCGATCGCCATCGCCGACACCGCCGGCGAGACCAGTACGGGCAGGATGCTCTACGTCCAGGTCACGGCGCCGTACCGGAGCGCGTTCGGGCTGCTCACCAACCCGGGTCTGCGAGGCGCCCTGGTCACCGCGACCGGCACGCTGACCGCATACTTCAGCCACGGCGGGCTGAAGGACCCGACCGCGATGACCCTCGGCGGCACCACCCCCAGCCCAACGCCGACCGCCTCACCCACCCCGACCGGCGGCCCCTACGACTCGACCTACTACGCGAGCGCGATCGGCAAAACCGGCTCGTCCCTGCGCGGCGCCCTGCACTCGATCATCAAGGTGCAGACGAAGCTCACCTACGACCAGGTATGGGAGGCGCTGAAGGACACCGACCAGGACCCGGCGAACCCCAACAACGTGATCCTGCTCTACAGCGGCCGCTCGCAGAGCAAGGCCACCAACGGCGGCGCCGTCGACGACTGGAACCGCGAACACGTCTGGGCCAAGTCGCACGGCGACTTCGGCACCGCCACCGGCCCAGGCACGGACGTGCACCACCTGCGCCCCGAGGACGTCACGGTCAACTCGGCGCGTGGCAGCAAGGACTTCGACAACGGCGGCAGCGCCGTCGCCCAGTGCCCCGGCTGCTACACCGACGCCGACTCATTCGAGCCGCGCAACGCGGTCAAGGGCGACGTCGCCCGCATGATCATGTACATGGCCATTCGGTACGAGGGCGACGACGGCTGGCCGAACCTGGAGATGAACAACTCCGTCGCCAACGGCACCACCCCGTACCTGGGCCGACTGTCGGTGCTGCTCGCCTGGCACCAGCTCGACCCGCCCGATGCCTTTGAGAAGCGCCGCAACCAGGTCATCTACGACCAGTGGCAGGGCAACCGCAACCCCTTCATCGACCACCCGGAGTGGGCCACCGCCATCTGGGGCTGACGCCTTCGCCGGGCCGTCCGGTACGTCGCAGATCACCCCGTCGGGGCCGTGGACCCGGCGGGTGCGGGTACGACAACCGGATGGCCCGGCTCTCCAGCGGTACCCGAGTGCGATTCCATGGCGAATGACAGCCGCCGACTACTCGTGCTTGTTCGCGCACGCGCTTGCGCCGCCCGTTGTCCCGTCGCGGGATCGTCAATCGGTCCGGGTGCGGAGGCTCCGCGCCAGGGTGGGGATCATCACCGTCGCAGGGACGAGGTGTAGCCCGAGGAGGGCGGTGGTGGTGGCGCTGTTTGCCCCGGAGAGGAGGGGCAGGACCAACGAGATCGCGGTCAGCGACACTGTCGTCCACACGAATCGCTCGGCGGGGCGAGCGCTCCAACGAAGAAGGGCAACGGCAATGACGATGCCCACGACCGAGAAGAAGCCGGTCACCACGGCGAACCCGGGCAACGGGATCGTCTCGCCACCATCGGGGACCTCGAAGTCGACGCCAACGGCCTGGGCAAGCGCAGCGGCGAGGGTGGTGGACGCCATCGCTGCGAGCGTGGCGATGAAGCCGGTGACGGCGAGCCCGCGGAGTCGGTGGGTGTGGCTGGTCTGGCCCGATGCCGGGCCTGCGACGACCCCGCTGTCATTCATGCTGTTCATGTCGTTCCTCCATCGTTCGGTAACTGGCGTACGGGGTGTGTTGACTGGCATGTGACGGTCCTGGCCCTGGGGTGACGATGCGCACCGTCGCCGTGCGGCGGCCGGGGTTCCGCAGGGCGCGGACGCCGGTGCCGCGCAGCCAGAACCCGGCGTCGCGTCCGAGGACCGGCCCGGGCTCGCCGTCGCGCAGCTCCAGCTGCACCCGCCCGCGGGTGACGACGCCGAATGCGTCGCGCCACTGCGCCGCGACCACGGGGACACGCGCGCCGCCGCGCAGCGTGAGCGTCCGCACCGGGACTACTCCGTGCCGTCCGCCGGCAGGCGCTCCGGCAGCCCGAGCCGCGGGAACTGGTCGGCGTGGAAGATGATGATCTCGGTGATCGCCCCGCCGGTGACGCGCAGGACGTCGATCGTCAGCGGCAGGTACGCGCCCTCCCGCTTCCGCCAGTGGTAGAAGGCGACGGCGGGCTGCCGGTTCACGGAGGTGGGGACGGCACGCAGACCCGTCATGCCCTCGAAGCCGTCGTCGACCCAGTTGTTCACCACCGTGTCGCGGCCGGCGTACAGGCCCGGCGTGGGCGGCATCGAGCAGCGGACGTCGTCGCGCAGCAGCGCGGCGAGCCGGTCGATGTCCGTGGCCACGCTGGCGTCGGTGAAGCGGCGTACCAGCTCGCGGGTCCCGGCGTCCTCCTCGCCGCCGGTCCAGTCCTGCCGCTCGGCGGGCAGGTGCTCCCGCATGCCGGCGCGGGCCCGCTGCAGCGCGCTGTTCACGGAGTTGACGGAGTCCCCGAGGAGCTCCGCGACGTCCTTCGCCGGCCAGCCGAGCACGTCCCGCAGAATCAGCACGGCCCGCGGGCGCGGCGCGAGGTGCTGGACTGCGACCAGGTACGCCAGCTCGATCGTCTCCCGCGCGACGGCGACGCTCTCCGGCTCGTCCGCGTCGCCCGCGGGCAGCTCGTCGAGCAGCCGGTCCGGGTAGGGCTGCAGCCACAGCACCTCGCCGCCGGTCGCAGGCTCCGGGCGGCACTTGGCGAGCAGGTCCAGGCAGGCGTTGGTGGCGATCCGGTACAGCCAGGCCCGGAACGTCGACCGCCCCTCGAAGGTCTCCCGCCGCCGCCAGGCACGCAGGAACGTCTCCTGCACGGTGTCCTCGGCGTCCTCGAACGATCCGAGCATCCGGTAGCAGTGCACGTGCAGCTCCCGCCGGTGCCGCTCCGCCAGCCCCGAGAACGCCGGCTCGTCGACCTCGCCCAGACCGCTCCCGCCCAGCCCGCTCTCGCCCAGCTCCTCCAGCCGCGTGTCCGCACTCATCACGTCATCCTTCCGCCTCGTCGTGCCCCGCCGTAGGTGTGACGGATACGGGCGCGACAACTCATCACTAGGTCAGTCGGCAGGCTGATCCAGTGAGCGCTTCTCATCCTTGATAGGTCGGGTTCTCGACGTGATGGAGAACGAGGATGGGCGCAGCGTCTGACCGGCCTCGTCCTCGAGGCAGATCCACGCATCGCGCTGAGCCGCTACCGTGTTCCACCCCGACCAGCGCGTCGTGGGCCAACCCGATCGAGGCCCAGTTCGGGCCACTAC
The DNA here is from genome assembly GCF_026013475.1 of Micromonospora yasonensis. Classification (GTDB taxonomy): domain Bacteria; phylum Actinomycetota; class Actinomycetes; order Mycobacteriales; family Micromonosporaceae; genus Micromonospora; species Micromonospora yasonensis. The sequence goes on along the minus strand of NZ_JAPDPH010000253.1, from coordinate 615 downwards.
GCACCTTCACAATGGCCCGCTCGAACCACCCAAACCACACCTTGCTGGCCCGCGAGCTGCAGAAATACCTGGGCTGGCGCAACAGGCCGCTCGGTGTGACTCGTCCGTTGCGAGTGGCTCTTCGGTCTGCTGAGACACCTGCCGAGCTGCTTGTTCTCTCGGCCACCCCGAGATCGCGGTCCGGCTTCCGCCGGAGCTTACGTTGAGTCGGCTCATGGATGCGGCTTCGCATCTGGCGGCGCTGCGGCGCCATCCCTACGTTTCGCCTGATCATGTTGTGTTGGCCGGCGCCCGCGAGGTAGGCGATAGCCGAACGGTGGACAGCCTTGCCAAGCACCTGGCTGGCATCCCGGTATCAGCCAAACGCTGGTGGCGCCCTCTCGGCAGGCGGTCAGCCCTTCGGCCACGTGGCCAACGCTTGCGCGATGAGCAGCAACGTGCCGCGTGTGAGCGGGAAGGGCAGCAACCCGGCGACTGTTAGTGCTGCTTGCCCGGCGTGGTCATCGAGCCGTGGCGGCTGCTGGGCTCCCCGCTCCGAGGCGGGGTGGCCGCAGGACCAGGGAGCAGCCGCCGGGCGGGGTGGGGGCCGGCCCGCGGCCGGGCCCGGACGGGCCG
>NZ_JAPDPH010000252.1 GCF_026013475.1 Micromonospora yasonensis | reverse complement strand
CCGGCCCAGCCGGCCGGGTACCCGGCCGAGCCCGTCTCCGGCGGGCGTCCCGGCGGGGTGTGGACCGAGCACGCCGCCCCGGCCTGGCCGGGCGGGCCGACGACGGGCGCCCCGGTCGGCGAGCCGGTCTCCGTACCGCCGCCGGCCCCGGTGGGCGCAGCGCCGCCGCCGGGCGGATACCGGCCGCCGTTCGCGCCGCACGGCCCGTACGCCGGACCGTACCCGCCGGCCCCGGCCCCGGCCCCGGCCCGGCCGGTACGCGCCCCGAAGCGGCCGAAGGAGCGCTCCGCCCTGGGCGCGGTGACCTTCTCGCTGATCTTCCTGGCGCTGGGCGCGGTGGGCGTGCTCGACCTGCTCGACGTCTTCTCCGTCGGGGCGGCCGGGTACTTCGCCGCCGCGCTGGCCACCATCGGGCTCGGACTGCTGGTCGGCACCTGGTTCGGCCGGGCCCGCTGGCTGATCGCCCTCGGTCTGGTGACCGCGTCGGCGCTCGGCATCGCCACGGTCGCCGAGTCCTACGACCGGGTACGCGGGATCGACGGCAACGTCACCTGGGCCCCGCCCAGCTATCAGGAGCTGGCGACCCGCTACCAGAACAACTTCGGGGACGCGGTGCTCGACCTGCGCGCGGTCGACTTCGACAAGAAGGACACCCAGATCACCGTGGAGGTCAACTTCGGCAAGGCCACGGTGGTCGTACCGCCGAACGTCGACGTCACCACGGTGGCCGACGTGAACGCGGGCGACGCCACCGTCTTCGGCCGGCGCACGGGCGGGCTGAACCGCCCCCAGTGGGAGAGCACCGACCTCGGCGCGGACGGCCGGGGCGGCGGCACCCTGCGACTGCTCATCCGGGTGAACGCCGGAGATCTGGAGGTGACCCGGTGAAGGCGCACCGCACCGACCTCGTATCCTTCTCCTTCGGACTGACCTTCCTGGCCCTCGCGGTCTGGTGGCTGCTCGCCCGGATCCTCGGCCTCACCCTGCCCCCGGTGGGCTGGTTCCTGGCCGGCGCGCTCCTCCTGATCGGACTGCTCGGGCTCGTCGGCGCGCTGCGCTCGGGGCGGCACGCCCATCGGGAGCCCGTCGACCAGCGGCCGGAGGCCACCGTGGCGGCGCCCTACGTGGACGGCACGCCGACCACCGGCGTGCCCACCGCCCCCGAAGCCGACGAGTGGGCCACGGACGCCGTCGCCGACGACCGGGGCACGGCCGGGGAGGCCGCTGCGTCCGTCGGCGAGCCGCGCTGGTCCCCGTTCGCTCCGCCGGAAGGCGCGGACGTGGCCGCACCGCCGACCGGCGAACCGGCAGGTCAGGTCGACGCGACCCGGGAGCTGCCGGTGCCGGAGGCGGACCGTACCGGGGACGTCGAGCCGCCGACCCGGGAACTGCCGGTGCCGGAGGCAGGCCCGGGCGGCTGAGCCACGGCGATGCGGCGCGCCGCGGACGGCGCATATGCTGGCTGGCGGAGACCTCACCTCCGCCGGCCGGCCACCCGCGCTCCCGGTCGCCGGGTCCCGCCGCGGCCCCGGCCGGCCAGGGCACGCCGTGGCGGTCCCGCCGCGTCCCCGTCGTCACCCCGTCAGGAGCCCGTCCGACATGACCCAGTCCCCCGCCGTGCGCACCCCCGGCCCGTCCGGTCCGGTCCGCCTCGGCGAGCGCGCCGCCCGTACCCTCGTCTCCGAGCTCGCCCGGCGCAACGACCCGAAGGCCGGCCTGCTGGTCGGCGCGACCCCGGACTCCGCGGTGCTCGCCGCGGCGATCGAGGCGCTGCTCCCCGGCGACCGGCTCACCGTCGTGCCGGCGGCGGACTCCTCCGCGGCGGCGCTGCGCGAGCACGTCACGGCCCAGGGCCGCTGGGTCGCCGACCGGGTACGGGTCGCCGACACGCTGGCCGAGGCGGACGCCGCCGAGGTGGTCATCGGCGCCGAGCCGTTCACCGGCACCGGCGACGAGGCCCGGGCGGCCGTCGACGGACTGACGAAGTACCTCACCGAGGGAGCGGTGCTCAGCGTGGCCGCGCCGGTGTTCCGCACCGAGGGCGCCGGCGCCGAACTGGACCGGCAGGGCGTGCTGCACGGGGTCCGCACCGACCTGGTGCTGCGCAACTCCCCGCCGGTACGGGTGCACCACCTCCGCTTCACCCCGGCCGGCGCGGCGCTGGCCGCCCACCTCTCCCCGGCGTACCGGCCGTCGAGTGTGCCGCTGACCCGGAACATGCACCTCGACTCGAACGGGGTCGCGGCGGCCGGCATCGCCCTCGGCCTGGCCGCGCTGGCCAAGGTCACCCGGCCGAAGTCGAAGCTCTGGCTGCTGCCGACGCTGGCCGCGGCGCCGGTGGCCGCGTTCTTCCGGGACCCGGAGCGGGACGTCCCGGAGGACCCGTCGGCCGTGGTCGCCGCGGCGGACGGCCAGGTCCTCTCGGTCCAGCGGCTGCACGACGAGCGCTTCGGCGACGGGGAGTGGCTGCGGATCGCGGTCTTCCTCTCCGTGCTGGACGTGCACGTCAACCGGTCGCCGGTGGCCGGCAAGGTGGTCGACTACTTCGTCGCGGACGGCGGCTTCGTCAACGCCATGAAGCCGGACGCCGAGCACAACGTGGCGGCGTACACGGTGCTGGAGACCGACCACGGCACGGTGGTGGTGGCGCAGCGGACCGGCCTGATCGCCCGGCGGATCGTGCAGCGGGCGCCGGTCGGCGCGCTGCTGGCCCGCGGTGAGCGCTTCGGCCTGATCCGGTTCGGCTCGCGTACCGACGTCTACCTGCCGGCGGAGGCGGCCGAGCCGCTGGTCGGCCCGGGCGACAAGGTGGTCGGCGGCTCGACGGTGATCGCCCGCTGGGTCTGACCCCGACGGACACGAAGAAGGGGCGCCGCTCGTCGCGGCGCCCCTTCTCGTTGCGGTCGGATCAGGCGGCCCGGCGCTGGTGCAGCCAGAGCACCGGGCCGCTGACCAGGTAGCCCACCACCACGAGGGCGAAGGTGAGCCGGATGTCGATCAGCGCGCCGACCACCGGCGCCAGCCAGAGCCACGGCGGCAGCTTCAGCAGCCGGGCCAGCTTCGCGTACGGGAAGCTGGAGACCATGGCGAAGGCGAGCAACGCCACCCCGCCGACCATCACCAGGCCGGAGACCGGCAGCCCGATCGCCACGGTCAGGGCCAGCACGGCCGCCGCCATGGTGGTCGGCACGCCGCAGAAGAACCGGCCGTCCTTCGGCGAGACGTTGAACCGGGCGAGCCGGATCGCGGCGCAGGCCGCGACCAGGGCGCAGGCGACCGCGGCGGCCGCCGCCGGGACCGAACCGGCCAGCGAGGCGTAGACCACGACCGGGGCGGCGAGGCCGAACGAGCACATGTCGGCCAGCGAGTCCATCTGGGCGCCGAACGGGCTGGCCACGCCGAGCTTGCGGGCGAGCGCCCCGTCCAGGCCGTCGAACGCGACGCAGGCGATCAGGCAGAACGCGGCGGACCGCACCTCGCCCTGCATGGCCAGGAAGATCGCCAGCATGCCGAGCATCAGGCTGCTCAGGGTGCAGGCGTTGACCAGGGCGAACTTCGCCCGACGGACGGCCGTCCGCTCACCCGGCAGGAGCGGGATCGCCATCGCCGGCGCCTCGTCGACCGGCGCGGCGGGGGCCAACGCCGGGCTGACCGGCATCACCGCCTCGACCTCGGCGTCGAACCGCCCGTAGCGGCGACGCTGGCGGTCGGTCCAGCGGTGGTCGGGGGTGACCAGATCGCTCCCGGGTACGCCGGCACCGTCCCGGCGGCCTACCCGGACCAGCAGCACCTGGCGGGCGAACGTGCTGCTGCGGCGCAACCTGCCCGCCCAGCGACGCCCTGCGGGGCGCGGACTGTCAGTCGTACGACGCCGGCGCCATGGGGCTCTCGGCACGCTTCCTCCATCACCGGATCGGTTGGCCGCCACGGGGGCGGACGTCCGGCTGTCTCGTGCCGGACCTTTCGGATCCGGCAGCCCGTTTTGCGGAGTACACCATTGCACAGGGGATAGGGACTTGGCGATAGCTGCCGGCGGTACTTATATCTCTCTTAACCGCGCCGAACCGCTCACTTGTTCCCATCTCGGGCTCCATCGCCCGTTTTCCGCCCGCCAAGCCCAGCTCTCGACTGTACCGGAGGTACCCCCTGCCGGCTCGACGAGTGCTACCGGCTCCGCCGCCCGGTTGCCAGCGCCGCGACGTCGGTCATCGGCAGCGCGCCGACCTGTTCCGGAGCGAACCAGGCGGCCCGGGCGGTGGAACCACCGGCCAGCTCGGTCACCACCGCCTCGGTGGGGGCGTCGACGCGTACCCGGTAGATGACCCGGACCCCGTGCCAGTCCAGCGGTCGCCCCTCCGGGCCGAGCGCCGCCGGGTTGTGCAGGTTGTCCACGGCCAACAGCTCGACCACCCGGCCGAGCTGGCCGGCCTCCTCCACCAGCTCGCGGAGCAGCCCGGCGGCCGGCTGCTCGCCGTGGTCGGTGCCACCGCCGGGCAGGTGCCACTTCCCGGCCCCCGGGTAGCCGTCGGCGATCATCGTGAGCAGCACCCGGTCGGCCGGGTCGGTGACCAGCCCGTACGCGGCGAAGCGCTGACGGCTGTCGGTCGGTGGTGGGCCCGCCTGTGCGGGCGGGAGGGCCCGGGGCAGGTCCGCCGACAGGGGCGTCACGGGCAGCCCGAGCAGCTCGGCGGTGAACGGCATCAGCGGTAGGAGCCCCGCCTCGTCGGGCGTGAACCAGCCCAGCCCGTCACTGCCGCCGGCCGGCTCCGGCCGCAGCGCACCACCCCGCGTCACGACGTCGAACACCAGCCGATCGGTGTGCAACGCGACGCCGGCCTCCCGGAAGACGGCCACGTCGGCGACGGCCGCGCGGATGCCGTCCACCTCGACGGTCAGTCCGGTCTCCTCGGCGAACTCCCGCACCACGGCCGCGGCGGGATGCTCCGCGTGCGCCAGCCCGCCGCCGGGGAGCTGCCAGACACCCGGATACGGGCAGGCGGCCGATCCCCGGGCCAGCAGCACCCGCCCACGGTCGTCCCGCAGGATCCCGTACGCCCCGATCCGCCGCCGCTCCTCCACCCCACACCCCTCGTCGTCCCGCTCGCCCCGCATGCGTCGATCATGAGGTTAGCGGCAGCGTTACGGGGGGTGCCTGGGTCAGATGAGTTGGGCGGCGTGGACGGCTTCGGCGGTGACCTCGGTCAGGCGGTCGGTGGGCAGGGCGCCGAGTTCCTCGCGGCGGAACCAACGGGCCTCGCAGGTGGAGCCGCCCACGTCGGCCACCGTCGGCGGGGCCGGCTGGTCGACGACCACCCGGTAGAAGGCGCGTACGCCGTGCCAGTCGATCGGGTAGCCCTCCGGCCCGAGCGAGGCGGCGTCCCGGTGGCTGGCCACCCCGAGCAGCTCGACCAACCGGCCGGTCTGCCCGGTCTCCTCGACCAGCTCCCGGATCAGCGCGGCCCCGGGCTGCTCGCCGTAGTCGGTGCCGCCGCCGGGCAGGTGCCAGCAGCCGGCGCCCGGGTACCCGTCGGAGACCCGGGTGAGCAGCACCCGCTCGTCCGGGTCGGTCACCACGGCGTACGCGGCGAAGCGCTGCGCGCGGTGCAGCCCGTCCGGGCCGGGGACCGCGTAGAACGAGGGGAACTCCGGCACCTCCTCCGGCACGATGTCGTCGGTGGAGGTGGGCAGGCCCAGGGCGCGTGCGGTGAACGACCGCAGCGGCAGCTCCCGGGCCTCGTCGAGGGTGAACCACCGGGCCAGGTCGGTGGGCCGGTCGACCCGCTCGGTGAGCGTGCCACCCCGGACCGAGACGGTGTAGAGCAGGCGGTCGGTGTGGATCGTGATGCCGCGCTCGGGCAGGGCCCGCATGTCGGCGATGACGTCCTGGAGGCCGGACACGGCGACCGAGAGGCCGGTCTCCGCCGCGGTCTCGCGCACGACCGTGTGGTTGGGGTCCTCACCGTGGTCGACCGCCCCGCCGGGGAGCGACCAGGTGCCGGGGGTGCCGGACCGCTCCGATGCGCGGACCAGCAACACTCGGCCGGCTGAATCAGCACAAACTGCGTATGCCGCGATCCTGCGGAGCGGCTCCAGTGAGGTGGTCACGGGAGGAAATTCTCCCCGGCACCGGTTACCTCCATCGAAAAGAGTCAGATTCCTGACTCTTTTCTGGCGCCTCAGGGATGGGTCAGGGTAGGAGTCCGGGCGGTCACCGAGGGCGACGGCCGCACCGCGCGGGACCGTGGATCCATGACCTCCATGAGCACCCCTCAGGCCCCGTACAAGCAGCTCCGCCGCCCCGTCACGGACCGGATGATCGCCGGTGTGGCCAGCGGCGTCGGGCGCTACTTCGCCGTCGATCCCACCCTGGTCCGGGTGGTGTTCGCCGTCGCCACCCTGCTCACCGGCGGGCTCGCCGCGCTGGCGTACCCGATCATGTGGTTCCTGATGCCGGAGGAGCCGGCGGGCGCGCCGGCCTGGCCGCACCCGGCCGGCACCGCGCCCGGCTGGCCGCCGGCCCCGCCGGCCACCACCCCCACCGGGACCCGACCGCCCCAGCCGGGGCCGGTGCCGCAGCCCGGGCCGACGCCGGAGCCGGCACCCCGGCCGGCGCCTCAGCCGCCGACGCCGCCGGCGGCGTGAGCCGGGCTCACTCCCACTCGATGGTGCCCGGGGGCTTGCTGGTCACGTCCAGGACCACCCGGTTGACCTCGGCGACCTCGTTGGTGATCCGGGTGGAGATCCGGGCCACCACCTCGTACGGCAGCCGCGACCAGTCGGCGGTCATCGCGTCCTCGCTGGAGACCGGGCGCAGCACCACGGGATGCCCGTAGCTGCGCCCGTCACCCTGCACGCCGACACTGCGCACGTCGGCCAGCAGCACCACCGGGAACTGCCAGACATCCCGATCCAGCCCGGCGGCGCTGAGTTCCTGCCGGGCGATCAGGTCGGCCTTGCGGAGCACCGCGAGCCGTTCCTCGTCCACCGCGCCGATGATCCGGATGGCCAGCCCGGGGCCCGGGAACGGGTGCCGCCAGATCATCGCCTCGGGCAGGCCCAGCTCCAGGCCGATCGTGCGGACCTCGTCCTTGAAGAGCGTCCGCAGCGGCTCGACCAGGGCGAACTTCAGGTCCTCCGGCAGGCCGCCGACGTTGTGGTGGCTCTTGATGTTGGCGGTCCCGGTGCCGCCACCGGACTCCACCACGTCCGGGTAGAGGGTGCCCTGCACCAGGAACTCGACGTCGCCGTGCGAGGCGACCTCCCGGGCGGCGGCCTCGAAGACGCGGATGAACTCCCGGCCGATGATCTTGCGCTTCTGCTCCGGGTCGGTCACCCCGGCCAGCGCCCCGAGGAACCGCTCCCGGGCGTCGACCACCTTGAGCCGGATGCCGGTGGCGGCCACGTAGTCCTTCTCCACCTGCTCGGCCTCGCCGGCGCGGAGCAGGCCGTGGTCGACGAAGACGCAGGTGAGCTGGTCGCCGACGGCCTTGTGCACCAGCGCCGCGGCGACCGCGGAGTCGACGCCGCCGGAGAGGGCGCAGAGGACCTCCTTGTCGCCGACCTGCTCCCGGATCCGGGCCACCTGGTCGTCGATGATGTTCTCGGGCGTCCAGGTGGGCTCGATCCCGGCGATGTCGTACAGGAAGCGGGCGAGCATCTCCTGGCCGTGCGCGGTGTGCCCGACCTCCGGGTGGAACTGCACGCCGGCCCGCCGGCCGGTCAGGTCCTCGAACGCGGCCACCGGCGCACCCGCCGACTCGGCGGTGACGGTGAAGCCGGCCGGGGCCTCGGTGACACAGTCGCCGTGGCTCATCCAGACCGGCAGGTCGTCCGGCAGGTCACGGAGCAGCACGCCGGCCGCCGCGCGGGCGTGCAGCGGGGTGCCGCCGTACTCCCGGCTGCCGGTGTGGGCCACGGTGCCACCGAGGGCCTGGGCCATCGCCTGGAAGCCGTAGCAGATGCCGAAGACCGGCACCCCGGAGTCGAACATCCCGGCGTCGATCTGCGGGGCGCCCGGCGCGTAGACGCTGGACGGGCCGCCGGACAGGATGATCGCGGCCGGGTTCTTGGCCAGCATCTCGGACACCGGCATGGAATGCGGGACGATCTCCGAGTAGACCTTCGCCTCGCGGACGCGGCGGGCGATGAGCTGGGCGTACTGGGCTCCGAAGTCCACCACGAGGACAGGGCGAGGCGTGCTCATGTGCAGCAAGCCTACCGACAGTCACCGCCCGGACGGACCCGGGCCGGCGGCGTGCCGGCGTGAGCCTGTTAACAGGGCCCTTCTCAACGCCTCCGGTGGCGCACGGGCCCCTCCTTTCACCGCAGCGCGGCCGGGGCGTGCGCCGGGACGGCCGGCTCCCGGGGCGGGACCGGGTCGACCCGGCGGTACGGCGCACCGAGCGACGGCCGGGGATCCGCCTCACCCTTGTTGGGCCAGCACGACATCGCCCGCTCGGCCTGGGCGGTGATCGTCAGCGACGGGTTGACGCCCAGGTTCGCCGACACCGCCGCCCCGTCCACCACGTGCAGCCCGGGGTGCCCGTAGACCCGGTGGTACGGGTCGATCACGCCGCGCTCGGGACTGTCGCCGATCACCGCCCCGCCGAGGATGTGCGCGGTCAGCGGGATGTTGAACGGCTCGGTGAGCGCGCCGCCCGGGGTGCCGTCGATCTCCTCGGCGAGCAGCCGGACCGCCTGGTTGCCGGCCGGGATCCAGGTCGGGTTGGGCGCGCCGTGGCCCGGACCGGAGATCAGCCGCCGGCCGAGCGGGCCGCGCCGCAGACGGGTGGTGAGCGAGTTGTCCACCGACTGCATGACCAGGGCGATCACGGTCCGCTGGGACCAGTTGCGGACGGAGAGCATCCGGGCGGCCAGCCCGGGTTGCCGGACGATGCCGGCCAGCCAACGCCGGACCCGGTGCGGACCGCCGTCGACCAGCAGCGATTGGAGCAGCCCCATCGCGTTGGAGCCCTTGCCGTACCGGACCGGCTCGATGTGGGTCTGTGGATCGGGGTGGAACGAACTGGTGATCGCCACCCCCTCGGTGAAGTCGAGCCCGCGCTGCCGGGCCTGCCGCCACCCGACCGAGGCGCCGAGGATCGCCTCCGAGTTGGTCCGGGTCAGCTCGCCGAGCCGGGGCGACAGCCGGGGCAGCGCGCCGGTGGCCCGCATCTCGTGCAGCAGCCGCTGGGTGCCGAGCGCGCCGGCGGCGAAGACCACCTGGTCGGCGTGGATCACCTGGCGGCGCTTGCGCAGCCAGGCGCCGGTGCGTTCGGTGTGCACCGCGTACCCGCCGTCGGCCACCGGGCGGACCGCGGTCACCGTGGTCAGCGGGTGGACCTGGACGCCCAGCCGCTCGGCCAGCCAGAGATAGTTCTTGACCAGGGTGTTCTTCGCGCCGTGCCGGCATCCGGTCATGCAGGAGCCGCAGTGGCGGCAGCCGGTCCGCTCCGGGCCGGCCCCGCCGAAGTACGGGTCGGCCACCCGCTCGCCGGGCCGGCCGATGTGCACGCCCACCGGGGTGGCGTGGAAGGTGTGCCCCACCCCCATCCGCTCGGCCACCGCCCGCATCGCCCGGTCCGCGCCGGTGCGGACGGGGTACGTGGTGACGCCGAGCATCCGCTTCGCCTGGTC
>NZ_JAPDPH010000251.1 GCF_026013475.1 Micromonospora yasonensis | reverse complement strand
TCGGTGACCCCGGCCGGGACCATCACCCAGACGGCGCGGGGGGACTCCAGCTTCTCAGCCAGCTCCGCGAGGCTCGCGACGTCGCTCAGCTCCGCGTTGCGGTCGTAGCCGACCACCTCGTGCCCGGCGGCGCGCAACCGCTCCCGCATGTTGCCGCCCATCCGGCCGAGTCCTACCAGGCCGAGCTGCATCTGCTGCTACCTCCGTACGTCTGGGGTCTTGCTGGTTGCGATCAGCGGGACACGCGGATCGGCATGATGAGGTACCGGTACCCCGGGATGACCGCGCCATCCTCGCCGGCGGGGGAAATCACCGCGGGCTTGAAGGCGTCGACGAACGAGAGCAGGGCGTACTGGGCACCCAGGTTGGCCAGGCCGTCGATCAGGTACTGCGGGTTGAAGCCGATGGTCAGCGGGTCGCCGCTGAAGGTGGCCTCCATGGCCTCGCTGGCCCGGGCCTCCTCGGTGCCGCCGGCCTCGACGACCAGCCCGTCGGCGCTGAAGCTGAGCAGCACCGGGGTGGTCCGCTCGGCGACCAGGGCGACGCGCTTGACCACCTCGATCAGGGTGCTGACCGGAACCTGGGCCTCGGCGTTGTGGCTGGCCGGGAAGAGCGAGCGGACCGGCGGGTAGTTGGCGCCGTCCAGCAGCCGGCTGGTGGTCCGCCGGGTTCCGCCGGAGAAGCCGATCATGCCCTCGCCGGCGCCGCCCTGGGAGAGCGCCATGGTCACCTGGCCGCCGAGCGGACCGAGGGCCTTGGCGGTGTCGTGCAGCGTGCGGGCGGGCACCAGCGCGTTGAGGCTGATCGCCGGGTCGTCCGGGTTCCACTCCATCTCGCGCAGGGCGAGGCGGTAGCGGTCGGTGGCGAGCATCGCCAGGGTGCTGCCGGAGAGTTCGATGCGTACCCCGGTCATCATCGGCAGCGTCTCGTCCCGGCCGGCGGCGACGGCCACCTGGGCCACCGCGGCGGCGAAGGCGGCGGCGTCGACGGTGCCGGCGCTCTCCGGCATCTCCGGCAGCGCCGGGTAGTCCTCGACGGGCATGGTCGGCAGGGTGAAGCGGGCGCTCCCGCAGACGAGTTCCAGGTGGGCGCCGACCGCGGCGATGTCCACCGGCTTGGCGGGGAGCGCCTTGGTGATCTCGGCGAGCAGGCGGCCGGAGACGAGCGCGGCGCCGTCGGCGTCGCCCTGCACCTCGACGGTGACCTGGCTGGAGACCTCGTAGTCGAACCCGGAGACCTGGAGATTGCCGTCGGTGACCCGGAGCATCACCCCGGCCAGCACCGGTACGGAGGGTCGGTTGGGCAGGCTCTTGGCGGTCCAGGCGACCGCCTCGGCGAGCGCGTCGCGCTCCACTCGGAACTTCATCAATGCCTCCGCGTCGACGTCAGCGACAACTCTCTCATGCCGACCGCTGCCACCCGTCCCGCCCGACCGTGCGGGTACCCATCGCACCTTAGGGCGCGTGGGCATCGGCTGTGCGCCCGACCCCGTGGATCCAGGTGCCGGGGCGACCGCCGATGCGGCGTTCCGGCCCGATCCACAGGAAGTCCAACGGTGATGATTGGTTTTTGTTGTTTAGAAGAGATAACTCATCGTCTTCATCGCACCTGTGCAAACTGTGGAGAACCGCCGTCCGCGCAGGTCAGAAAGGTTATCCACCGGTGGTCTGACTGTGGAGAACCAGGGGTACAACCCGTGTTCCGGTCCACAGCCGCCCGTCGCCCCCAGGTTGTCCACGGTTGTCCACCGGTTGTCCACCGCTAATCCACCGGGTTTCTCCCCAGGGTTGTGGACGGGCCGGAGGGCGTTGATCCACGTCGTCCCCAGAACCTTCAACAGGAAACCCACAGGCAGACCGTCGTCGGTGGACAACGGGCCGGTCGTCCCCAGTCGTCCACAGGGTCTTCCCCAGGGGTTGTCCACAGTCTGTGGGTAACCGGCTCCGGACGGAGCGTGGTTTTCCACCGGCTGTGACACAGGGGGTGTGGACAACCGGGCCATGGTGTGGACGAACACGACGCCGATCGTGGGCCCTCCACCGGCTTGAGGGTCAAGCTCCGGATGTCCACAGGCACGAAAAAGCCCGGCCGGTGGTCCGGCCGGGCGCGGGTCCGCGGGTGCGAACCGACAACTTCAGGTGGTCTGCTTGATCCGGTTGGTCAGCTCGGCGATCTGGTTGTAGAGCGAGCGACGCTCCGCCATCTGCTGGCGGATCTTCCGGTCGGCGTGCATGACCGTGGTGTGGTCCCGACCGCCGAACGCCTGGCCGATCCGGGGCAGCGACAGGTCGGTCAGTTCCCGGCACAGGTACATGGCCACCTGGCGGGCGTTGACCAGGACCCGGGAGCGGGAGTGACCACGCAGGTCCTCCAGGCTCACCCCGAAGTAGTCGGCGGTGGAGACCATGATCTGGTCGGCGGTGATCTCCGGCCCGGCGCCGTCCGGGATGAAGTCCCGCAGCACCTCCTCGGCGAGCGACAGCTCCACCGACGACCGGGTGAGGCTGGCGAACGCGGTGACCCGGATCAGCGCGCCCTCCAACTCGCGGATCGAGTTCGACACCCGGGAGGCGATGAACTCCAGCACGTCCGCCGGGGCGAAGAGCCGCTCCTGGGCCGCCTTCTTCTGCAGGATCGCGATCCGGGTCTCCAGGTCCGGCGGCTGGATGTCGGCGAGCAGGCCCCACTCGAACCGGGTCCGCAGCCGGTCCTCCAGCGTCGCCAGCTGCTTCGGCGAGCGGTCGGAGGTGATCACGATCTGCTTGTTGGCGTTGTGCAGGGTGTTGAAGGTGTGGAAGAACTCCTCCTGGGTCCGCTCCCGGTTCTCCAGGAACTGGATGTCGTCGATCAGGAGGATGTCGACGTCCCGGTAGCGCCGCTGGAACGCGCTGGTCTTGTCGTCCCGCAGCGAGTTGATGAAGTCGTTGGTGAACTCCTCGGTCGAGACGTACCGGACCGAGCGGGCGTTCCCCAGGGTGGTGGCGTAGTGCCCGATGGCGTGCAGCAGGTGGGTCTTGCCCAGCCCGGAGCTGCCGTAGATGAACAGCGGGTTGTACGCCTTCGCCGGCGACTCGGCCACCGCCACGCTCGCCGCGTGGGCGAACCGGTTCGAGGAGCCGATCACGAACGTCTCGAACATGTACTTCGGGTTGAGCCGGTTGCCGCCGGTCTCGACCCCGCCGGGCAGCCGCCGGTCGGGTGACCCGCCGGGACGGTGATCCGCGCCACCACGCCCCGGGCCCGAGTCGGTGCCGCCGTCCCGCGGCAGGCCGCGCAGGGGCGGGGGGCCCGGCGGGCCGGCGGCCTCCCGGTAGCGGGGCGGCTCGTAGCCGCGACCGTCGGGTGACGGCGGCTCGATCCGGGCCGGCTCGTCGAAGCTGCGGTGGTCGGGTGCCGGCAGCGGCTCGGCGAAGGTGGCGCTGAACAGGTCGTCCTGACCGTCCCGGCTGGCCGGGATGAGCGGCGGGCGGCCGCCGTCGGGCGTGCGCTGGCGGGGGGCCGGGTCCTCGACCGGCGGTTCCGGACGCGACTCGGCGTATGCCGGCCGGGTCGGGAAGCGCAGGTCGGGGAAGCCGGGCGCGTCCGCCGCCGGGCCGGGCTGCTCGAAGCCGGTCAGCAGGTCCTGGGGTCCGTCCGGCTCGGCGGGCGGCTCGGGGCTGCTCCGGTAGACGGTGCCGGCGGGACGGGCCGCGGGGTCATCGGCGACCCGTACGGTCACGGCGACCTGGATCGGCCGGCCGAGCCGTCGGCTCAACGCCTCCGTGATGGCCGGGCGGAGCCGGGACTCGATGACGTCCCGGGTGAAGGCGTCCGGTACGGAGAGCAGCGCGGTGTCCTCGACGATTGCCCGGAGCCGGGTGAGTCGGAGGTACGCCCGCTGCTGCGCGGAGATGATCTCGTCGGCGAGTTCGTCCGTCGTCGCTGTCCACACCGCGGCAAGGTCGGTCGCTCCGGTCACCGTCGTGCCACCCCCTCGCCTCTGGTCACGCCCGCCCGGACGGCTGACCGGTCGTCATCCACAAGTTATCCACAGCCTGTGTACCGACCGATTGTGGCCGCCCACCGGAAGCGGGTCGGACCTACCCCCCTGGTTTGCTGGAGGCGTTGAAGCGGGTTCACCGTGCCGAACGATTTACCACCTTGTCCGGTCTTGCCTGTCAACGACAACCCGGACCCCCGACGCTGACCGCAATCGGGCACGCTAACAGCGCGGACCCCGCGCCATCAACCGTCGACACCGGGGCAGCCTTGGCAACATCAGTGAAAACCGCCCCTTCGGTCGCGCTCCGGGCCGATCGGGGCCGAGGTGTGATGTTTGACGGTCATTGCCCCCCTGCGTAGGCTGGAGCGGCTGCTCTCTCGCCCTCTGCTAGGGTGACGGGTGCTTGCTGTCCGCGGTCGCTTCCCCGCATCGCCGAGGACCCACGTCGTCGGGCAGCACCGATCGGAGGCCACCGCCGAGGTGGCCTGGACCACCAACGACCCCGGGCGATCCCCCGCGCGGGGCGTACGACAACGGAGAGCCTGACGTGAGCAAGCGCACCTACCAGCCGAACAACCGCCGGCGCGCGAAGACCCACGGCTTCCGGCTGCGCATGCGCACCCGTGCCGGCCGCGCCATCATCTCGACCCGTCGCGCCAAGGGCCGCGCCCGCCTGTCGGCCTGAGGCCGACCGGTCCGGTCCGGGGACGTGGGCTGTCGTGCTGGCCGCCGCGCAGCGACTGCGGCGCAGTAGCGACTTCGCCGCGGCGGTCCGGGGTGGCCGACGCGTCGGACGTGGCGTCGTCGTGGTCCACCTGACCCTCCCCGAGCGGACCGGACACCCCGCGACAACCTCGCCGGAGCCGGCGCGGAACAGCGGTGCGGAGACCTCCGTACCGAGCCGCGCCGGCTTCGTCGTGTCCAAGGCCGTGGGCAACGCCGTGGTCCGCAACAAGGTCCGGCGTCGCCTCCGCCACCTGGTCCGCGAGCGCCTCGCCGACCTGCCCGCCGGGAGCACCCTGGTGGTCCGGGCCCTGCCGCAGGCCGCCGAGGCGTCCTACGCCCGGCTCGAGGCGGACCTGGACGCGGCCATCGCCGCGGCGCGGGCTCCCCGGGGTCGGCGGTCCCGGTGAACGGTGGGACCGCCGCGCCGCGGCCGACTACCGGTGCCCGCATGCTGCTGGTGCCCATCAACGGGTACCGTCGGTGGATAAGTCCGGCACTGCCGGCCCGCTGCCGGTTCTACCCGTCGTGCAGTGCCTACGCCGTCGAAGCGGTATCCCGGCACGGTGCGCTGCGGGGAGCCTGGTTGACGGTCCGGCGGCTGTCGCGCTGCCACCCCTTCCACCCAGGTGGATACGACCCGGTGCCGGAGCCGGGCGACCGCCGCCGTGCCGACGTGACTGGAGCCTGAGTGTTTAGTCTCGACTGGATCTACTACGCGATCTCGTGGATCCTGCTGACCTGGCACTCGGCCTGGGACGCCATCGGGGTTCCGGTCGAGGCCATGGTCGGTACCAACTGGTCCTGGATTCTCGCCATCATCTTCCTGGTGGTCACCGTCCGGGTGATCCTCTTCCCGGTCTTCGTCAAGCAGATCAAGTCGCAGCGGGCGATGCAGGCGCTCCAGCCCAAGGTCAAGGAGCTCCAGGAGAAGCACAAGGGTGACCGGGAGACGCTCCAGAAGGAGATGATGGAGCTCTACCGGAAGGAAAAGGCCAACCCGCTGATGGGCTGCCTTCCGATGTTCCTCCAGATCCCGGTCTTCCTCGGCCTGTTCCACACCCTCAAGCGGCTGAACCCGGGCAACAGCCAGAAGACCCTGTACGGCTGGACAATCGACCAGTTCAACAGCGCCTCGAACGCCAAGCTCTTCACCGCCCCGATCTCCGGCCGCTTCGGCTCCACCGCCGACGAGCTGGCCCGGCTGGGGGCGAACACCAACACGGTCAAGCTCGTCGCCGGCGTCCTGGTGCTCATCATGATCGCCACCACCTACCTGACCAGCCGTCAGATGATCCTCAAGACCGGCTGGGCGGAGGACCCGCAGCAGCGGATGGTCCAGCGGCTGATGCTCTACGGCATCCCGGTCTCGCTGCTGGTGTCGGGCTCGATCTTCCCGATCGGCGTGATCATCTACTGGGTCACCAACAACCTGTTCACGCTCGGCCAGCAGCAGTGGGTCCTGCGCAAGTTCCCCCCGCTGGTGCCCCCGAAGACCGGCACCGCCGCGAAGACCGGCACCGCCGCGCGGAACGGCCAGCCGGTCGCCAAGAGCGGCGGCCTGCTTGGTCGCAAGACCGCCCAGCCGGCGGCGAAGGCCCCGGCGGCCGCGCCGAAGGCTGCTGCCCCGAAGCCCGGCGCCAAGCCGGTCAACCCGAAGAAGGGCCGCCCCGCCAAGCGGCAGGGCTGAGCCTTCCGGGCCGTCGCCGGGTTCCCGGTGGCGGCCCGTTCCGGCCCCCGAGCTGCCGCCGTTCGGTCGGCGCCGGGCCGGAACCGCCGCGCGGAGCGCGGTCACGGGCGAAACTGCCCGTACAGACGTGCCCGAGGGCACCGGCGAAACTTCTGCCGGCCCTCGGGAGACCAGCGGACCCGACGGTCCGGCCGAGCGAGTACGGAGATGACACCGTGACCGACACCAGCATCCCCAGCGCCGACGCGTCCGTGGACGAGGAGAGCGTGCCGGCCGCCACGGACGAGGCCGAGGAGACCCAGGCCGAGTCGGGTGCCCGGGAGAAGAAGGCCCCGGCCGAAGGCGACCTGTTCCGGCAGAGCGAGATCGCGGCCGACTACGTCGAAGGCCTGCTCGACATCCTCGACTACGACGGCGACATCGACGAGCTGGTCGCCAGCGGCCGTCCGGTGGTCGAGGTGGTGGGCGACCGCCTGCAGAGCCTGATCGGCCAGCGCGGTGCCACCCTGGAAGCGCTTCAGGAGCTGGCCCGGCTGGCGGTCTTTCGGCAGACCGGTTCGCCGAGCCGCCTGCTGCTCGACGTCGGCGGCTACCGGGCCGCCCGGCGCAAGGAACTCGCCGCCGTCGCCCGCAACGCCGTGGAGAAGGTCAAGGAGTACGGCGAGCCGGTGCGCCTGGAGCCGATGTCCGCGTTCGAGCGCAAGTGCGTGCATGACGTGGTGAACGCGATGAGCGGTGTGGAGAGCGAGTCCGAGGGCGTCGAGCCGAACCGTCGCATCGTCGTCCGGCCGGTGGACTGACGGGGTGACCCACGACGAGACGACGGCGGGTGCCGTGTCCGGCCCGGGTGGTGCGCCGCCCGGGCCGTCGCCTGTGCAGCCGCCGGACCCCACCGTCGACCCGGTCTTCTCCGACGGGGACGCCGTCCCGGCGGCGGACTCGTCGGTCGCCGGCCCGCCCTCGATCCCGGCGGACCCGGCCTTCTCCGGTGAGCCGGGCGGGTCCGTGGACGCGGCTCACCCAGGGGATCCGGAGGCGCCGGTCGACCCCACCTTCTCCGGCGAGCCGGCCGCCCCGGGGCCGGTGGAGAGTGCGACCCCGATCGCTCCGGTGGGTTCCGTTGATCCCGTGTTCGCCGAGCCGGCGGCAGCCGCGGTCGCGTCCGGTCCGTCCTTCCTGGACGGTGGCGATCGGCTCGTCGAGCCGGCGGCGGGCGACCGTCCCGTACCGGCCGACGTGACGTTGCCGCCGGAGCTGGCGGTCGCCGCGCGTACCCTTTTCGGCGACCGGCTCGACCTGGCCGCCGCGTACGCCGAACTGCTGGCGACCGAGGGCGTGCTGCGCGGCCTGATCGGCCCGCGTGAGACGCCGCGGATCTGGGAGCGGCACCTGCTCAACTGCGCGGCGGCGGCCGAGCGGATCCCCGAGGGCGCGAGCGTCATCGACGTCGGCTCCGGCGCCGGGTTGCCGGGCCTGGTGCTGGCGATCGCCCGGCCCGACCTCACCGTCACGCTCGTCGAGCCGTTGGCCCGGCGGACCGCCTTCCTTGTCGAGGCGGTGGAGCAACTCGGGCTGACCCGGACGGTCCGGGTGTTCCGCGGCCGGGCGGAGGAGGCGGCTGCCGGTACGCGTGACATCCCGCCGCTCAGCGCCGACATCGTGACCGCCCGGGCGGTGGCCGCGCTGGACCGGCTCGCCGCCTGGTGCCTGCCGCTCGCGGTCGCCGGCGGTCGCCTGGTCGCCCTCAAGGGCGCCTCGGCGGCCGAGGAGGTCACCGAGCACGGTGCGGCCGTGGCCCGGCTCGGCGGCAGCGAGCCGGAACTGCATCGTGCCGGGGTTGGCGTGATCGACCCGCCGGCGACGGTGATCGAGGTGGTGCGGGAGCGAATCGTCGGCCCGGCACGGAAGAAGGGACCGAAGCGCTCGCGAGGTGGTCGCCGCCGTGGGGACCGCGGCCGCGATCGCTGACTCCGCAAGGCTTTTCGGGTGCCGGTTCGGTCCTCGTATCGGGCGCGAGCGAGTGGATCGATCAGAACCCGACGTGGACCGGCTGCGCCCGTGCGCCGTAGGCTGGCCGCGCGTCGATAGTGTGGAACGGCGGTGCCGGGTGGCACCCGAACCCGACCGTTCCCGCCGGGCCGTGTGACGCCGCGTCGCGAACGCGGAGGCCTGATTTGACGGGTGCGGACCGACCATCCGGAGCGGGCAGGGATGACAGGTGCATGACGACGGCAGGTACGACGATCCACGGGTGACCGGGCCTGAAGGGCGACCCTCGGCAGGCGATCCCGTTTCACGTGAAACCGACTACCAGGGTTGGCCGGTGAGCGACGACTCGCGCGGTCCGTTCCCGCAGCGGCCGGAGGGTGATCCGGCGGGACGCCAGGACGTGCCCGGCCGGCCGACCTCCTCCGTGCCGGCGAACGTCCCGCTGTCGCGCGAGCCGCACGACCCGACGGGTGGACCGGCGAACGCGCCCAACGCCCGCCCGGCCCCGGCGCGGGGCAACGCGGCCGTCGCCGGCCGGTACGAACCGCAGCAGCCGGTTTCGGGGGTCCCGCACCAGCCCACCCCGCAGGCGGCCCCGGACGTGGTAACCGGCGTGGTGGTCCCGTCCGACACGCCACCGGCCGCCGGCTACGCGACGGGAGCCGCCGCCAGCACGTACGTTTCACGTGAAACCCCGACGCGCGAAGAGGATGACCCACCGTTGGCTATGGAGGCGATGCGCGCCGTGCAGATCCTGAATCCCAGTGGCGAGGTGACCATGCCTCGTCCCGCGCGGACCCGGGTGATGTGCGTCGCCAACCAGAAGGGCGGCGTGGGTAAGACCACGACCACGGTGAACCTGGCGGTGGCACTCGCCCTGCACGGCAACCGGGTCCTGGTGGTCGACCTCGACCCGCAGGGCAACGCCTCCACCGGGCTCAACGTCCCGCACCACACCGGCGTGCCCGACGTGTACGACTGCCTGATCGACAGCGTGCCGCTGGAGGAGGTGGCGCAGACGGTCGAGGGCATCCCGAACCTGTGGTGTGTTCCGGCCACCATCGATCTGGCCGGCGCCGAGATCGAACTGGTCTCGGTGGTCGCGCGGGAGTCCCGGCTGGCTCGGGCCATCGCGGCCTACCCGGGGCACTTCGACTACGTCTTCATCGACTGCCCGCCCTCGCTCGGCCTGTTGACCGTCAACGCGTTGGTCGCCGCCCAGGAGGTGCTGATCCCCATCCAGTGCGAGTACTACGCGCTGGAGGGCCTCAACCAGCTGATCAACA
>NZ_JAPDPH010000250.1 GCF_026013475.1 Micromonospora yasonensis | reverse complement strand
TCAGCGAGAAGGTTCTGACTCAGGCGCTCCGTGAGATGGAGACGGACGGGCTGGTGCACCGGGAAGTCCACGATGTGCTGCCACTGAAGACCGAGGGCCGGCACGGCCGGACCGGGCACGACGCCACGCTGCTGCTGGTCGCCGGCACCCCGGGCTTCGGCTTCGGGCACGGCGAGGTGTGGGCGGTGCACACCGCGTGGAGCGGCGACCACGTCACCGTCGCCGAGCGCCGACCCACCGGCGAGTCCACCCTGGGCGGCGGCGAACTGCTCACCCCGGGCGAGATCGTGCTCGGCCCCGGCGACGAGTACGCCACGCCCCTGCTGTACGCGGTGCACTCCACCGCCGGGCTGGACGGGCTCAGCGACGTACTGCACACCCACCTGCGGGCCCGCCCGCAGCACCCGCGCAGCCCGCGCCCGGTGACCCTGAACGTCTGGGAGGCGGTCTACTTCGACCACGACCTGGACCGGCTCAAGGGCCTCGCCGACCGGGCCGCCGAGGTCGGCGTGGAACGCTTCGTGCTGGACGACGGCTGGTTCCGGGGCCGCCGGCACGACCGGGCCGGGCTCGGCGACTGGTGGGTCGACGACGACGTGTGGCCCGACGGGCTGCAACCGCTCATCGACCACGTCCGCGAGCACGGGATGCAGTTCGGGCTCTGGGTCGAGCCGGAGATGGTCAACCCGGACTCGGACCTGTTCCGGGCCCACCCGGACTGGGTGCTCCAGACCCCCGGCCGGCTGCCACCGGAGTGGCGGCACCAGCAGGTGCTCGACCTGGCCCACCCGGACGCGTACGCCCACCTGCTGGGCCGGCTCGACGCGGTGCTGACGGAGCACGACGGGATCGCCTACCTGAAGTGGGACCACAACCGGGACCTCACCGAGGCCGGGCACGCCGGCCGGCCCGGGGTGCACGCGCAGACCGTGGCGGTCTACCGGCTGCTGGACGAGCTGCGCGCCCGGCACCCCGGGGTGGAGATCGAGAGCTGCTCGTCCGGCGGCGCCCGGGTCGACCTGGAGATCCTCCGCCGCACCGACCGGATCTGGGCCAGCGACTGCAACGACGCGCTGGAGCGGCTGTCCATCCAGCGCTGGACCGGCCTGCTGCTCCCGCCCGAGTTGGTCGGCACCCACATCGGACCGGAGCGTTCGCACACCACCCACCGGGTGCACGGCCTGGGCTTCCGGGCGGTCACCGCGCTCTTCGGGCACCTCGGCATCGAATGGGACATCAGCGGGATCACCGCCGCCGAGCGGGCCGAACTCGCCGCCTGGGTGGCGCTGCACAAGCGGCTCCGGCCGCTGCTGCACGCCGGCCGGGTGGTCCGGGTCGACCATCCCGATCCGGCCGTCCAGGCGCACGGCGTGGTCGCCCCCGACCGCTCGCACGCGGTGTACGCGATCTCCCGGCTGGCCACCTCGGTGGCCCAGGTGCCGGGTGCGGTGCGCCTGCCGGGGCTGGACCCGGCGCGGCGCTACCGGGTGCGGCCGCCGGCTGGGGTGCCGGAGCCGGCGTTGCTGGAGCTGACCCCGCCGGGCTGGCTGGCATCGAGCGACGGGGTGACGCTGAGCGGTGCGGCGCTGGGCGTCGTGGGGCTCCAGCTGCCCGCGCTGCATCCCGAGCAGGCGCTGCTGCTGGAGGTGACCGTCGGCTAGGCGAGGGAACGGGACCGGTCGAGCGCAGCGCGCCACGCCGTGACCGCCTGGTCCGAGCCGGCGACCGTCACCCCGGCATCGCTGCCGCCACGGAGGAAGTCGACCAGCGCCGACGGCGCACCGGTCAGCTCCACGTCCGCGGTGCAGGGTGACGGCGCCGGCCGGACGTCCAGCCGCCCGGCCTCCACCACCATCAGCACGGGCGCGTCGCCGCCGTGCACCAGGACGGTCAGCCCTTCCAGGTCCGTCAGGTCGGCGCCGTCGAGAAGCAGTGGCGCGGCCAGCCGCAACCAGTGGCTGCGGAAAGTGTCCTCCCCCTGCCCGCCGGACAGCAGCGGCGCGCCCCACCGCGCGAGCGCGTGGATCACCGGCTCCACCTCGCGGCCGCGTTCGGTGAGCTGGTAAACGACGGCTGACGCGGGCCGGGGCAGCCCGACCCGCTGCACCAGTCCGTCACCCTCCAGTTGCCGGAGCCGCTCGGCGAGCAGGTTGGTGGCGATGCCGGGCAGGGCGTCCCGCAGGTCCGAGTAGCGGCTGTCCCGAATGAGCAGCTCGCGCAGGATCAGCATCGTCCACCGGTCGCCGAGCACGTCCACGGCGCGGGCCACCGGGCAGAACTGACCGTACGAGCGCATGGGCCGATCCTAGCATTCGCTTTATTTTCTAAACCAGATGCTTTATTTTCTTGTCCATGGCTGATCAACCGTCACGGCGGTCGCCGTGGTTCCTGCTGGTGCTGCTCTGCCTGGCCGTGTTCACCATCAACGTGGACACGACGATCGTGAACGTGGCGCTGCCCACGTTCGTCCGCGAACTGCACACCGACACCCGTGAGCTGCAGTGGATCGTCGACGCCTACAACCTGGCGTTCGCCGCGCTGGTGCTGGCCTTTGGCAGCCTGGGTGACCGCTTCGGGCGGCGCGGCATGCTCGTCGCCGGCCTGGCCCTGTTCACGCTCGCCACCACGGTCGGGGCGGTGGTCGGCACGGCGGACCACCTGATCGCGGTACGAGCGGTCATGGGCGTCGGCGCGGCGATGATCTATCCGACCACCCTGTCGATCCTCACCAACGTCTTCACCGAGCGCGGCCCTCGGGCGGTCGCCATCGGCATCTGGGGAGGCGTCACCGGCCTCGGCGTGGCGGTCGGCCCGATCGTCGGGGGCTGGCTGTTGGCGCACTTCTGGTGGGGCAGTGTCTTCCTCGCCATGGCCCCGCCCGCGGCGCTCGCCGCCGCGCTGACCGTCGCCATCGTGCCCACCTCCCGCGACCCCGCCACCCCGCCGCTCGACGTGCCCGGTCTCGCCCTGTCGAGCCTGGCCGTCGGCGCGCTGGTGTGGACCCTCATCGAGGCACCGGACCAGGGCTGGGGCTCCGCCCGCTCGGTGGCCGGCTGGCTGCTGGCCGCGCTCCTGGCCACCGCACTCGTCCTCCGGGAGCGGCGGGTGGCCCATCCGATGATCGACGTGCGGCTGTTCACGAACCTGCGGTTCAGTGCGGCCAGCGGCGCGGTGACGGTCGCCTTCTTCAACCTGTTCGGCTTCATCTTCCTCATCACCCAGTACTTCCAGTTCCTCCGGGCCTACTCGGCGTTCGAGACCGGGGTGCGGTTGACCCCGGTGGCGGTGTGCATCGCCGGCGGCTCGGTGCTCGGCACCCGGCTGGCGGTACGCGTCGGCACGCGCCGGGTGGTGGCCGCCGGCCTTCTCCTGCTCGGGCTCGCCTACGCCTGGATCTCGACGCTGAGCAGCACCACCGGCTATCCGGAGATCGCCGCCCAGATGGTGCTGCTCGGTGGCGGACTCGGGCTGACCAGCGCCCCGGCGACCGAGGCCGTCATGGGCGTCGTGCCGGCCGCCAAGGCCGGGATCGGTTCGGCGGTCAACGACGCCACCCGGCAGGTCGGCGGAACGCTCGGCGTCGCGGTCATCGGCAGCATCTTCGCGTCGCTCTACCAGCACGGGCTCACCCGACTCGACGGTGAGCTGCCCCCGGCCGCCGCGGCCACGGCCCGCGACTCGATCGGGGCGGCGCTGACCACCGCCGACCAGCTCGCGGCCACCGGGCTCCCCGCGCAGGCCAGCACCCTGGCCTCGGCCGCGAGCGCCGCCTTCTACGACGGACTGCAGGCCGGCTGCCTGGTGGCGGCCGTGATCTCGACACTCGCCGCGATCGGCGTGATCCGCCTCCTGCCCGACCACCCATCCTCGCCCGGGAACGGGCAGGGCTTCTCCGACGGTCGGGCCGGCGACGGAACTCCGACTCCCATCCATGCCTGACCATGCCCGGCAGGCCGGGGCGGTGGCCGGGTCCGCCCCGGCCCGGCCACCACCCCGTGCTGGACCGTTACCTCGGCAGCCGGTCGGTCCACTCCGCGGTCAGCGCGAACATGCCGTCGCCTTCCCTCGAGATCCGGGCACCGTCCGCCGTGACGTAGAAGCTGGTCTTCCGGATCCGCGCGGTGGCCGGGTCGATGACCAACCGGGCCGCCGATCCCGCGCCCAGGCGGATCAGCAAGCCCTCCCCACCATCGGTCGCCCCGGTGCTCGCCACCTCGGGGTACGCGGCGATGGCGTGGAACGCGGCGGCGCGGACCTTGGGCGGGGCGGGCAGCTGGGCGACCAGGGAGAACAGGCCGTCGAAGACCATCTGCTCCCGCATGGCGGCGTCCGGCTTCCCGGCACTCGTCCGCACGTCGCTGTTGCGCACCGACCGGGCGATCCACTGCTTCAGCGCGGCCGGTTCGGTCGGCAGCTCCTGAAGCTGGTCGAAGGTCACGTCCGGGCCGCCGAGCCGGAACGGCGTGGGCAGGGGAAGTTCCATCACCGTGCCGCCGGTCTTGTCTCCGCGTACCCAGGTCCGGCCGTCGCGCCGGGTCCAGCTCTCCGACCGCCAGTCGGTGGACTCGGTCCGGAGGTACCAGTAGGTGCCGGACTCGGCGGGGGTCTTCTCCGCGGTGGTGGCGGCAGCGAGCAGGATCTGCTGGCCGGGGGCGGCGGCTGAGCTCGGCACGGAGCCGCCCGTGCTCCCGGTCCCGCCGGCACCGATCACCACCCCGGCGGCGCGCCGTGCGCGGCAACGACCTGGGTTTCTCCCCGCCCGGCTTCGTCCTCCTGGTGGGCTGCTACCTCCCCCTCCTCCTCTGGGGCCCCCTCCTGCTCGCCCTCACCGTCGCCTACCACCGCCGCCGGAGGGCTGGCTGAACGGCGGTCAGTCGGGCACGAGGCGGCCGTCCCGGAGGGTGAGGGTGCGGTCGGCCATCTCGATCAGGGCCGGGTCGTGCGTGGCGACCAGGGCGGTCATCCCCTTGGCGTGCACCACGGCCCGGAGCAGGTCCATGATCGAACGGCCGGTCTCCGAGTCGAGCTGGCCGGTCGGCTCGTCGGCGATGAGCAGATCCGGCTCGTTGGCCAGGGCCCGGGCCACGGCCACCCGCTGCTGCTGCCCACCGGACAGCTCGTACGGGCGTTGCGCGGCGTGCCCGCCCAGCCCGACCAGTTCCAGCAGCACGGCCACCCGCTGCTCCCGCTCCGCGGCCGGCACCTTGGCCAGCCGCAGCGGCACCCCGACGTTCTCCGCCGCGGACAGGATCGGCACCAGGCCGAAGGTCTGGAAGACGAAACCCACGGTCCCCCGGCGCAGCGCCAGCAGCTCCCGCTCGCTCGCCGAGGTCACCTCGTGCCCGGCCACCCGGACCCGGCCGGTGTCCGGCCGGTCCAGCCCGCCGACCAGGTTGAGCAGGGTGGTCTTGCCGGCGCCGGAGCGGCCCCGGACGGCGACCAGCTCGCCCCGGCCGGCCGAGAAGGAGACGTCCTGTATCGCGTGCACGGCGTGCTCGCCCTTGCCGAAGGTGCGGCTCACCCCCTCCACCCGGACCACCTCGTCGGTGGTGGCGACCCGGACCGGCGCCACCGTGGGCTGCTCGCTCATGACTCGTTCTCCTCGGCGTGCGCCCGGTCGCCGGGCCGCACCTCGACGTGGTCGGGTTCCAGGTTGAGCCGGACCCGGTCGCGCAGGGACAGGGCGTCCACGAAGGACGCCGGGAGTTGCATCCGGCCGGTGCGGTCGAGCACCGCGTACTCCTCGGAGACCAGCTCGGTGCTGCCGTCCGCGGCAATCCGCGCGGTGCGGCGTACCTCCGAGGAGGTCCGGCCGTCGCGGATGGCGACGGTCCGGCGGACCTGGCCGGCCACGGCGTGGTCGTGGGTGACCACCACGATGGTGACGCCCAGCTCGGCGTTGATGGCCCGCAGCGCGGCGAAGACCTCGGCCCCGGTCGCCTCGTCCAGCTCACCGGTCGGCTCGTCGGCGAAGAGCACCTCCGGGTCGTTGGCCACCGCCACGGCGACCGCGCAGCGCTGCTGCTCGCCACCGCTCATCTGGCTGGGCTTCCGGTCCGCGCAGTAGCCGACGCCGACCAGGTCGAGCAGCTGGCGGGCCCGTTCGCGCCGGGCCCGGCGACCGCCGCCACGGCCCGCCAGCTGCATCGGCAGCTCAACGTTCTCCAGCGCGGTCAGGTACGGCAGCAGGTTGCGCCCGGTCTGCTGCCAGACGAAGCCGACCATCTCCCGTCGATAGCTCACGCGGCGCTTGGCGGAGAGGTTGAGCAGGTCGTACTCCGCGACCCGGGCGATGCCTGCGGTCGGGGTGTCGAGCCCGGAGAGGATGTTCAGCAGGGTGGATTTTCCGGACCCGGAGGCGCCGACGATCGCGACCAGCTCACCCCGGTCGATGACCAGGTCGAGCCCTTGCAGGGCGACCACCTCCACCCCCTCGGTCTTGAAGATGCGGACCAGGCCGTCGCAGACGATGTGCCCGCGCAGCCGGTCCTGGCCGCCGGCTCGCTCAGCGGCACGCTGAGCGGCCCGGTGCTGCAGGGCGGCGAGGTCCGGCACGACGGGGGTCTGTGCGGTAGCGGTCATCAGCTCTCCTCTCCGAGCCGGAGCACCTCGCCGAGGCGCAGCCGGCGGTTGTTCAGGGCCTCGACGACGACTGCGAAGCCGAGGGCGACCGCCCCGAGCGCGACGACCCCGGCGACCAGGCGGGGCTCGAACGCCACCCGGACCGGGGCGCCGCTGGTGAAGGTCGACAGGCCGAGCACCGGGGTGAGCAGCAGTGGCAGCAGCGCCCCGACCAGCGCGCCGGTGAGCACCGACACGCTGACCGCCGGACCGAGCTCCACCAGCAACAGCCCCCGCCACTGCCGGCGGGACAGACCGAGGGTGCGCAACCGGGACAGCACCTGACCCCGGGCCCGGGCGCCGGCCAGCACCACGAACGCGATCGCCAGCAGACCCAGCGCCGTTCCGGCGACGGTGCCGGCGGCGAAGCCGAAGACCAGAACCCCGTTCGCGCTGCCTTCGCCCAGCTGCCGGCGGGTCTCCGCCCAGGTGAGGACCTCCACCTCGCGAGGCGGCTCCTGGCCGGCGACCGTCCCGTCCTTTTGGAATCGGGACTGACCCGCGTTACCCACCTGGCGCAACTGTTCGACGTCGAGGTCGCTGCCGGCGACCAGGAAACCGGTCGGCACGGCCGGGTAGTCGCGCCGGGGCAGGGACTGCCAGGGCAGGACGACAAATCGGCTGCTTCCCGCTCGGAGCATCGGGAAGCTCTCCGCCCGGTCGGCCACCCGGAACTCGTACCGCTGGCCCTGCACCATGACGAAAGCCGAGCGGTCCAGGCCGGCGGCGGCCAGGTCGGTGGCCACGGCCGGGGAGACCACCGCGGGCAGCGGACCGGGCTGCGCGCCAGAGCCGAGCAGGGCCGCGGGTACGGTCATACCGATCCCGGACTCGCGGAGCACCCGGGCCATGGCCGGCCCGTCGACCAGCACCACGCTGACCTCGCCGAGCCGGGGATCCGCGCCGATCGCATCCTTCGACAGGCGCTGGCCCGCCTCCGTCAGCACCGGTGCGGCCGCTCGCACCCCGGGCAGCCGTTCCAGCTCCGCCCCGGTCTCCGGCGCGATCCGTTCTGCCCGGATCAGCGCGTCGGCGGGCACCCGCCGGCTGGCCACATCGTCCCGGCTCGTTTCGATGCCAGCGGCGACAACCGCGCAGAACGCCGCGGTCGCGAGGGCCAGGACGACGACCACCAGCGGAGTGGTGAAGACGGCGCGGCCGGCACGGGCGGTGCCCAGAAAGGCGACGCTGCCGCGCGCCCGGGCAGCGAGCCGGCTGACCAGCCGCAGCGGCCACGGATAGAGCCGCACGACCAGCACCGCGGCACCGACGGCGAGCAGCACCGGGACCGAGACCAACAGCGGATCGATCTCACCGAGGACGAGGCCGCGGCGGCGCAGCAGCACGACCGCGAGCACGGCGAGCAGCAGCAGACTCACCTCCGCCGTCATCCGGCGCACCGAGGGACGTAGCTTGATCAGGTCGCGTCGCCCGGCAACCCCGGTCGGCGCCGCGAGGGTCGCCACCGGCAGCGCCAGGGTGACGAGGACTACCACAACCACGGCGATCGCCGCGGTGTCGCCGGGTGACCCGGGTGCCAGGTTTCCGAGTAACCAGCCCAAACCGGCGGCGGGCACCACCACCAACAGAGATTCGGCGAGGCTGCGGCGTACTCCGGCGGTAACCGTGCCGCCCCGGGCACGCAGCAGGGCGAACTCGGCCCGACGCCGCCGGACGGTCAGGCCGGCGGCCAGCACGACCAGTCCGGCCAGGGTCGCCAGCACACCGGCCGCGATCACCGCGAGTACGGTGTGGGCGGCGGCCACCGCCGTCATGAACTCCCGCAGCGGAATATCCAGGCCCTGGACGAACGTGAAGCCCTGCGCCTCCCGGCTCATCCGCTGGAGGTTTTCGATGAGCCCGGGCACCTCCCGAGCGGTTACGTCCTCGGTGCCGAGGCGGTAGCGCCAACTGAACCACAGGCCCCAGCCGTCGGCGGACAGGTGGTCCAGCGCGACACCGTCGACGACGCCGAGCGCGATGAACGGCTCCGCGTCCCCCTGCGGCTCGACCACCCGCAGGATCGAGGGCAGGCCCTGCCAGATGCCGTCGCCCCGCTCGCGAGGCTCGAAGACGCCCACCACGGAGACCCGGACGGGGTCCGGGGCGCCTCCCGAGGTCGGCGACTCGGGACCGGCGAGGGTCAGTTCACTGCCAGCCCGCAGGTTCAGCTTGGTCGCCACCTCGGCGGCCAGCGCCACCTGCACCGGCTGTCCGGCCTCCGCCCCCTTGTCCGGCCAGCGTCCCTCGGTCAGCGTGCCGGCCTCCGCGATCCCCGGCATGTTCCGCAGACCGAGGTCGACCAGGAGGTTCTTCGCCGCCAGATCCGGGCCCGTGACCCGGCCCGGGTCGGTCTCCGCGGTGAACCACCGCTGATCGACCAACCTTCGCACGTCCGGCGGCATCTCGGCCTGCTTCCTCGGCAGGTCGGCCTCGAACGCCGCCATCAAGGAGGTGCCGTTCCCAGCGTTGAAGATCGGCTCCCCGGTCGAGTACGTCACGTCCCGCTTCTCAGCCGGTTGGCTGGCCAGCAACGTCCGCAGGCCCTGATCGGTGCGCCAGTTCACCACCCGCGGCACTGCGCTGATCAGCAGCATGACGACCGCCGCCAGCGCCGCGAGCAGCAGGAACTGCCCACCGTACGCCCGGACCCGGCGGGCGACCGCGCCAATGCTCATTCCGCCGTCTCCCCGCTCGTGGTCGTCGCTCCACCCCACCCGATCACCGGTCTCCCCCGATCCGCATCTGCGCCACCGCCACCCGCTGCCGGATGCCGAGTGCGATGAACGCGCTGAAGGCCAGCGCCGCCAGCAAGAGCCCGAACGCGGTCAGCCCGATCGGTGCCCAGGGCAGCACGAAGGCCGCCTCGGGCACGGGCCTGCTGGCCGAGGGGGTGAGGATGACCAGCGGGGCCATCGTCACGCCCACCACAGCACCCAACAGCAACCCGACGCCGACCCCGATCCCGGCGAGGAAGGTCTGCTCGGCCAGCAGCGCCCGGGCCA
Source organism: Micromonospora yasonensis (assembly GCF_026013475.1). Classification (GTDB taxonomy): domain Bacteria; phylum Actinomycetota; class Actinomycetes; order Mycobacteriales; family Micromonosporaceae; genus Micromonospora; species Micromonospora yasonensis. The sequence goes on along the minus strand of NZ_JAPDPH010000250.1, from coordinate 81 downwards.
ACAGCCAGGGGTTGGCGCCGAGCGTGTGCAGCACGGCGAACTCTCCCAGCCGGTGCCGGGCCGTGGCCCAGACGTCGACGA
>NZ_JAPDPH010000025.1 GCF_026013475.1 Micromonospora yasonensis | reverse complement strand
GCTCCCCGACGAGCCTGGCGGCCTGCTGCCCGGGCTGGTCGTCGGGGACACCAGCCGGCTGCCACCGACCGTCGAGGAGGACTTTCGGACCACCGGCATGACACACCTGAACGCGGTGTCCGGCTCGAACGTCGCCATCGTCGTCGGGGCGGTGCTGCTGCTGGCCCGCTGGGCCCGGGCCGGTCCCCGGACGGCCGCCGGGCTCTGCGTGCTGGCCCTGGTCGGGTTCGTCATCCTGGTCCGCCCGTCTCCGAGCGTGGTCCGTGCCGCGGCGATGGGCGCGATCGGGCTGGCCGCGCTCGCCGCCGGCCGGTCCCGGGCCGCGCTGCCCGCCCTCGCCGCCGCCGTCACCGTGCTGGTGCTGGTCGACCCCGAACTGGCCGGCGACGCCGGGTTCACGCTGTCGGTGTGCGCCACCGGCGGGCTGTTGCTGCTCGCCCCCGGGTGGCGGGACGCGCTGCGCCGTCGGGGCGTACCGCCGGGGCTGGCCGAGGCCCTGGCCGTGCCGGCCGCCGCGCAACTCGCCTGCGGTCCGGTGATCGCCGGTCTCTCGGGGACGGTGAGCCTGGTCGCGGTGCCGGCGAACCTGCTGGCCGTGCCGGCCGTCGCACCCGCCACCGTGCTCGGGGTGGCCGCGGCCGTGGTGTCGCCAGTCTGGCCGGCGGGTGCCGAGTTCGCCGCCTGGCTGGCGAGCTGGCCGGCCCGGTGGCTGGTGCTGGTGGCCGGGCAGGGCGCGCGACTGCCCGCCGGGGCGCTGCCCTGGCCGGGTGGGGTGAGCGGAGCCCTGCTGCTCGCGGCACTGTCCGTGGCGTTGCTGTTGGCCATCCGGCGGCCGCTGCTGCGCCGGCTGGTCGCGGTCGGCGTGGTCGCGGTGGTGCTCGGCACACTGCCCGTGCGGCTGCTGGCCCCCGGCTGGCCCCCGCCGGGCTGGGTGGTGGTGGCCTGCGCGGTGGGGCAGGGGGACGCCGTCGTGCTGCCGGTGGCCGCCGGTAGGGCGGTGGTGGTCGATGCCGGCCCGGAACCGTCCGGCGTGGACGGGTGCCTGCGCCGGCTCGGCGTACGGGAGGTGCCGTTGCTGGTGGTCAGCCACTTCCACGCCGACCATGTGGGCGGGATCGCCGGGGTGTTCCGGGGCCGGCGGGTGGTGGAGGTGGTGACCCCGGAGTGGGCCGAGCCACCCTTCGGCGTCGCCCAGGTACGGCAGGCCGCGCGCGGTGGCGGCGCCGCGCTGCGTACCGTGCCGGTGGGCTGGCGCTGGCGGGCCGGGGGAGCGGACCTGGCCGCCCTCGGGCCGCCGTACCCGCTGCGGGGCAGCCGGTCGGACCCGAACAACAACTCCCTGGTGCTGACGGCGACCGTGGCCGGGGTACGGATCCTGCTGGCCGGCGATGCCGAGACCGAGGAGCAGCGGGCGCTGCTGGAGGCGGGGCCGCCCGACCGTCTCCGGGCCGACGTGCTCAAGGTCGCCCACCACGGGTCGGCGTATCAGGATCCCGAGTTCCTCGCCACGGTCCGGCCCGCCGTCGCGCTGGTGTCGGTGGGGGTGGGCAACGACTACGGGCATCCGAACGAGGGTCTGCTGGACCGGCTGCGCCGGGGCGGCGCCCGGGTGCTGCGGACCGACACGTCGGGCGACGTGGCCGCAGTACGCGCCGGGCAGGGGCTGGCGGTGGTGGCCCGGGGCCTCGGACCGGGACGCCGGGCGGCCGCACCGAAGGCCGACAGATTCGCGGGGATAACAGGTGGATCGAATCGAATGTCTGGATTCGCGCTGACTGCGGGCTGCGCCGTCACAGTCCTCGATGACCAGGCACGATCCGGTCGGAGCGCGTGCGAGTATGGGCGACGTGACCCCCGCCAGCCTGCCCCCTATTCTGCTCGTTCTCGGCGACGAGGAGCTGCTCGCCACGCGAGCGGTCACCGAAGCCGTCGCCCGGGCCCGCGACGTCGACCCCGACGTGGACGTCCGGGAGTACCAGGCCGGCTCCCTGACGGTGGGCGAGATCGCCGAGATGCTCAGCCCGTCGCTCTTCGGCGGCCGGCGGGTGCTCGTGCTCCGGTCCGGCCAGGACGCCCGCAAGGACCTGGCCGCCGCGCTGCTGGACTACGCGAAGAACCCGGACCCGGAGGTGCAGCTCGTGGTGCTGCACCTGGGCGCGGCGAAGGGGAAGGCGTTCGCCGACGGGCTGCGTGCGGCGGGCGCGACCGTCGTGCCGGCGGCCAAGCTCAAGGGGCATCGGGAGCGGGTGGCCTTCGTCCGGGACGAGATCCGCCGAAACGGGGGCAGGTGTACCGAGGACGCGGCCGAGGCGCTCATCGCCGCCGTCGGCACCGACCTGCGGGAGCTGGCCGCCGCCTGCTCGCAGCTCGTCGCGGACACCGACGGGAGGATCGGGGCGGACACGGTGGCCCGCTACTACAAGGGGCGGGTCGAGGTGACCGGCTTCACGGTCGCCGACGCGACGATGGTCGGTGACGTTCCCGGCGCCCTGGAGGCGCTGCGCTGGGCGCTGCACGTCGGCGTCGACCCGGTGCCGATCGCCGACGCGCTCGCCGACGGGGTCCGTACGGTGGCTCGGGTCGCCTCCGCCGGGCGGGGCAGCCCGTACCAGCTCGCCAGCAGTCTGGGCATGCCGGCGTGGAAGATCGAGCGGGCGCAGCGGCAGGGGCGCGGCTGGACGCCGGAGGGCCTGGTCGAGGCGATGCGGGCGGCCGCCGAGTGCAACGCGGCGGTCAAGGGCGGAGCCGACGACCGGGCGTACGCGCTGGAGCGGGCGGTGTTCTCCGTCGCGGCGGCCCGGCAGGGCGGCACCCGGTGACCCGATCCCAGTCCTGGGCGACCGTGCCGACGGATGACGAGCGGTACCGGCCGCTCTACGCCCGGGTGCTGGGCTTGCGCTTCGTCAACCCGGGCGGGGTGCTCTGCTTCCTCTTCTTCGAGGGGTCGGTGGCGCTCGCCGTGCTGCTCGCCCTCGCCGAGCTGGTCAGCTGGTGGGCGGTACTGGTCCTGCCGGCAGTCGTGGCGGCGATGGTCAAGCTCAACGACGTGGTCGCCGAGATGGTGATCCGCACTGCGGCGCAGGTGCCCGAACAGGAACGGGACCGCTTCCGTCGGCAGATGGAGCCGGCTGTCGGGCGGGCCCGGGTGCCCTCGACGGCCCAGGCCCTGCCCGGCGGAGTGCTCGCCCAGGGCCCGGTGCCGGACGCGGCCCGCCCCGGCGACCCGCCGCGCCACCCCGACCACGGGGAGCGTCGCCCGACCCGACCCCGCCCCGGCCCCTTCCGCTGACCGACCCCGCTCCATCGCTGCTGGGTGCCCACGCTCAGGGCCCGCACAACTTCCCGAAACTGTTGCCTCCCGCCCCGTTGAGGCAGCACTTTTTCGAAAGCTGCGCGGGTGCCGGGGCGGCGGGCAGGGCGGGCCCGGAACGCAGACAGGCGGAAGCCCCGGGGGCATCGCCCCGGGGCTTCCGGTAGGTCTGAGGGCGCTCGTCAGGCCGAGAACGAGGCGACGCGCTTGGCGATCGCCGACTTCCGGTTGGCCGCCTGGTTGGCGTGGATGACGCCCTTGCTGGCAGCCTTGTCCAGCTTGCGGGCGGCGTCCCGCATGAGGGCGGTGGCCTTCTCGGTGTCGCCGGCCTCGGCAGCCTCGTGGAACTTCCGGACGGCGGTCTTCAGCGACGACTTGACCGACTTGTTACGCAGCCGGCGCTTCTCGTTCTGCCGGTTGCGCTTGATCTGGGACTTGATGTTCGCCACGCGACAGCCTCGTCTTGATAGCTCGGGTTGGTCTGCTTACGTGCACGACGAGCATGCGTCATCGCCGCGCGAAAAGCCAGGTTACCAGGTCGGCCGGGACGAGCCAAAACGGCTCCGTTGGGGCTCCACTCCACGTGCGGAATGTCGCGGTATTCCTGGCCGGCCGATACCGCGACGTGCGGAACCTCGGGTGGATCAAGCGGACGGTGCCCAGCCCTGCCGGGCGGCCAGCCAGCCGAGCGCCTGCTCGCCGCTCCACCGCTGGTGCACCCGCAGGTGCGGGGACGCCGTCGACGGTCCGGCCGCCGCGCTGGTCAGGAAGTAGCCGGCGAGTGCGGCGAGCGTCACGTCCAGAGCGTCGTCCGGGGCGTCGGCCGCCGCCGGGTGATCGGCGAAGGCCGCGTCCACGTCCAGGCCGCTGGCGTACCCGGTGAGCAGCAGGGTGACCAGGTCGAACCAGGCCGGCCCGTGGCAGAGCCAGGTCCAGTCGCAGAACCAGGCCCGGCCGTCGGCGTCCAGCAGCAGGTTGTCCACCCGCAGGTCGCCGTGGGCCAGCCCGCCGGTGGCCGCGTACCCGGGCAGGCGGGACTCCAGTGCGGCCAGTTCGGGCAGCGGGGCCCAGGCCGGCAGCTCGGGCGTCGGCTCGCGGCCGGCGGCCACCTCGCCCCAGCGAAGGATGTCGTCGCGGGCCAGGTCGGCGAGGCGGGGCAGCCCGAGCGCGACCAGCTCCACGGGCGGGTCGGCGAGCGCGGCCGCCACCTCGGCGTAGCCGGCGAGGGCGGCGTCCAGCTCGGCCTGATCCCAGGGCAGCCGGGGGGTCCGCCCGTCGATGGCGGTCAGGGCCAGCGCGTACCAGCCGGCCTCGGTGAGCGCCCAGCGCGGGCGGGGAACCGGCAGGGCGGCGGGGAGCCGGGCCAGGATCAGCGCCTCGTGGAAATACCAGTCGGCCAGGTGCCGCTGCCCGTCCAGCGCCGCCGCCTTCATGAAGATTTGATCGCCGTCGGGACCGGTCAGCACCGCGGCGAAGCCCCGGGTGAAGCCGGCGCCCGCCACCCGGACCGCCGCCGGGGGACCGCCGAGCCGACCGGCGATCGCGTCGCGCAGCCCGCCGGGCAGCGCGGCCCAGTCGGGTCGTACGGCCGTCGCGTCGTACGGCACCGGGGGCAGCGAGATCGGGCGCACCCGTCCCATGGTGCCCTGTCGGTTCTCCCCGAACCGGTCAGCGGCCATTGACCTACGGGATTGCGGGGGTCACGGGAGAGGCCCGACGGGCCCCCGGTTGGCCAGGATGGTCGACGGCGCCGGTTCGTGCAGTTGTCGCCGCAGGTCCGCGTTGCGGCGGGAGTCGATCAGGGTGACGGTGGCGCTGGTCACGGCCAGCATGGCCAACTCCCAGGGCGGAGGCAGTGGGCTGGTGATCGGCACGAGCGCCGCTGTGAGCAGGATCCCGACGATCCGAACCCAGCGGATCTCGCGCCGGATGCGCCACCAGAAGGCCTGGTTGGCCACGAGGTAGACGATGACCCCGGCGAAGAGGGTTGCGTGCCCGACCGGTGTGTCCGCTGGTCCTGACGGGTGGGCGACCAGTTCGAGGTGCTTGTGCAGGCCGAAGGCGAGCAACATCAGGCCGGCGATCATGGGCAGGTGCAGGTAGGCGTAGGCGTCGCGGGCCAGCGCCGCGCGCTGGTCGCCGGTCGCGGCTTGCACGGCCCGGTATCCGGCGACGGCGTCGATGTGGAAGTACGCCCACCACAGGCTGGCCAGCAGGATCATGCTGACCGCCAGGGCGCCGATGACCGGCCAGGAAATCGGGCGGTGGTACACGCCGACGCCGGCCGAGATGATCACTTCGCCCAGTGCGATGAGGATGATCAGCAGGTAGCGTTCGGTCCAGTGTTTCGCCGAGCTCACTTGCCAGAGCCGGCAGTCGGCAAGGTAGCCGCCGGCGAGTTCGAGGGCGATGGCGGCGAGCCAGAGGATCGCCACGAGCGGGGCGAGTTCGGCGTGGCCGTGTGGTCGCGGGGTGATCAGCGCGGCACCGAGCAGCAGCACCAGGGCCGTTGCGGCCGGGATGCTGGCCCGTAGCGCCTGTGCGCGTGGTGCGGCTTGCCTGCGGACGATCCGCCGGTACGCGACCACCTGCAGCACGCGCAGCGGGACGTAACAGGTGACAACGATCAAGGGACCGGGCAGGCCACCCGGCACATACTCGAACGCCTGCGGCGTGGCGATACCGATCAGCAGGGCCAGTGCCACGATCAGCAGGACGCTCAACCGGGCGGTGACGGACTCGCTGCGCAGCCAGTTGCCGAGCAGTGCGTGTTCGCGCCAGGCGACCCACAACAGGATGAGCACCGCCAGGCCCTGGGCGATCCCGGCCGCGGACGGTTGCCGAGCGATCAGGACGCTGACCTGAATGAACGCGTAGACGAAGACCAGGTCGAGGAAGAGCTCCTTCGGCGCGACCCCGGTGGCGGCAGCCCGGGCCGCCGCCGGCGCGACCAGCTCGTGCAAGGCGCGGTGACGCCGACGGAACACGGTCAGATCGGCCAGCACCATGCTGGTGAGGACGGCGGCGAGCAGTCCCACTGCAGACACCACCGGCAGTTGGACGGCGACCGGCACCAGGGCGATGACCAGGACGATCGTCAGCAGCGGGCTGCGGCCCAGCAGGCGGATGGTGTGGCGCTCGAGGGCCACGAGGCCGAGCAGATAGAGCAGGACGCCGCCGTAGAGAACGAGGACGCTCAGGGTGTCCCACCGATGGGCGGTGGCGGGCTCGACCGAACTCAACGCGCGCTTGAGTCCGAGCGCGAGCAGGACGAGCCCGAGGATCAGCGGCAGATGCCAGCGCCCGTACGCGTCGCGGCCGAATCGGGTCCGGGTCGCTGCCGGGTGCCGCTCCAACGCCTGCGCGGCGGCGAGCCCGGCGATGTCGAAGTAGCGCCACCACAGCACTGCCACGATGAGGAGGCCCAGCACCGAGCCGACGACCACCGCCCAGGTGATCGGCGGCCCGCCCGCCAGGCCGCGACTGGTGCCGATGGAGATGATCGTCTCGCCGAGGGCGATGAGCACGAGCAGCCGGTGCCGCTCGGTCCAGTGCGCCACGGACACGATCTGCCAGTTGGCGGTGGTGAGCCCACGCCGGGCGGAGAAGTCGACGACCGCGGCGCAGAGGAACAGCGCTATCCGGACGATGCCCCCGTTCACGCTCGCGGGCAGGTGATGGGGCAGCACCGCGCCGCAGAGCAGAAGGAAACCGCTGCCGCACAACGGCAGCAGTGCGCGTGCGGCTGGTCCAGGCGCCCGCGGGGTGTCCCGGGTGGCGTAGATCAGGATCAGTATCGCGCCGAGCCGGGCCAGCACGAAGGCGACCACGAAGATGAGCGGCCCGAACAGCCCTCCAGGCCGGTCGATGAACGTCACCGGCGCGGCGATCCCGAGCAGCAGCACGACCACGGCGACCCCGAAGACGACCGGCGGCATGATCCCCCGGTCCAGCCGCACCATGTTGCCGAGTAGCAGGTATCCGACCCAGCACCGGACGAGCAGCAGGACCACGAGCACACCTTCGAGGAGCCCCTCGGGTCCGAACCGATCCTCCATGAGGTTCGTCGTGGCGAAGAACGCGTACACGAAGACCAGGTCGAGGAAGAGCTCCAACCGGGTCACCCCGACGCCCTCAGCGGCGAGCTCGACCTGCCCGGAGAACGGTGCGGGATGCCGCCCCGGATCCGGTCGCCCACCGCTCCTGATCACGTCATCCACTCTGTCAACCGGTTGGCGGCCTGGCCGGCGGGTTCGGGAAGCCTGCCCGGGGTGGTCGGGACGTCCGGCAGCCACGCCACCGCCGCGCGGGCCGGTAGCCGGTCCCCGTCGGTCCGCTCTGCCAGACTGGCGAGCCATGAGGACCGACGAGTTCTGGCAGCTGATCGACCGGGCCCGCGCCGGCGCCGGGGGAGAGCCTGAGGCGGTCGCCGCCCGCGCGGTCGCCCTGCTCGCCGAGCGGGACCCGGCGGAGATCGTCGGGTACGCCCAGCACCAGCGGCGGGTGCTCTCGGCCTCCTACCGGGTCGACCTCTGGGGGGCGGCGTACCTGATCAACGGTGGTGCCTCGGACGACGGCTTCGAGTACTTCCGCGGCTGGTTGATGACCCAGGGCCGGGCGGTGTTCGCGCGCGCGGTGGGCGACCCCGACTCGCTCGCCGAGCTGCCCCAGGTCCGGGCCGCCGCGCTCAGCGGCGAGGAGTTCGAGTGCGAGGACATGCTGGCGGTGCCCTGGGAGGCGTACCGGAAGGCCACCGCGACCGACCTGCCGGCGGAGCGGGACCCGGTCCCGGTGCCCGACCTGAACGACTTCTGGGACTTCGACGACGAGGAGGAGGCACGGCGGCGGCTGCCCCGGCTCGCCGCCCTCTTCGCCGAGCCGCCGCAGGAGTGACGGGGGAGGACCGGCTTCCCGCGCGGCGTGGGAGCATAGAGGGGGCCGGCGGCACGCCGGCCCGCTCACGTCAGCCGACCAGAACGGACCGCTGTGCCACCGACGCTCGATCCCGGCGCGAACGCTCCTGGTGCCACCGACCCGGCGCGCATCAGGAACTTCTGCATCATCGCCCACATCGACCACGGGAAGTCGACCCTGGCCGACCGGATGTTGCAGCTCACCGGCGTGGTCGACCCCCGGCAGATGCGCGCCCAGTACCTCGACCGGATGGACATCGAGCGCGAGCGCGGCATCACCATCAAGAGCCAGGCCGTCCGCATGCCGTGGACCATCCGGGAGGGCGGCCGGGCCGGCGAGTCCGCCGTGCTGAACATGATCGACACCCCGGGGCACGTCGACTTCACCTACGAGGTGTCCCGGTCGCTCGCCGCCTGTGAGGGTGCGATCCTGCTGGTCGACGCCGCGCAGGGCATCGAGGCGCAGACTCTGGCCAACCTCTATCTGGCGCTCGAGAACGACCTGCGCATCATCCCGGTGCTCAACAAGATCGATCTGCCGGCCGCCCAGCCGGAGAAGTACGCCGAGGAACTGGCCCACCTGATCGGCGGCGACCCGGCGGACTGCATCAAGGTCTCCGGCAAGACCGGCGAGGGTGTGCCGCACCTGCTGGACGAGATCGTCCGGCAGTTCGTGCCGCCGGTCGGCGAGGCCGACGCCCCGGCCCGCGCGATGATCTTCGACTCCGTGTACGACGTCTACCGCGGCGTGGTCACCTACGTCCGGGTGATCGACGGCAAGATCGAGGCCCGGGACCGGATCAAGATGATGTCCACCGGCGCCGTGCACGAGCTGCTGGAGATCGGTGTCATCTCGCCCGAGATGGTGAAGGCCGACGCGCTCGGCGTCGGTGAGGTGGGTTACCTGATCACCGGCGTGAAGGACGTACGCCAGTCCCGGGTCGGCGACACGGTCACCATCAACTCCCGGCCGGCCAGCGAGGCGCTCGGCGGCTACAAGGACCCGAAGCCGATGGTCTACTCCGGCCTCTATCCGATCGACGGGTCCGACTACCCGAACCTCCGCGAGGCGCTGGACAAGCTCAAGCTGAACGACGCCGCGCTGGTCTACGAGCCGGAGACCTCGGGGGCGCTCGGCTTCGGCTTCCGCTGCGGCTTCCTCGGCCTGCTGCACCTGGAGATCATCCGGGAGCGGCTGGAGCGGGAGTTCAACCTCGACCTGATCTCCACCGCACCGAACGTGGTCTACCGGGCGATCACCGAGGACGGCCAGGAGATCGTGGTCACCAACCCGAGCGAGTACCCGACCGGCAAGATCGCCGAGGTGTACGAGCCGACGGTGCGGGCCACCGTGCTCACCCCGAACGACTACGTCGGTGCGGTGATGGAGCTGTGCCAGGGCCGCCGGGGCAGCCTGCTCGGCATGGACTACCTCTCCGCCGACCGGGTGGAACTGCGCTACAGCCTTCCCCTCGCGGAGATCATCTTCGACTTCTTCGACCAGTTGAAGAGCCGCACCAAGGGGTACGCCTCACTGGACTACGAGCCCTCCGGCGAGCAGGTGTCCGACCTGGTCAAGGTGGACATCCTGCTGCACGGTGAGCCGGTGGACGCGTTCAGCGCCATCGTGCACAAGGACAAGGCGTACAACTACGGCACCACGATCGCCGCGAAGCTGCGCACCCTGATTCCGCGTCAGCAGTTCGAGGTGCCGATCCAGGCGGCCATCGGCAGCCGGGTGATCGCCCGGGAGACCATCCGCGCCATCCGTAAGGACGTGCTCGCCAAGTGCTACGGCGGTGACATCAGCCGGAAGCGCAAGCTGCTGGAGAAGCAGAAGGAGGGCAAGAAGCGGATGAAGATGGTGGGCCGGGTGGAGGTCCCGCAGGAGGCCTTCATCGCGGCGCTCTCCTCCGAATCCGGGGACGGCAAGGCTCCCGGCAAGAAGTAGGCCCACCCGATCCACTCGACATGCCGTAACCCGAGGCGATCAACTACCAGCGGGCGCTCGACCACCGGTCGGGCGTCCGCTGGCTTGTTGTGACGTCGTCCCGGGATGACTGCTTTCGATGCGAGAAGCGGCCGGCCGGGTGCGGGCTTTCGGAGTGAAAGCGCTGCTGGCGGCCCGTTCGCCGGGATTGGTGGGCGAAGTCGGTTTGGCGTTTCCGCCGGTAGGGAATTTAGCGGTCGCGACAGCGAACACACGACCCCCGTGTGACACGTCTTTGAGGAGGAGGACGACCATGACCGTGACGGGCATCATCACCGCGATCATCGTTGGTCTGATCGTCGGCGCTCTGGGCCGCCTGGTCGTTCCGGGCCGCCAGAACATGCCGATCTGGCTGCACATGCTGATCGGCGTGGGTGCCGCGCTGCTCGGCACCGTGCTGGCCCGGGCCCTGGGCATCGCGACCGAGACCGCGGGTATCGACTGGATGGAGCTGCTGGTGCAGGTCGTGCTGGCAGCCATCGCCGTGGCCCTGGTGTCCGGCGTCGGCCGCCGGCGCAGCGTCTCGCGCTACTGACGCAACAATTTCGATACGCTCGCGGGCGCCCGACCTCATGGTCGGGCGCCCGCCGGCTGCTGCGCCACCTGTCGTGAACTGCCCGGATATCACCCCTGCCGCCCGGCCCTCGGGCTGCGATACGGTCGCCTCGCCCCACGCCGCGCGTACCCCCTGTTGTAAAGGAAATTTTCCTACTAAGGTGCGGCGGAGAAGGTTACTGCCAACCGGCACGAGGGAGATATGGCGTGAACAGGTGGAAGCGGCTGGCTCCGGTCACCGCCATCGTGGCCTCGGCCGCGATGGTGCTGGCCGGGTGCGGTGGCTCCGGCGACGACGACAAGGCCGCGGACAACAGCAAGCTGACGGTCTGGATGATGGGTGAGGGCGGCGACGCCCAGAACAAGTTCCTCGACAGCGTCGAGGCGGAGTTCAAGAAGAAGCACCCGGACACCGACGTGGTGGTGCAGTACATCCCCTGGCTCGAGGCGCCGAAGAAGTTCCAGGCCGCGCTCGCCGGTGGGGAGGGCCCCGACGTCACCGAGCTGGGCAACACCGAGACCCAGGGCTGGGCGGCGCAGGAGGCCCTCGCCGACGTCACGGACAAGTTCGGCGGCTGGTCCGAGGGCAAGGACATCCTCCCCGACCTGGTCAAGAACGCCCAGCTCGACGGCAAGCAGTACGGCGTCCCGTGGTACGCCGGCGTGCGGGCGGTCTACTACCGCACGGACTGGTTCGCCGAGGCCGGTGTGAAGCCGCCGACGACCTGGGACGAGCTGGTCACCGTCGCGAAGGCCGTTCAGGCCAAGAAGCCGGGCAAGTACGGCATCGCCCTGCCCGGCAACTCGGAGCTGCCGTTCTACTCCTTCCTCTGGGCCGCCGGCGCGGAGATCGCCACCAAGCAGGGCGACACCTGGAAGTCCGGCTACAACACCCCCGAGGCGCAGAAGGCGGTCAAGTTCTGGACCGACCTGGTGACCGTCCACAAGGTCGCCCCGCCGGCCGCCGCCGGCTGGAACGAGGTCGACGCCCGGACCCAGTTCGCTACCGGCAACGCCGCGATGGCGTTCGCCGGTAGCTGGCAGGGCGGCGCGATGAAGAAGGACAACCCGGACATCGAGAAGGTGTGGGGCACGTTCCCCATCCCCGGCCCGGACGGCAAGCCGGCCCCGGCCTTCGCCGGCGGTTCCGACATCGCCCTCTGGAAGGACAGCAAGAAGCAGGACCTGGCCTGGGACTACCTGACCGTGCTGCTGAGCAAGCAGAAGGACCAGGAGTTCGCCAGCAGCCTCGGCTTCTTCCCGGTCTACCAGGACCTGGTCGGCGGCGGCAACTACGCCAACGACAAGGTGATGGCCGCGTTCGCCACCGCCATGCAGAACACCAAGCTGACCCCGCTCACCCCGAAGTGGGTCGAGGTCAGCCGGACCAAGACGGTCACCCAGGCGATGAACAGCTCGGTCATGAAGGGCCAGAAGACGGTCGAGAAGGCCACCGCCGACGCCGCCACCGAGATGGAAGGCATTTTGAACAGCAAGTGAGCACGCTGACCCAGGCCACCGGCGAGGCCGCCGCGCGGGAGATCCCCGCGCGGCGGCGCCGTCGCGTGGACCACCTCCCGTACCTGCTGCTCCTGCCCTGCCTCGCGGTCATCGCGGTGCTGCTGCTCTGGCCGCTCGGCCAGGTCGTGATGATGTCCTTCTACAAGCTGAACAGCGTCCGGCAGCTACGGGGGGACCGCGAGTGGCCGTGGGTCGGCCTGGCCAACTACGCGCAGATCCTCGGCGACCCGTTCTTCCGTACGGTGCTGCGCAACACCGTGCTCTTCGCCGTGGCCAACGTGGTGCTCACCATGATCCTCGGCACCCTGGTCGGGCTGCTGCTCAACCGGCTGGGGCGGAAGATGGCCACCTTCGTGGCCAGCTGCGTGATGCTGGCCTGGGCCACCCCGGCGCTGACCGGCACCATCGTCTGGAAGTGGATCTTCGACGACACCAGCGGTCTGGTCACCTGGCTGTTCAACGCGCTCCCGGACGGGTTCTCCACGGCGCTGTTCGGGCGCAGTGACTGGACCGGCTACGGCTGGTTCAACGACCCGCTGCTGTTCTTCGCGATCCTGACCCTGGTGGTGGTCTGGCACTCGTTCCCGTTCATCGCGGTGAGCGTGCTGGCCGGGCTGAAGAGCGTGCCGAGCGAGCTCCAGGAGGCCGCCCGGGTGGACGGGGCCGGCCCGTGGCGGGTGTTCTGGTCGGTCACCTTCCCGGTGCTGCGCCCGGTCTTCGGCATCCTCGTGGTCCTCTCCACCATCTGGGACTTCAAGGTCTTCACCCAGCAGTTCGTGCTGGCCGGTGGCACCCAGGACCGGCCGACCTTCATGCTGTCGATCTACTCGTACGCGGAGGCGTTCTCGCCGCCGCCCAAGTACGGCCTCGGGTCGGCGATCGCGGTCATCCTCACCCTGATCCTGCTCGCCGTGACCGCCCTGTACGTCCGGATGGTGCTCCGGCAGGAGGACGAGTCGTGAAGAAGATCGCCCTCAACGCCGCCGGCCTGCTGGTCGCGCTCTTCGCGGCCTTCCCGGTCTACTGGATGGTCGCCACCTCGCTGAAGCCGAACCGGGAGATCTTCTCGGCCACCCCGCGCCCGGTGCCGGCCAAGCCGACCCTGGAGCACTACCGGGAGATCCTCACCGGGAACCTCATCCCGGGCGTGACGTTCACCGACTTCTTCCTCAACAGCGCGCTGGTCGCGGTGGCGACCGTGCTGCTCAGCGGGCTGGTCGCGCTGCTCGCCGCGACCGCAGTCGCGCGGTTCCGGTTCCGGCTGCGCACCACCTTCCTGATCCTGCTGCTCGTGGTGCAGATGATCCCGCTGGAGGCGCTGGTCATCCCGCTCTTCCTGATGATCCAGCGGCTCGGGCTCTACAACACCCTGCCCAGCCTGATCCTGACGTACCTGGGCTTCTCGCTGCCGTTCGCGGTCTGGATGCTGCGCGGCTTCGTGGCCGCGGTGCCGAAGGAACTGGAGGAGGCGGCGGCCATCGACGGCGCCAGCCGGGCCCAGACCTTCCGCCGGATCCTCTTCCCGCTGGTCGCCCCCGGTCTGGTGGCGACCAGCATCTTCTCCTTCATCACCGCCTGGAACGAGCTGATCTTCGCGTTGACCTTCGTCAACGATCAGCACAAGTACACCCTGCCGGTGGCGATGACCTTCTTCTTCGGGCGGGACGACACCGCCTGGGGTTCGGTGATGGCCGCCTCGACCCTGTTCACCCTGCCGGTGATCGTGTTCTTCCTGCTGGTCCAGCGCCGGATGGTCTCCGGTCTGGTCGCCGGGGCGGTCAAGGGCTGAGCCGGGCCACCGGCCGGGTGATCGTCGGCGACTAGGCTGACCGCCGTGACGGGCAGGCTGGTGGCGGTGAACCTCGGCGGGGTGACCGAGGCGGAATGGGCGGGCGACCCGAGCGGCCGCAGCGGGATCGACAAGCGGCCGGTCGAGGGCCGGGTGCCGATCCGGCTCGCCGGCCTGGTCGGCGACTTCATCGGCGAGCGGGCCCACCACGGCGGCCCCGACCAGGCCGTCTACGCGTACGCCGAGGAGGACGCCGGCTGGTGGGCGGCCGAGCTGGGCCGATCGATCGGGCCGGGCGCCTTCGGCGAGAACCTGACCACGTACGCGGTGGACGTCACCGGGGCGGTGATCGGCGAGCGCTGGGCGGTCGGCACGGCTCTGCTGGAGGTGACCAAGCCACGCATCCCGTGCAAGACCTTCGCCGGGTTCTGGGGCATGCCCGACCTGATCAAGCGGTTCACCGTCCGGGCCGCGCCCGGGGCGTACCTGCGGGTGCTGCGGGAGGGCGAGGTCGGCGCGGGCGACCCGGTCGAGGTGGTGGACCGGCCGGCGCACGGGGTCACCATCGGTCAGGTGTTCCGGGCCACCACGCTGGAGCCCGAGCTGCTGCCCGCACTGCTCGACGTGCCGGAGCTGCCCGGGCCGATCCAGCAGAAGGTGCGCCGCCGCCTCGGCCTCGCCCCCGCCTGAGCCGCCCCCGCCCCGGACCTCGGCCCGGGGCCGGCCCGGTCACGTCGCGGCGAAGACCTCGGCCAGCACCTGGGTCGGCGTGTCGCCATTGCGCACCTTGTCCCAGGTGCCGTGCTCGGCGGTCCACTCCAGGCCGCCGAAGCGGACCCGCTTCACCCCGTGGTCGTCGGCGTGCGAGACCAGCCAGTGGGCGTACCGCCAGCCGTCGCGGCTGTCCGGCGCGGGGACCGTGAAGTCGGTCAGGTCGGCCGGCGCGGTGAGGCCGGGCAGGCCCCAGTCCAGGGCCAGGTTCTGCACCAGCGCGGTCGCGGCGGCCGGGCCGCGCATCGTCGGCGTCGGCCCGACCGTGCAGGCCACCGCGCCGCTCGCGTCCCCGACCAGCGCGCGGGTGAGCACCTCCGACTCGTCCGCCCACTTCTGGTACGCCTCGGGGTAGGCCGAGCGCTGGACCCGCTGGGCCGCCTCGGTGACCCGCATCTTCTCCCAGCCCCGGACCTTCTTCAGCGCGGCGTAGAACTTGTTCGCCGCGTAGCGCGGGTCGCGGATCTGCTCCGGGGTGCCCCACCCCTGGCTCGGGCGCTGCTGGAACAGCCCCAGCGAGTCGCGGTCGCCGTGCGCGATGTTGCGCAGGTGCGACTCCTGGTACGCGGTCGCCAGCGCCACGACCACCGCCCGCTCCGGCATCTGCCGCTGCACGCCGATGGCCGCGATGGTGGCCGCGTTGGCCATCTGGTCGGCGCCGAGCACGACGCGTCCCTCGGCCTGCACCGTGCAGGTGCGGCTGGCCATCGGGATGCGGAGCTGGTGCCCGAACTGCTTGGCGACGAACCAGACACCGAGCAGGGCCAGCAGGCACACCGCCACGCCGGCCGCCATGATCGCCACCCGAGTTCGCACCCGCACCTCCTGTCCCGACAGTGCGCAAGACTACGTGCCCGGACGGGCGGATCGGGTCGGCCGACCGGTTGCCTCCCGCTCCGTCACCGCCCGGCCACGCCACGGAAGCCCGCCCGCTTCCAGTCCTAGCTTGCGCCCTCTTCCGGGCCCCCGTCAGGCGCCGGCACCCATCGGGCCGGTCGCTTCTCCCGGAAGGCGAGCACGCCCTCCCGGCCCTCCTCCGAGAGGAAGTACCCGGTGGAGCGGGTGGCCAGGTCGGCGATCTCCGCCCGCAGGTCGGTGGCGGCCGGCCGGCGCAGCAGCTCCTTGGTCCCGGCGAGGGCCTTCGGCGCGCCCTTCACCAGGGAGGCGCAGTAGGAGGCCACCGCGGCGTCCAGCCCGTCCGCCGGCACCGCCGCGGTGACCAGGCCGATCTCGGCGGCCCGCCGGCCGTCGAACGGGTCGCCGGTCAGGTACAGCTCGGCGGCGGCCCGCGGCTGCAGCCGGGGCAGCACGGTCGCCGAGATCACCGCCGGGATCACCCCGATCCGGACCTCGGTGAAGGCGAACGTCGCCTCCTCCGCGCAGACCGCCAGGTCGGCCGCCGCGATCAGGCCCAGCCCACCGGCCCGCGCCGGCCCGGCCACCTTCGCCAGCACCGGCTTCGGGCACTCCCGGACCGCGACCAGCACGTCGCCGAGCATCCCGGCGGGCACGGTCCCGCTGGCGTACGCGGCAGCCGTCTCCTTCAGGTCCGCCCCGGAGCAGAAGACCGGCCCGGTGTGGTCCAGCACGATCGCCCGGACCGCGTCGTCGGCGACCGCCGCGGCGAGCCCGGCCAGCAGCTCGGTCATCAGCGGGGTGGAGAGCGCGTTGCGGTTGTGCGGGCTGTCCAGGGTGAGGGTGGTCACCCCACGGGCCGTGGCGACCCGCACGAGAGCGTCCGGAGAGGTCATGCGGGGCACACTAGTGGCCATGCCCGGCGCTCTTCCAGAAGGCGAATCCGTCCCGCGCGACGGATCGCTGCCCGCTGCCGCTCGCCGCGCCGTCGGTGCCCGCGGCTTCGGCGTGTACGTGCACGTGCCGTTCTGCGCCAGCCGCTGCGGCTACTGCGACTTCAACACCTACACCGCCGCGGAGCTGGGCGGCGGGGCCAGCCGGGAGACGTACGCCGACACCGTGCTGGCCGAACTGGCCCTGGCCGGCCGGGTGCTGGGGGACACTCCGCCGCCGCGGGTGGACACGGTCTTCGTGGGCGGCGGCACGCCCACCCTGCTCCCCGCCGACGACCTGGCCCGGATCCTGGACCGCATCGACCGCACCTGGGGGCTGGCCGCCGATGTCGAGGTGACCACCGAGGCCAACCCGGAGTCGGTCACCCCGGAGTCGCTGAAGACGCTGCGGGCGGCCGGCTACACCCGGATCTCGCTGGGTATGCAGTCCGCCGCGCCCGGTGTGCTGGCGATCCTGGACCGGCAGCACAGCGCCGGCCGGGCCACCGCCGCCGCCCTGGAGGCGCGGGACGCCGGCTTCGACCACGTGAACCTGGACCTGATCTACGGCACGCCGGGGGAGAGCGCGGAGGATTTCGCCGCCTCGCTGGACCAGGTCGTCGCGGCGGGCGTGGACCACGTCAGCGCGTACGCCCTGATCGTGGAGGACGGCACCCGGCTGGCCGCCCGGATGCGTCGCGGCGAGCTGCCGTACCCCTCTGACGACGTGGCGGCGGACCGCTACCTGGCCGCGGAGGCCGCCCTCGACGCGGCCGGCTTCTCCTGGTACGAGGTCTCCAACTGGGCGCGCTCCGAGGCGGCCCGGTGCCGGCACAACCTGCTCTACTGGACCGGCGCCGACTGGTGGGGGCTCGGTCCCGGGGCGCACAGCCACGTCGGCGGGGTGCGCTGGTGGAACGTCAAGCACCCCGCCGCCTACGCGCAGCGCCTCGCGGCGGGGGAGTCACCCGGCCTGGCTCGGGAGGTGCTCACCCCCGACGAGGCGCACATGGAGGACGTGATGCTGCGGCTGCGGCTCGCCTCCGGCCTGCCCCTGGACGTGCTCGACGAGGCGGGGCGGGGGGCGGCGGACCGCGCCCGGGCCGACGGCCTGCTGGACGCCGACGGGTACGCGGCCGGCCGGGCGGTGCTCACCCTGCGCGGCCGGCTGCTGGCCGACGCGGTGGTCCGCGACCTGCTGCCCTGATCGTGACCCGGCCGGCCCGCGAGCCGGCCGGGTCGAGGTCACTTGATCAGGCTGGCCGACATCGGGTAGCGGTAGAGCTGCCCCTCGTTGGCCTTCACCCCGGCGAGCACGCCGAAGACGATGCCGACGATCATCGCGCCGAAGCCGATCGCGATGCCGATCAGGATGCAGGCGAGGATCCAGCCGACCAGCGCGATGATCGACCAGATGAGCTGGAAGTTCAGCGCGGCGATTGCGTGCGCCCGGACGGTCGGCGACTGGTTGCCGCGGGCGAGCAGGGCGACGAGCGGGGCGACCCAGCCCAGCACGCCGCCACCGATCAACATCCCGGCCGCGCCGCCGAAGTGGGCGACCAGGGCCCAGGTCTTGTCGTCGTTGTTGGCGAAGCCGGCGGGCGGGCCGTACGCCCCGCCGGTCGGGTACCCGACACCCGGCGGGGGCTGGCCGCCCGGCGGAGGGTAGCCACCAGGGGGTGGATATCCACCTGACGGCGGCTGGCCGCCGGAGGGCGGCGGATAGTCACCGGGCGGGGGATAGCCGCCCCCGCCCGGAGCCCCGGACAGTGGTGCGGTGGGGGGCTCGTTCGCCGACGACGAGCCGGGTGGGGCCGACGGCGGGGTCTCCTCCGGCGGCTGGGCGCCGGGGTCCCCCGCTCCGGGAGGGCGAGGAGGTTCAGTCATGAACGTCACGGTAGGTCCCGCCAGCAAGGGCGCACCAGAGCGACACCGCCTCCGATGTCCGGCTGATCGGCTCTGGCGGACTGTGCCGGGGCGCACCGGAGGTCCGTCGCTGATCATCGCGTCGGCGGGTGCGCCGACGTAGACTGGCACTCGCTACAGTCGAGTGCCAGTCGGGTCAGGAGGTGGGAGATGGGTCTCGACGACCGCAAGCTCGCCGTGCTGCGCGCGATCGTCGAGGACTACGTCGCCACGCAGGAGCCGGTGGGCAGCAAGGCGTTGGTCGAGCGCCACCAGCTGGGTGTCTCCCCGGCGACCGTGCGCAACGACATGGCGGTGCTGGAGGAGGAGGGCTACATCCGCCAGCCGCACACCAGCGCCGGCCGGGTGCCCACCGACCGCGGCTACCGGCTCTTCGTCGACCGGCTCTCCCGGGTCAAGCCGCTCAGCCCCGCCGAGCGCCGGGCGATCGAGCGCTTCCTGGTCGGCGCGGTCGACCTGGACGACGTGGTGCACCGCACGGTCCGGCTGCTGGCCCAGCTCACCCGCCAGGTCGCCGTCGTGCAGTACCCGAGCCTGGCCCGCTCCAAGGTGCGCCACCTGGAGCTGGTGCCGATCTCCACCACCCGGCTGATGCTGGTCATGATCGCCGACACCGGGCGGGTCGAGCAGCGACTGGTGGAGATGCCCGGGCCGATCTCCGTCGAGGACGTCACCGACCTGCGCCAACTGGTCAACGAGAAACTGGTCGGCACCCGGCTGTCGGACACCCCGCCACTGGTCCAGGCGCTGGTCGACGAGTCCACGCCGCAGCTGCGCCCGGCCATGGCCACGCTCTCCAGCGTGCTGCTGGAGACGCTGGTCGAGCGGCACGAGGAGCGGATCGCGCTGGCCGGCACAGCCAACCTGACCCGGGGCGGCCTGCTCGACTTCCAGGGCTCGCTGCGCCCGATCCTCGAGGCGCTCGAGGAGCAGGTCGTGCTGCTCAAGCTGATCGGGGAGGCGGAGCCGAGCACCACCCGGGTGCTCATCGGCGACGAGAACGAGATCGACAACCTGCGCGCCGCCTCGGTGGTGAGCACCGGGTACGGCCCGGGCAGCACCATCGTGGGTGGGCTCGGGGTGCTCGGGCCGACCCGGATGGACTACCCCGGCAATATCGCCATGGTGCGGGCCGTGGCACGCTACGTGGGCGAACTGCTGGCCCAGAACTGACCAGTCAGGGCCGACGGCCGGCCGGCGGCCGACGCGGCGCAACGCGAGACGAAACACGAGGACACCGAACGCAGTGGCCAGGGACTACTACGGCATTCTCGGCGTGAGCCGGGACGCCTCCGACGACGAGATCAAGCGTGCCTACCGCAAGCTGGCGCGGCAGTTCCACCCGGACGTGAATCCGGACCCGGAGGCACAGGAGAAGTTCAAGGACATCAACGCCGCGTACGAGGTCCTCTCGGACGACCGGAAGCGGCAGATCGTCGACCTGGGCGGGGACCCGCTCGCCCCGGGCGGCGGGGGCGCCGGTGCGGGCGGCCCGGGTGGTGCCGGCCCGTTCGTCGGCTTCCAGGACATCATGGACGCGTTCTTCGGCGGGGCGGCCGGCGGCTCGCGCGGACCGCGCCCGCGTACCCGGCCGGGCGCGGACGCGATCCTGCGGCTGGAACTGGACCTCAACGAGACCGCGTTCGGCGTCGAGGCACCGATCACCGTGGACACGGCGGTGCTCTGCACCACCTGTTCCGGCGCGGGCACCGCGGCCGGCACCCACCTGGCCACCTGCGAGGCGTGCGGCGGCCGGGGCGAGGTGCAGTCGGTGCAGCGGACCTTCCTCGGCCAGGTGGTCTCCGCCCGGCCGTGCACGGTCTGCCAGGGCTACGGCACCACCATCCCGCACCCCTGCCCGACCTGCGCCGGCGACGGCCGGGTGCGCACCCGCCGTTCGCTCACCGTCAAGATCCCGGCCGGCGTCGAGGACGGCATGCGGATCCGGCTGGCCCAGCAGGGCGAGGTGGGCCCGGGTGGCGGTACCGCCGGCGACCTCTACGTGGAGATCCACGAGCGGCCGCACGACGTCTACTCCCGCAAGGGCGACGACCTGCACTGCCGGGTGACCGTGCCGATGACCGCCGCCGCGCTGGGCACCCGGTTGACCATCAAGACGCTGGACAGCGAGGAGACGGTCGACGTCAAGCCGGGCACCCAGCCCGGCAGCACGCTGCGGCTGCGGGCCCGGGGCGTACCGCACCTGCGCGGCACCGGCCGGGGCGACCTCTACGTCCACCTGGACGTGCGGACGCCGACCAAGCTCGACCCCGACCAGGAGCGGATGCTGCGCGAGTTCGCCAAGACCCGGGGGGAGGAGGTCGCCGAGCTGACCAAGCAGGGCGGCTTCTTCTCCCGGATGCGCGACGCCTTCAACGGGCACGCCTGAGGTGTCGGCGCCGCTGTTCCTGGTCGACGCGCTGCCCACCGGCGACACGCTGACGCTGGACGGCCCGGAGGGGCGCCACGCGGCCACCGTGCAGCGGCTGCGCGTCGGCGAGGAACTGCTGCTCGCCGACGGTCGGGGCGGCACGGCCGCCGCCGCGGTCACCGCCGTCGGCAAGGGCACCCTCGACCTGCGGGTCATCTCCCGGGGGTACGTCGACGCGTCCGTGCCCCGGCTGGTGGTGGTGCAGGGCATCGCCAAGGGTGACCGGGGCGAGCTGGCCGTGCAGGCGATGACCGAGGTCGGGGTGGACGAGATCGTCCCCTGGTCGGCGTCCCGCTCGGTGGCTCAGTGGCGCGGCGAGCGGGGCGTACGGGCCCGGGAGAAGTGGGCGGCCACCGCCCGCGAGGCGGCCAAGCAGGCCCGCCGGGCCTGGCTGCCGGTGGTGGCCGGTACGCCCGACGAGTCCACCACCACGGTGGCGCGCCGGATCGCCGGGGCGGCCGCCGCGTTCGTGCTGCACGAGGAGGCAGCGGAGCGGCTCACCACCGCCGAGCTGCCGGAGACCGGCGAGATCGTGCTGGTGGTGGGGCCCGAGGGCGGCATCGCCCCGCCCGAGCTGGCCGCGTTCGAGCAGGCCGGTGCCGGTACCGTCCGCCTCGGCCCGTCCGTCCTGCGCACCTCCACGGCCGGCGTCGCCGCCCTCACTGTCCTCGCCACCCGCCTCGCTCGCTGGTAACCCGCCGCCGATCGTGCGGTTGTGGTGCCGGCACAAGGGCCGGATGCCCTCGTTCCGGTAACCGGAAGGGCAAGATCGCCGAGGCCGGGCTGCGGGGTCAGCTGCGCAGGTAGGAGGCGCCGTTGAGGTCGACGATGGTGCCGGAGGCCCACTCGGCCTCGGGGCTGGCCAGCCAGTGCACGGCGGCGGCGATCTCCTCCGGCCGGGCCACCCGGTTGAACGGGGACTGGGCGCGGATCGCCGCGCCCCGCTCGCCGCTGAGGTGGGTGGTGGTCATGTCCGTCTCGACGAAGCCCGGCGCGACGGTCGCCACCGCGATGCCGTACGGCGCCAGGGCGAGCGCCAGGGACTGCCCGAGCGCGTTCAGCCCCGCCTTGCTCGCCCCGTACGCGGGCTGCTCCGGCTCGCCCCGGAACGCGCCCCGGGACGACACGTTGACGATCCGCCCACCCCGCCCGCGCATGTGCTGGGCGGCACACCAGGTGACGTTGGCGGCACCGGTCAGGTTGGTCTCCAGCACCAGCCGCCACTGCTCACGCCACTGCTCGTAGGTGTTGCCGAAGACCGGGTGCGGAAGGTCCCGGGGCCCGTACACGCCGGCGTTGTTGACCAGCACGTCCAGGCCGCCGAGCCGGTCGGCGGCCGCGTCGACCATGGCCCGGACCGCGTCCGGGTCGGCCAGGTCGGCGCGGACCACCACGTGCCCCTCGCCGGGCAGCTCCGCGCGGAGCGCCTCGGCCAGCTCCGCCGAGTCCCGGTGGTGGATCGCCACCCGGTCCCCGCCCGCCGCGAACGCCCGCGCCACCGCGCGCCCGATGCCACGCGAGGCCCCCGTCACCAGTACCGCCCGTTCCGTCATGCGCGCCATCGTGCCGCACCGGGACGCGCCGGTTAACAAGGGGCCCTTCCTATGCAAAACGCGTTAACAGGGGGCCCTTCCTTACACTGCCCGAATGGGAACCGACTGCCTGTTCTGCCGGATCGTCGCGGGTGAGATCCCGGCCACCATCGTGCGGGAGACCGCCGCCACCCTCGCCTTCCGGGACATCGACCCCAAGGCGCCCGTCCACGTGCTGGTGATCCCGAAGGAGCACTACGCGGACGTGGTCACCCTCGCCGAGGCCGATCCGGGGCTGGCCGGTGAGGTGCTCGCCACCGCCGCCGTCGTGGCCGAGGAGGAGGGGCTGACCGGCGACGGCTTCCGGCTGATGTTCAACACCGGACCGTACGGCGGCCAGGAGGTCTTCCACGCGCACGCGCACCTGCTCGGCGGCGCTCCGCTCGGCCCGATGCTGTGCCGCTGAGCCCGTCCTAGACTGCCCTCATGATCACGGTGCATGACCGGCTCGGCCGGCTGGTGCGGCAGGCGCAGTCCCAGGGCCGGATCCCGGCGGTCTCGGTGGCCCTGCACCGGGCCGACCGGCCGCTCTGGACCTGCGTGGCCGGCGGGACCGGCAACGACACCCCGCTCGACCCGGACACGGTGTTCCGGATCGGCTCGGTCACCAAGACCTTCACCTCGGTGCTGGTCATGCAGTGCCGGGACGACGGGCTGCTCGACCTGGACGACCCGATCGGCCGGCACCTGGACCTGCCGGCGCACGGCGAGCTGACCGTACGCCGGCTGCTGTCGCACACCGCGGGCCTGCAACGCGAGCCGCACGGCGACGTCTGGGACAGCCTGCGCGCGCCCGACGTCGCGCAGTTGCTCGCCGACCTGACCCGGGTGGAGCGGGTGCTGCCGACCGGCCGGCGCTTCCACTACTCCAACCTCGGCATGGCACTGCTCGGCGAGCTGGTCGCCCGGCTGCGCGGCGGCACGTGGGCGGAGGTGCTGGCCGACCGGGTGCTCGCCCCGCTCGGGCTGACCGCCACCGGCCCGACGCCCGGGCAGCGGGCGGCGACCGGGTTCCTGGTCGACGCGTACTCCGACGAGGCGCACCCGGAGCCGCCGACCGACTTCGGCGCGGTGGCCCCGGCCGCGCAGCTCTGGAGCACCGCGACGGACATGGCCCGCTGGGCGGCCTTCCTGGCCGACCCGGCCGCGCTCGACCCGGCCGGCGCGGTGCTCGCCCCGGCCACCCTGGACGAGATGCGCTGGCCGCTCACCACCACCGACGAGACGCTCTGGGCCGCCGGCTTCGGGCTCGGGCTGATCCTGATGCCACAGCCGGGACGGGTGGTGCACGTGGGGCACGACGGGGCCATGCCCGGTTTCCTGGCCGCCGTCTATGGCCGGCGTGGCGGTGACGGCACGGCGGGTGCGATGGGGTGCGCGGTGCTCGGCTCCTCGGGCACCGGCACGGAGGTGTTCGAGCTGACGCACCGGCTGCTCGACGCCGCGGCCGAGCACGACCCGGCCGAGATCGAGCCGTGGCGTCCCGGCCCGCCGGCTCCGGAGCACCTGCGCGGCGTGCTGGGCCGCTGGTGGGGCGAAGGCTTCGAGTACGTCTTCTCCTGGCACGACGGGACGCTGCGGGCCCGGGGCGCCGACGACCCGGCCGGTAAGCCGCCGGCGGTGTTCACGCCGCTGCCGGACCGGCCGGACGTGTTCCGTACCGTGTCCGGCCGGGAGGTGGGCGAGCTGCTCCGGCTGACCCGCGACGAGCGCGGCGAGGTGGTCCGGATGCACTGGGCCACCTACCGCTTCAGCCGCCGTCAGGAGACCTTCGAGGGGTACGACTTCCGGACCGGCAGTTGACCTTCGACCACGGGAAATGGGCGCGGTGCGGCGCGTGTTGAACCGATACGATGGATGTCACGACCGCCGCGCCAGCAGGGCCCGGCGCCGAGATCGAGAGCAGGTGGCGTAGGGCCCGACGGCCCGATCTATGACCGGCACCCCACCTCCCGGCCCGCCCCGGGTGCAGACCAGGATCACGGTCCCCGACCAGAAGATCATGGTCAACCTGCTCGGCGCGGGCGACGAGATCCTTCGGCTCGTCGAACGCTCGGTCAACAGTGACGTCCACGTGCGGGGCAACGAGATCACCATCACCGGCGCGCCCGCGGACAACGCCCTCGCCGAGCGTCTCTTCAGTGAGCTGCTCGAACTCATCGAGAAAGGCGAGACCCTGACCACTGACGCCGTACGGCGTACCGTCGGCATGCTCGAGCAGGGCAGCACCGAGCGGCCCGCCGAGGTCCTCACGCTCAACATCCTCTCCCGGCGCGGCCGCACCATCCGTCCCAAGACGCTGGGGCAGAAGCGCTACGTCGACGCGATCGACGCGCACACCATCGTCTTCGGCATCGGGCCCGCCGGCACCGGCAAGACCTACCTGGCCATGGCCAAGGCCGTCCAGGCGCTCCAGGCCAAGCAGGTCAACCGGATCATCCTCACCCGGCCGGCGGTCGAGGCGGGCGAGCGGCTGGGCTTCCTGCCCGGAACCCTGAACGAGAAGATCGACCCCTACCTGCGGCCGCTGTACGACGCGCTGCACGACATGCTCGACCCGGAGTCCATCCCGAAGCTGATGGCCGCCGGCACCATCGAGGTGGCGCCGCTGGCGTACATGCGGGGCCGGGCGCAGCCGTACGACGCGCGGGTCCTGACGCCGGAGGGATTCAAGCCGTTCGGGTCACTCCGGGTCGGAGACCTGGTCATCGGCTCGAACGGGACGCCCACGCCGGTAATCGGCATCTACCCCCAAGGGCCCAAGCAGGTCTACCGGGTCACCACCCAGGACGGGGCGTCCACCGTCTGCTGCGGTGAGCACCTCTGGACGGTCGCGACGCCGGAGGATAAGCGGCGCGGACACCGGCGCACTCTCGAAACGCGGGAGATGATCGGCAAGGAGCGGCGGGGCCACATCCGCCGGTACGAGCTCCCGGTCGTGGCGCCCGTCCAGATGGAGCCGAAGGAGGTTCCGCTCGATCCGTACGTGCTCGGTCTGCTGCTCGGGGACGGCTCGATCTCGTCCCGAACGACGCCGGGATTCACCACGGCGGATCCGGAGCTCGCCATCGCGATCGAGCAGGCGCTCAGCGACATTGAGCTGGTCCGCAAGGGCGACTACAACTACGTCCTCCGGCACGTGAAGGGGCACCGGGGCGGCGTGATCGTCGCCAACCCGGTGCGTGAGCTGGGTCTGGCCGGGATGAAGTCGGGAACCAAGTTCGTGCCCGACGTCTACAAGCAGAACAGCCTCGACGTCCGCCTGGCCGTCCTGCAAGGGCTGCTCGACACCGATGGTGGGCCAGCGGTCCAGGCGGGGCGCACCTGCCGCGTGCAGTACTCGACGACCTCCCCGCAGCTGCGAGACGATGTCGTCTACCTGGTCCAGTCGCTCGGCGGGGTGGCCACGTGGCGGGTACGGGAGGCTGCGGGACGCAAGCCCGGCCTGGCCAAGGGGCGTCCGGTTCCGTACCGCTCGGACGCCTACGTCCTGGAGATCCGGCTTCCTGCCGGCATCCCGCCGTTCCGTCTGCTCCGTAAGCGTCGGCTGTACGACGAGCATGGGGGCGGGCAGCCCATGCGTTTCATCGACTCGATTCTCCCGGCCGGTGTGCAGGAGACGATGTGCATCCAGGTCGCGGCGGAGGACTCGCTGTATGTGACCGACGACTTCCTGGTCACGCACAACACCCTCAACGACGCGTTCATCATCCTGGACGAGGCGCAGAACACCACGCCCGAACAGATGAAGATGTTCCTCACCCGGCTCGGCTTCGGCTCCAAGATCGTGGTCACCGGTGACGTCACCCAGGTGGACCTTCCCGGCGGGACGACCAGCGGCCTGCGGGTGGTCCGGGAGATCCTGAGCAACGTCGAGGACGTGCACTTCGCCCAGCTCTCCAGCTCCGACGTGGTCCGCCACAAGCTGGTGGGCGACATCGTCGACGCGTACGCCCGCTGGGACGCCGAGCGGGAGAACCAGCAGGCGCAGAGCGTGCACGCCGTGCCCGGGCGTACCGCCCAGGGCGGCCGGGCCGGCCGGCGCCGCTAACCACCAGAGGAAGACAGTTGTCCATCGAGATCGCCAACGAGTCGGGTGTCGAGGTCGACACCGACGCCGTGCTCGCCGTCGCCCGGCACGCCCTCGACGAGATGGGGGTCAACCCCCTCGCCGAGCTCTCCGTCCTGCTGGTCGACATCGACTACATGTCCGAGCTGAACCACCGCTGGATGGGTGGCGACGGCCCGACCGACGTGCTCGCCTTCCCCATGGACGAGGGCAGCGTCGACCACGGCCCGGGGGAGAGCAGCCCGGCCGGCGGTGAGCCGGCCCTGCTCGGCGACATCGTGCTCTGCCCGGAGGTGGCGGCCAAGCAGGCGGCCGCCGCCGGCCATTCGTCCGCGGACGAGCTGCACCTGCTCACCGTGCACGGGGTACTGCACCTGCTCGGATACGACCACGCCGAGCCCGAGGAGGAGCGGGAGATGTTCGGTCTCCAGGCCCGACTGCTGGCCAGCTGGCGGGCGACCTGGTCGAAGTGATGGTCACCCTGGCGGCCGGCGGCGTCCCCGCCGGACTGCCCGATCTCCAGCTCATCGTCTTCGCGGCGGGGCTGGTGGTGCTGGCCGGCCTGATCGCGATGACCGAGGCGGCGCTGGCCGCCGTGTCCCCGGCCCGCGCCGCCGAGCTGGCCCGGGACGGGGCGCGCGGCGCGCGTACCCTCCAGGCCGTCGCCGGCGACGTGGTCCGCCACCTCAACCTGCTGCTGCTGCTCCGGCTGCTCGCCGAGTTGACCGCCACCACGCTGGTCGCGCTGGTGGCGGTGGACAGCTTCGGCGCCGGCTGGCGGGCCGCCCTGGTCACCGCCGGCGCGATGACCGTGGTCAGCTTCGTGGTGGTCGGCGTCGCGCCGCGCACGATCGGCCGGCAGCACGCGTACGCGGTCGGCCGGGCAGTCGCTCCGTTGGTGCGCTGGCTGGGCCGGGCGCTGAACCCGCTCGCCTCGCTGCTGATCCTGATCGGCAACGCGGTCACCCCGGGCAAGGGCTTCCGGGAGGGCCCGTTCGCCAGCCAGGTGGAGCTGCGCGAGCTGGTCGACCTGGCCGAGCAGCGCGGCGTCGTGGAGCACGGCGAACGGCAGATGATCCACTCGGTCTTCGCCCTCGGTGACACCATCGCCCGCGAGGTGATGGTGCCGCGTACCGAGATGGTGTGGATCGAGGAGCGCAAGACACTCAGCCAGGCGTTGGCGCTCTTCCTGCGCTCCGGGTTCTCCCGCATCCCGGTGATCGGCGAGAGCGTGGACGACGTGCTCGGGGTGCTCTACCTCAAGGACCTGATCCGGCGTACCCAGGGCGGCGACCCGCGGACCGCGGAGCTGCCGGTTTCCGAGCTGATGCGCCCGGCGACCTTCGTGCCGGAGTCGAAGCCGGTCGACGACCTGCTCTCCGAGATGCAGGCGGCCCGCAACCACCTGGTCATCGTCGTCGACGAGTACGGCGGCACCGGTGGCCTGGTCACCATCGAGGACATCCTGGAGGAGATCGTCGGTGAGATCACCGACGAGTACGATGTCGAACGCCCGCCGGTCGAGCGCCTGGCGGACGGGTCGGTCCGGGTGGCCGCCCGACTGCCGGTGGAGAACCTGGGCGAGCTGTTCGACACCGAGCTTCCCACCGACGAGGTGGAGACGGTCGGCGGCCTGCTCGCGCAGTCGCTCGGCCGGGTGCCGATCCCCGGCGCCGAGGCCGAGGTGGCCGGGCTCCGGCTGATCGCCGAGGGCACCACCGGTCGGCGCAACCGGATCGACACCGTGCTGGTGAGCCGGGCCGCGCCGAGCGACGCGTCCGACAGCGCGGGGCGCGGCGAGCACGCCGAGTCCCGCGGCAACCCCAACCGTTCCGAGGAGAGGCAGCCCGCCGATGCGTGAGTCTTTCGCCGTGCCCGCCGCCCGGCCCACCCCGTCCGACCCGGCCGAGCTGAGCGCCGAGGACGTCAAGCTGGTCGTCCTGGCCCGGGGCGCGCGTGGCCGGGTCGGCGCAGTGGAGGGCGCGGCGGTCCGCGACCAGGACGGCCGGACGTACGCGGCGGCCAGCGTGGCGCTGCCGTCGCTGACCCTGACCGCGCTGCAGCTGGCGGTCGCCTCGGCGGTGGCCGCCGGGGCGAGCCGGCTGGAGGCGGCGGTGGTCGTGACCGAGGCCTCGACGCTGGACGGCGCGGGGCACGCCGCGGTCCGCGACCTCGCGGTCGACGCGCCGATCCACGTGGCCGCGCCGGACGGCACCGTCCTCGGCACGGTGGTCGAGTGAGCGGGGTGCCGGACCCGGAGCAGCCTCGTCCCTACCGCGCCGGTTTCGCCTGTTTCGTCGGGCGGCCGAACGCGGGCAAGTCGACGCTGACCAACGCGATCGTCGGCACCAAGATCGCGATCACCTCGAACAAGCCGCAGACCACCCGGCACGTCATCCGCGCCGTGCTGCACCGGCCGGACTCGCAGCTCGTCCTGGTCGACACCCCGGGGCTGCACCGGCCCCGGACGCTGCTCGGCGAGCGCCTGAACGACCTGGTCCGGGAGACCTGGAGCGAGGTCGACGTGATCGGCCTCTGCATTCCGGCGAACGAGCCGATCGGCCGGGGCGACCGGTTCATCACCGGCGAGCTGGCCAGCCTCAAGGCGACCGTGCTGGCCGTGGTCACCAAGACCGACCTGGTGGACCGGAAGCGGCTGGCCGAGCAGCTGCTCGCGGTGAGCGAGCTGGCGGACTTCGCCGACGTGGTGCCGGTGAGCGCGGTGTCCGGCCACCAGGTCGACACCCTGGTCGACGTGATGACCAAATACCTCCCCGAGTCGCCGCAGCTCTACCCGGACGACATGCTCACCGACGACCCCGAGCAGGTGCTGGTCGCCGAGCTGATCCGCGAGGCGGCCCTGGAGGGGGTCCGGGACGAGCTGCCGCACTCCATCGCGGTGGTGGTGGAGGAGATGATCCCGGAGGGCAACCTCACCAAGATCTACGCCGACGTGTACGTGGAGCGGCCCAGCCAGAAGGCGATCATGATCGGTCACCGGGGCAGCCGGCTCAAGGAGGTCGGCACCACCGCCCGCCGGCAGATCGAGGAGCTGCTCGGCACCCGGATCTATCTGGACCTGCACGTCCGGGTCGCGAAGGACTGGCAGCGCGACCCGAAGCAGCTGCGCAAGCTCGGTTTCTGAGCCCGCTACGTCCGATCGCCGGCCCGGCCCATCCGGACCGGCGATCGCCGTTTTTCGGGTGCCCTTCCCGGGTGGTCCGGATCGGTCGGCTTTATGGGAAGTCTCACTTTTGACCCCGGGTCGTTGGCCGTATCGCGCGGTCGGGTCGGAGGGTAGGGGAACGTTGATCCCGTCCCCGGACATAGATGCAGGCTGATGCGAAACCGATACCTGGACCTGCTCCGCTTCCTGGCCATCGTTCGAGTCGTCGTCTATCACGTCACCGGGTACGCCGCCCTCACGCTGGTGTTTCCCGCGATGTCGGTGATGTTCGCGCTCGCCGGCTCGCTGATGGCCGCGTCGCTGGACCGGACCGGGGTGCCGGCGGTGGCGCGCCGGCTGCGGCGCCTGCTGCCGTCGCTCTGGGTGCTCGCCGCGGTCTTCGTACCGGCCATGCTGCTCACCGGGCTCCCGCTCACCCCGAAGGTGCTGCTCTGGCTCTTCCCGGTCAGCGACCCACCGGCCAACCACTGGGGCGCGCTGGCCCTGAGCCCGATCTGGTACCTGCGGGACTACCTGTGGTTCGTGCTTGCCTCGCCGCTGGTCCTGTGGCTGTTCCGCCGCGCGCCGCTGCCCACCCTGCTCGCCCCGTACGCGCTGCTCGCCACGATCGAGTTCGGCATCTTCCCGGACGCCCCGACCGTGCTGCGCGAGTTCGGCCTGTACTTCGGCGCCTGGCTGCTCGGGTTCGCCCACCACGACGGGATGCTCCGCCGGCTGCGCGACCGGGTCCTCGTCCCCACCGCGCTCGCCCTCGGCGCCGCCGGCCTGACCTGGATCGCCACCCACCCCGGACCGCGCGGCTACGACCTGAACGACATCCACCTCGGCAACGCGCTCTGGTCGGCCGCCTTCATCCTGGTCGCGATCGGCCGGGCCCCGGCCGAGGCCCCCTGGGTGGACCGCTACCCGCTGGTGAGCCGGGCGGTCACCGTGCTGAACCGGCGTGCGCTGACCATCTACCTGTGGCACATGCCGTTCGTGGTGGCGCTCACCCCGCTGGTCGGCCTGGTCGGCTGGACGCCGCGCGACCCGCTCGGCCTCGCCATCCGGGTGGTGCTGGTGTTCGCGCTGGTCGGGGTGGTCACCCTGATGGTCGGCTGGGTGGAGGACGGCGCGGCCCGGCGTACCCCGGAACTGCTTCCCGGCGGGCGGACCGTGGCGGATCGCGCGGCGGCCGCCCCGGCCAGCCCCGCCCCCGCCGGCGCGGCAACCGAACTTGTCCCGGCCGGCGCCCCTCGGGTCCCCGCACCACGCCGCGCCGAGCCCGACCGCGCCACCCGGGGGGCCTGATCCGCGGATCCGAAGCGGGCGGCGCGGGGTCAGCGGTGCCGGACCGTCACGTTGCCGCTGGTGGCGGTCACGTCCAGGACCAGGGACGCGGTGGGGTCGTCGGGCACACCCAGTTTGGTGTCGCCGGAGTTCGCGTGCGCCCGCACCCGGTACCGGTCGGCCGGCACGGTCAGCTCGACGTCGCCGCTGGTGGCGTGCACCCGGGCCGAGGCCGGCCGGTCCAGTTCGACGGTGACGTTGCCCGAGGTGGCCTCCGCGTCCACCCCCGCGGCGAGCCGGCGCCCGTCGATGTTGCCCGAGGAGGCGCGCAGCCGGACCGCGCCGGTCGCGTCGACCACCTCGATGTTGCCCGAGGTGGTCTCGGCGTGGACGTCGGCGCGTGCCCCGGTCACGCTGATGTCCCCGGAGTGCAGCGTGAAGTCCACCGCGCCGACCTGGCTCAGCGTGACGTTCCCGGAGCCGGTCTCGCCGCGTACCGCCACGCCCTCGGGGGCGGTCACCTCGTAGGAGACCGTGCACCGCGGGCCGCAGTCGGTCGGCAGCACCAACTCGTCGCCGTTGATCTCGTACCGGGTGGTGGGCTGGCTGCCCTGGTAGCGGAGCACCCGCTTGATCCGTACCTGGGCGGCGGAGCCGGCGGCGTGGACGGTGATGTCCCCGGCGCCCCCGGGCTGCACGGTGATCCGGCTGATCTTCACCGCCTCGGTGTTGTCGAAGTCGAGTCGGCGGAACGACAGGGTGTCACACCCGGCGAGCAGGATCAGGGTGGCGGCCGCGGTGGTGGCGACGGCGGTCCGGTGCAGAGCCATGCCGAGACGCTACGGCCCGACCTCGGCGGCGCACATCCGGGTTCGACCGCCGATCCACCCCGAACCGACCCTGAGATCGCACCCCGAGGGAGAATGACGGGATGGCCGGGTACCGCCGACAGCTCTACCGCGACGACG
The DNA here is from genome assembly GCF_026013475.1 of Micromonospora yasonensis. Taxonomy (GTDB): domain Bacteria; phylum Actinomycetota; class Actinomycetes; order Mycobacteriales; family Micromonosporaceae; genus Micromonospora; species Micromonospora yasonensis. Next base: position 18,404 of record NZ_JAPDPH010000025.1, on the reverse strand, counting down.
CGGTGGTGCTGCGCGTGCAGAAGCTGGGCGAGTCCGACCGGATCATCACCCTGCTCACCCGCCGGCACGGCCGGCTGCGCGCGGTCGCCCGGGGGGTACGCCGCACCACCAGCCGGTTCGGCGCCCGGCTGGAGCCGTTCGGGCACGTCGACCTCCAACTCGCCGGCGATCCCAAGGGCAACCAGGGCAGCTCGCTGCACACCATCAGCCAGGTCGAGGGGATCGACCTGTACGGCAAGCGGTTCCTCGGCGACTACCCCCGCTACACGGCGGCCAGCGCGATCGCCGAGACGGCGGAGCGGCTCACCCCGGTCGAGCGGGAGCCGTCCATGCGCCTGTTCCAGCTCACCCTCGGGGCGATCAAGTCGCTGGCCCGCGGCGAGCACGCCACCACCCTGGTGCTCGACGCGTACCTGCTGCGCGGGATGGCCTTCGCCGGCTGGGCGCCGGCGCTGACCGCCTGCGCGGTCTGTGGCACCCCGGGAAAGCACCGGGCGTTCTCCGTGCCCGCCGGGGGTGCGGTCTGCCCGGACTGCCGCCCACCCGGCGCCGCCCACCCGGCCCCGGCCACCGTCGAGCTGATGTCCGCGCTGACCACCGGCGACTGGGCGTACGCCGACGCCACCGAGCCCGGCGTACGCCGGGAGTGCAGCGGTCTGGTCGCGGCGCACCTCCAGTGGCACCTGGAGCGCGCGCTACGCTCGCTGCCGCTGGTCGACCGGGGCGCCCCGGCAGGTGTGAACAGGGAGAAGACGTAAGTGATCCGATCGATGAGGGCCGGCCGGCGTGAGCCGATGCCACCGACTCCGCACCCGTCGGGTGCCCGGCCGCCGGCCCTGCCGGCCGAGGCGCTGCCGAGGCACATCGCCGTGGTCATGGACGGCAACGGGCGCTGGGCGAAGGAGCGCGGGCTGCCCCGCACCAAGGGCCACGAGCAGGGCGAGCACAGCCTCTTCGACACCATCGAGGGCGCCATCGAGCTGGGCATCCCCTACCTGTCGGCGTACGCCTTCTCCACCGAGAACTGGCGGCGCTCGCCGGAGGAGGTCCGCTTCCTGATGGGCTTCAACCGGGACGTCATCCGCCGCCGCCGGGACCAGCTCGTCGACCTCGGCGTCCGGGTGGTCTGGTCCGGCCGGTCCGGCCGGCTGTGGAAGAGCGTGATCTCCGAGCTGCAGACCGCCGAGGAGATGTCCCGGGGCAACTCGACGCTGACCCTGCAGTTCTGCGTCAACTACGGCGGCCAGGCCGAGATCGCGGACGCGGCCGCCGCGATCGCCCGCGACGCGGCCGCCGGGAAGCTCGACCCGGGCAAGGTCACCGAGAAGACCCTGGCGAGGTACCTCTACCACCCGGAGGTCCCCGAGGTGGACCTCTTCCTGCGCCCCTCCGGCGAGCAGCGCACCTCCAACTTCCTGCTCTGGCAGAGCGCGTACGCCGAACTGGTCTTCCTCGACACCCTCTGGCCGGACTTCGACCGTCGCCACCTCTGGTACGCCTGCGAGCTCTACGCCCAGCGGGACCGGCGCTTCGGCGGCGCGCTGCCCAACCCGGTGGCCCCCGGATCCTGACGTCGGCCAAGCGGCGTCGGTTCTGCTGACCTCGGCGGCCCGCCGCGGCGTCGCGGTGGGCCGGCTCCGTGGGCGCCCCCCGCATCCGGCTTTCCGGCCGGGAGCGGGGCGCCCGCGCGTACGATCGGCGCAGGGCGCGCCGCCGGGACGCGCCCGCCACGGGGGTGGAGGATGCGCGAGCTCCGGTACGAGATGACGGCCGCCCTGGCCGGGGCCGACCTGGGTGATCCGGCGCAGCGTGAGCAGATCGCCGACCTGTGCGCCGGGGTGGCCGAGCGGTACTGCGCCGACCTCGGGCACACCCCGGCCGTCCGCTCCGGCGAGATCGGCGAGTTGGCGCAGGGCGAACCGGCCGCCGGCTGGGCGCCCACTGCGCCCGAAGAGACCCAGCGCGCCTGGTGAGTCTCAGGCCTCCACTTCGGAGCGGTCCCCCGCCCACAGGGTGTGGAACGAGCCCTCCCGGTCCACCCGGTGGTAGGTGTGCGCACCGAAGTTGTCCCGCAGGCCCTGGATCAGCGCGGCCGGCAGCCGCTCGGCGCGCAGGCCGTCGAAGTAGGCCAGCGACGACGAGAAGGCCGGGGTCGGCACGCCCGCCCGGGCCGCGTCGGCCACCACCCGCCGCCAGGCCGGCACCCCGGCGCTGACCCGGTCGGCGAACCACGGGGCGACCAGCAACGTGGCCAGCTCCGGTTCGGCGTCGTACGCCTCCCGGATCCGGTCCAGGAAGCGGGCCCGGATGATGCAGCCGCCCCGCCAGATGGTGGCGGTGCCGCCCAGGTCGATGTTCCAGTCGTACTCCCGGCTGCCGGCGCGGATGTGGTCGAACCCCTGCGCGTACGCGACGATCTTGCTGGCCAGCAGCGCGCGCCGGACGTCCTCGACGAAGGTGTCCCGGTCGTCCACCTGCCACTTCTCGCCCGCGTCGGGGAAGGCGCGGCGGGCGGCGGCGCGCTGGTCGGCGTGCCCGGACAGTGACCGGGCGAAGGTGGCCTCGGCGATGCCGGTGATCGGGATGCCCAGGTCGAGTGCGCTCTGCACGGTCCACCGGCCGGTGCCCTTCTGCTCGGCCTGGTCGAGCACCACGTCGACGAAGGGCCGGCCGGTCGCCGCGTCGGTGTGCCCGAGCACGTCGGCGGTGATCTCGATGAGGAAGGACTCCAGTTCGCCGCGGTTCCACTCCCGGAAGATCTCCGCGATCTCCGCCGGGCCCGCCGACAGTCCGGCCCGCAGCAGGTCGTACGCCTCGGCGATGAGCTGCATGTCGGCGTACTCGATGCCGTTGTGGACCATCTTCACGAAGTGGCCCGCGCCGTCCGGGCCGATGTGCCGGCAGCACGGGGTACCTTCCACCTGCGCGGCGATCTTCTCGAAGATCGGGCCGAGCTTCCGGTACGACTCCGCCGAGCCGCCCGGCATGATGCTCGGGCCGTGCAGCGCGCCCTCCTCACCGCCGGACACGCCGGTGCCGACGAAGTGCAGCCCGTGCCCGCGCAGCGCCTCCTCGCGGCGGCGGGTGTCGGCGAAGTGCGCGTTGCCGCAGTCGACCACGATGTCCCCCTGCTCGAGCAGGGGGACCAGTTCGTCGATCACCGCGTCGGTGGGGGCGCCCGCCTTCACCATGACGATCACCGCGCGGGGGCGCTCCAGCGAGGCCACGAAGTCGGCGAGGGACTCCGACGGCACGAAGGTGCCCTCGCCGCCGTGCTCCGCGACGAGACGGCGGGTGCGCTCGGGCGAGCGGTTGTGCACCGCCACGGTGAAGCCGTTGCGGGCCAGGTTCCGGGCCAGGTTGCGGCCCATCACCGCCAGACCGGTGACCCCGATCTGCGCCGTCGCCTGCTGTGCCATGCGTACCGCCACCTCTCGTCTCCGGTGCCCGTGCTGCGACCGTATCGCGGCCGGTCCGGGTGCGGGTGGCGACGTCGGCGGCTGGTGAGCGCGGGATTACTCCTGGTTGGGTGGCATGGTGGCGGTCGGCCCCGGAAGGTCGGCCAGCCGGGTGTCGACGTGGGCGACCTTGGCGGTCATCGCGTCGGTCACCCCGGGGCGGAGGTCGGCCTTGAGCACCAGGCTGACCCGGGGCGCCTGCGCGGCCATGGTGTCCACGGCCCGCTTCACCACGGCCATCACCTCGTCCCACTCGCCCTCGACGGTGGTGAACATGGCATCGGTCCGGTTGGGCAGGCCGGACTCGCGGACCACCCGGACGGCGTCGGCGACCAGGTCGCCCACGGACTCACCCACGCCGAGCGGGGTGATCGAGAACGCGATCAGCATGTCGCCGATCGTGCCAGTAATTCGGGTGCGGGTGGCGTGGGTGGCCGGATAGGCTGCTGGCATGCGTAACTGACGCCCTTCTTCCGAGCCCCGGTCCGCCGCCCGTTCGCGCCGCGGACCTGTCCGCTCCGGGCGTTCCGCATCCTTCGCCGCGTCATCGCGGTGTCTCTCCTGATCGGACGCCCGGGGTCTGCCCGCTCGCCGCGCCACCCGGCGCCTGAGACAGTCAGGAGGCAGCGCATGCCCGCCAAGCGCAGTCCGAAGAAGTCCCGTAAGCCCTCATCCGCACCGTCCCTGGCGGACGTGACCCCGCCGGACCTCGACGCGCTGGCCGTGCCGTCCCCGGTCGCCCTGCCCGCCCGGACCGACACCCCACCGCCGCCCAAGGCCGGCCCGCCGACCGGCCGCGACGCTCGCCTCGCCGGGCGCAGCCAGCGCGCCGGCCAGGCCCGGTTCTACGCGTTCCGGCGGAGCTGACGCTGTCGACTCCACCTCGCCGAGCTGGCGAGGTACCGGTCGGTCGGATACCGCCAACTCGCCGATGCGGCGGCGCCATGGCCGGTGCTGGCCGATCCGAGGGGAACGGGCGGGGCAGCAGTCCCCGCCCGCCCCCGGGGGTCAGGCCGCGGCGGTCGCCGGGGTCGCCGACCCTTCCGGCGCGTCGACCCGCCGCGACCGCTCGACGCCGAGGGCCAGGCCGGCGAAGCCGGCCACCATCAGCACGCTCACCGCGACCTTGAGCGGGACGCCCTCGGTGACCAGGTCCAGCACCTGCCCGGCGGTGAGGACCAGCGGCACCCAGAGCGCCACCAGCCGGGCCCGCCAGGCGCCGAAGGCGAGCACCAGGAGGCCGATCAGCCAGCCGAGCAGCCACACCGCGAACGAGGCCGCCACGAAGGGGTCCCCGTCGATGGCGTCGGTCACCGGCCGGGCGGCGTCGGCGTCGACCCCGGCCCCGGCGAGGGCGCCGAAGAGGGCGTTGTACTGCCAGAGGTGGACGGTGGAGAAGTAGAGCCCGAGCAGGGCGGTCGCGCCGCCGATGGTGGCCGCCACCGGCTTGCGCCGGCGCAGCACGGCGGCGAGCCCGAGCGCCGCCGGCAGCAGCAGCAGATGGGCCAGCGCGAACAGGACGCTCTCCACCCGCCACGCGCCCAGGTTCCCGGCGGCCACCGTCACGTTGCCGGCGCTCTCCGACACGTCATCGGGGAACATCACCCAGTAGAAGGCGTTCGCGACGCCATAGAGGACGCCGCCGGCGAGCAGAGCGCCCGCCGTGAGCCGGCCGGTCCTGTCGTTCATCAGAATCTCCCTTCCTTCAGCCGTGAGAGGGACGCTAGGAGCCGGGCCTGGCCGGATCGTCGGCCGCGAAGTTGATCCGCGGGTGGAGTCCCGGCCGCCGCCGTTACACCCGTGGGTGGACGCGGAACTCCGCGTGCCGTCGATACCCTTCCGGCATGTCAGCCGCCCTCAACGCCCGGTGGCGGGACGTGGCGACCGCCCTCGCCGGTGTCGCGCTGTTCGCGTTCGGCCTGGCCGAGCTCTACGTCCCGCTGGCGGGCTACGTCGAGGGCGCGGGCCCGGACCTCGCCGCGCTTCCCGACGGCTGGCTCGCCGTGCTCACCGTGCTGCTGGTGGGCTACGGCCTCGCGGTGGCCGGTTGCCGGGCGTACCCCAGGGCGGCCGCCGTTCTCGCCGGCGCCTGCTTCACCGCGCAGAGCTTCACGCCCGTGCTGCCGGAGTGGCCGGTCGTGCCGCTGCTGGCCCTGCTCGCCGCGTGCTTCGGCTGTGTCGCCGTGGGCGGCCGCGCCGCGCCGGCGGTGGCTGCGGTCAGCTACTTCGTGTCGCTCGGGATCGAGAACGCGATGGCCGGCGACTCCGACTGGGTGTTCATCCTGTTCGTCGGGCTCGCGGTGCTGGGCCCCGGGTACGCGGTGCGGATGCGCCGGGCGCAGGCGGCGCGGCTGGTCGCGCTGGCCGCCGAGCGGGAGGCCGCCGCCCGGACGGACGAGCGGCTGCGGGTGGCCCGGGAACTGCACGACATCGTCTCGCACGGTGTCTCGGTGATGGTGCTGCAGGCGGCAGCGGCGCAGGCGGTGCTCGACTCCGACCCGGTCCGGGCCGGCGAGTCACTCGACGCGGTGCAGGAGGTCGGCCGCGAGGTGGTCACCGAGCTGCGGCGACTGCTCGTCATCCTGCGCGGCGCGGAGGCACCCCCGGAAGCGTTGCCGTCGCTGCGGCGGATCGACCCGTTGACCGCCGGGGTGCGTCTCGCCGGCGGACGGGTCGAGGTGACCGTCACGGGCGACCTCGGCACGATTCCCGCCGCCGCCGACGTCAGCGGGTACCGCATCCTCCAGGAAGCGCTGACCAACGCCGCCCGGCACGCACCGGGCGCGACCGTCCACGTCGCGGTTGAGGTGGCCGGTGCCGCCCTCCGGCTGCACGTCGTCGACGACGGAGCGCGCCCGGCCCGGCGTAGCGCCGGCACCGGGCACGGGCTGACCGGTATCCGGGAGCGGGTGGAGCTGTTCGGCGGTACGGTCAGCGCGGGTCCCCGCGGGCAGGGCGGCTTCGAGTTACGCGTCGAGTTGCCCTTCGACGCCGAGGCGTCGGCCGCCCCGCTCTCCGCGACAGGGGTCACCGGGTGACCAGGGTTCTCATCGCCGACGACGAGGCGCTGGTGCGCGGCGGCCTCCGCATGATCCTCACGGCACAGCCCGACATCGAGGTCGTCGCCGACGCGGCCGACGGCGTGGAGGCCGTGCGGCTCGCGACCCGGTTCGTGCCCGACGTGGTGCTGATGGACATCCACATGGCACCGGTGGACGGGATCGCCGCGACCGAGCGGATCCTGGCCGCGCGGAGCGAGACCCGCGTCATCATGCTGACCACCTTCGACCTCGACGAGTACGTCTACCGGGCGTTGCGCGCCGGCGCCTCCGGCTTCATGCTCAAGACCACCCCGCCCAGGGAGCTGGCCGAGGCGGTACGGACGGCGGCCCGGGGCGACGCCCTGCTCTCGCCGTCGATCACCCGCCGGCTGATCGACCACTACACCGCGACGGCGTCGGTGATCAGCAACCCGGGCCTGGCGGAACTGACCGCCCGGGAGACCGAGGTGTTGCGGATGATGGCCCTCGGCCTGTCCAACCGGGAGATCGCCAGCCAGCTCTTCGTCGGCGAGGCGACGGTGAAGACGCACGTGAACCGCATCTTCGCCAAGCTCGGGGTGCGGGACCGGGTGCAGGCGGTCGTGCTGGCGTACCAGAGCGGGGTAGCTCAGCTCCGGCGGTAGCGGCCGTCAGCCGATCAGCGGGCGGAAGGTGCCGAGCACCACGCTGACCGTCAACGCCGCGCCGGCCAGCGCCGCCGCGCCCGCGACCAGCAGCCCGTCCGCCCGGGTGAAACGCTGCCGCCGGGCGACCGTACGCGGGGTGCCGGCGTCGAAGCCCCGGGCGTCCATCGCCACCGCCAGCCGGGTGCCCCGGCGGATCGCGCCGACCAGCAGGGCGAACGCCGTGGACACGAAGAGTCGCAGCCGGACCACCGGGTTGCGGCCGGCGTCCACGCCGCGGGCCCGGCGGGCCATGCTTATCATCCGCCACTCCTGTTCCAGGAGCGGCACCAGCCGGAACGCGGCCAGCGCGCCGATGGCGAACCGGGCCGGCGCCTTCGCGTTCTGGATCAGCGCGTCCGCCAGGTCGGTGGCGTCGGTGGTGGCGAAGACGACGATCCCGGGCAGCGCCACCGCGAGCATGCGCAGCACCAGCCCCAGCGCGGTGACCAGCACCCCCTGGGTGACCACCACCGGACCGGCCTCGACCAGCACCGGGCCGGACCGGTCGGCGGCGAACAGCACCAGGCTGACCAGGATGCCGCCGGCGCTGGCCAGCAGCGGCCAGGCCCGCCGCGCCAGCACGCCGTAGCGGACGCCGAACAGCGGCAGCACCGCCAGCTCGACCGCGATGGCGATCGCCGGGGCCACCGGGTCCAGGGTGGCGATCAGCACGAACGAGAAGACCAGCGCGGCGGCCAGCTTCGCCACCGGGTTACGCCGGGCCAGCGGCGCGCCCGGCCGGGCCACGGGCTGCACGCTGATCACGGCCGCTCCTCGGAGTCCGGAGTGCGGACCCGGTCGGCGCGCTCCAGGGTGAGGGTCCGGTCGGCCAGCGCCGCGACGAAGTCCGGGTCGTGGGTGACCGCCACGAGGCCGTGGCCGGCGTCGCGCAGCTCGGCGAAGAGGTCCACCAGCTCCCGCCAGGTCCGCCGGTCCTGCCCGAAGGTGGGCTCGTCGCAGATCAGCAGGCGGGGCGCGGTGGCCAGGGCGGTCGCCACGCTCAGCCGCCGCGCCTCGCCCCCGGAGAGGGTGTACGGGTTGGCCCCGGCCAGTCTCGCCAGGCCGAGCCGGTCCAGCAGCCTGTCCACCGTGGCCCGTACCGCCGTCTCGTCCTGGCCGGTGCGGCGCGGCCCGAGCGCCAACTCCTCGCGGACCGTGCCGGTGACGAACTGGTGCTCCGGATCCTGGAAGACCGAGCCGATCCGCCGGGCCAGGGCGGGCGCGCGCCAGCGGTGCGGGGGAGTGCGCGCGTCCCGGCCGGCCAGCGCGTCGGCTGCGATGACCGCACCGGTGCCGGGGCGGAGCAGGCCGCCGAGGAGCAGCGCCAGGGTGGACTTGCCGGCGCCGTTCGGGCCGAGGACGGCGACCGCCTCGCCGGCGCGTACCTGAAGGTCGGTGTGGGCCAGCCGGGGCGGCAGGCCGAGCCGGTCGGCGGTGAGCAACGCCTCGCCGGGCGGCGCCGTGGCGTGCCGGGGCGGCAGACCGCGCCCGGGCACCCAGACCCCGGCCGCGGCGAGCGCGTCGCCGTGCGCGGCGAAGACCGCCTCGGGCGGTCCGTCGACCCGCACCCCGCCGCCGGGTTCCAGCACCACCACCCGGTCGACCAGCGGCAACGCTTCGGTGACCCGGTGCTCGACCAGGATCAGGGTGGTGTCGGCGTCGAGGGCGTCGGCGACCGCCCGCCGGATCAGGGCGGCGCCGGCCGGGTCGAGGTTGGCGGTTGGCTCGTCGAGCAGCAGCAGCCCCGGACGCAGGGCGAGCGCGCCGGCCAGGGCGAGGCGCTGCTGCTCGCCGCCGGAGAGCGCGGCGGTGGGCCGGTCCCGGTGGTACGGGAAGCCGACCCGGCGCAGCGCCTCGTCCACCCGGGGCCAGATCTCCTCGGCCGGTACGCCCCGGTTCTCCAGCCCGAACGCGACGTCGTCGCCGGAGCGGGCCATCACCAGCTGGGTCTCCGGGTCCTGGAAGACGATGCCGACGCGTTCCCGGGCCTTGCGCGGGTCGAGCCCGTCGATCTCGACGGTGCCCTCCTGCTCACCCGAGTCCTCGGGCAGCAATCCGGCGAGGGCCGCCAGCAGCGTGCTCTTCCCCGCCCCGGACGGCCCGAGCAGCAGCACCCGCTCCCCGGCCTCGATCCGCAGGTCCACTCCCCGCACCGCCCACTGGCGGCGCCCCGCGTGCCGCCACCCGAACCCCCGCAACACCACCGCGCTCACCCCACACCCCCTTCCCACTTCCCGGTCCGGCCCGGCTCCGGTGACCAAGGAGTTTGCGTCAGGAACACCGCCTCAGCCGACGCAAACTCCTTGGTCAACGCGGTCGGCGGGTGCGCGTCAGATGGCGGCGCGCTCGCGGCCGGCGGGGAAGCGGTCCAGGACGCCGGTCTCGGCCAGGGCGCGGGTGAGGTAGAAGCCGCCGAGGCCCGCGATGACGGTGGCGCTGACGATGGTCAGCAGCGCGTACGGGATGCGGTAGCTGACCAGGTCGTAGGTCTTGTTCCAGTAGACGAAGTCGAAGATGGCCGCGCTCAGGCCGGTCAGCGCGCCGGCCAGCAGGGCGGTCGGCAGCCGGTACGAGCGGTACCGGAAGGCGGCGAACGCCAGTTCGGCGCCGACGCCCTGCATCAGCCCTTGGACGATGACGATGCCGCCCCACTGGCTGCCCAGCAGCGCCGAGATGATCGCCGCCACCAGTTCGCAGTAGAGCGAGGCGCCGGGCTTGCGCACGACCAGGCCACCCAGCACGGCCGGCACCAGCCAGACGCCGTAGATGAGGGTCTGCGCCGGTGGGAAGAAGGCGAACGCGGCGTCGGTGGCGCCCCAGACCAGGCCCCAGGCCCAGAAGATGACGCCGAAGGCGACCGCGATCACCGAGGCGACCACGATGTCGATAGTGCGCCAGCGGTTGCTGTTGTCCATTGAGTGCTCCTAGTCCAGAGAACGAACCAGGAGAAGACGCACGCCGCGCCCGGTGTCACCGGACGGCGGCGCGGCTGGAGGTCGACCGAACTCCCTGCGCTGGCATTACCCAGATCAGGTTCGAGGGTCTGCGGGCACCGGCCCGCACTCTCAGCGCTGTGCGCTCCCCTGTCGGATGTGAAGTTGTCTCGACGCAGACGCTAGCACCCACCCCGGCCCTCGGCCTAGCAGGGCGATCGGTGCCCGGCCCGGCTCGGTAGGCTGCCGATCATGCGGGTCGACGCGCGAGGTCTGACGTTCGAGGTACGCACCGGCGGCCCCGAGGACGGCGAACCCGTTCTGCTGCTGCACGGCTTTCCGCAGCACAGTGGCGAGTGGGACGACGTGGTGCCCGCACTGCACGCCGCCGGACTGCGCACGTACGCGCCGGACCAGCGCGGCTACTCGCCGGACGCCCGGCCGGCGGCGGTCGAGGCGTACCGGATCCCGGAGTTGGTGGCCGACGCGGCCGCGCTGCTCGACGCGCTCGGGCTGACCTCCGCCCACCTGGTCGGCCACGACTGGGGCGCGATCGTGGCGTGGGGCCTCGCGGCGGCGCACCCGGCGCGGGTGCGCACGCTGACCGCGGTGTCGGTGCCGCACCCGGCGGCGATGGGGCACGCGCTCGCCACCGACCCGCGACAGAAGGCCCGCTCCTCCTACATCGCCCTGTTCTGCAAGCCGGGCAAGGCCGAGAAGGTGCTGCTCGCGCTGCGCGCCACCGCGCTGCGGCGGATGCTCGGCGGGGTCGGGGACGCCGCCCGGGTGGCCCGCTACGCCGACCCGATGCGCGAGCCCGGCGCGCTGACCGCCGCGCTGAACTGGTACCGCGCCATGACCGGGGCGGACATGAAGGCGGTCGGGCCGGTGGCCGTGCCGACCACGTTCGTCTGGAGCGACCGGGACATCGCGATCGGCCGGACCGCCGCCGAGGCGTGCGCCACCCACGTGACGGGTGACTACCTCTTCCGCACCGTCACCGGCGTCACCCACTGGATCCCCGACGAGGCGCCCGGGCCGCTGGCCGAGGCGATCCTCGCCCGCGTCGGCCGATGACCACGCCCGCGGCCCGGCCGCACACCCGCGCGTCGCTCGCCGCCCAGCTCCGCGCCCTCGGCGTACGCCCCGGCGGGATCGTGCTGGTGCACGCGGGCCTGGGCGGCCTCGGCTTCCTCTGCGGCGGCCCGGAGGCGGTGCTGCTCGCCCTGCGAGACGTGCTCGGCCCGGACGGCACCGTGGTGGTGCCCACCCACACCCCGGACAACAGCGACCCGGCGGGCTGGAGCAACCCGCCGGTGCCGGCGGACTGGTGGCCGGTCATCCGGGCCGAGCTGCCCGGCTTCGACCCGGCGGTCACCCCGAGCCGGTTCATGGGCGCCCTCGCGGAGCTGGTCCGCACCTGGCCGGGCGCCCGGCGCAGCGACCACCCGCAGGTCTCCTTCGCCGCGCTCGGGCCGGTTGCGGAGCGGATCGTCGCCGGCCACCCGCTCGCGGACATGCTCGGCGAGGGCTCGCCGCTGGCCCGGCTCTACGACCTCGACGCCGACGTGCTGCTGCTCGGCGTCGACCACGACTGCAACACCTCGCTGCACCTGGCCGAGTACCGGCAGCCCGCGCCGCCCCGGCGGCGCTGCGGCGCGGCCGTGCTGGCCGGCGACGGCGGCCGGGAGTGGGTGTGGTGGGAGGACGTCGTCCTCGACGAGGGGGACTTCGCCCGGCTCGGCGCCGACCTGGAGGCCACCGGCGCGGTACGCCTCGGGCCGGTCGGGGACGGGACGGGCCGGTTGATGAGGCAGCGGGTGGCGGTCGACTTCGCGGTGGACTGGCTGGCCCGGAACCGACGGACGGAGGAATCATGACGGTGAGCGCCGAGGCGTACCTGGCGGTGGTGTCCGAGACGATCGGGCGGGTGGCCGCCGGGCAGCGGGATCACGTGGGTCGGGCGGCGGACCTGATCGTCGAGTCGTTGCGCGCCGACGGCGTGGTGCACGCGTTCGGCACCGGCCACTCGGAGGCCCTGGCCATGGAGATCGCCGGCCGGGCCGGCGGGCTGGTCCCCACCAACCGGATCGCCCTGCGCGACCTGGTCCTGTACGGCGGTGAGCCGGCCGACGTGCTCGGCCCGAAGCTGGAACGCGACCCGGCGGTGGCGCACCGCCTCTACGAGCTGGCCCCGGTCCGCCCGCAGGACGTCTTCGTGCTCGCCTCCAACTCCGGGGTGAACGGCGCGATGGTGGAGTTCGCGTCGATCGTCAAGGAACGCGGGCACGCGCTGGTCGCGATCACCTCGGCGCAGCACTCGGCCCGAATGACCTCCCGCCACCCGTCCGGCCGCAAGCTGGCCGACTTCGCCGACGTGGTGCTCGACAACGGCGCCCCGTACGGCGACGCCACCCTGCCGCTGCCCGGCGGCGGCGCGGTCGGGGCGGTCTCCTCGATCACCGCCGCGCTGCTGGCCCAGCAGATCGTGGCGGAGGTGGTGGCCCGGCTGCTGGCGGCGGGGGAGCGGCCCCCGGTCTACCTGTCCGCCAACATCACCGGCGGGGACGAGCACAACGCCGAGCTGGAGGCCCGGTACGCCGGCCGGATCCGCCGGGGGGCCTGACCCGGTTTCGCGGCCGCCCGGACCGGGCACAGGCGGTACTGCCGGTGTGAGGCCCTCACCGGCAGTACCGTCTTCGGCGGAGGTAGTGCGTGGCCCAGGAATCCGAGAAGCAGCGCTGGCAGCGCAACTTCGCCGACCTGCTCCAGGAGCTGCGGGTCGCGCAGACCGGCGTGCAGATCCTGTTCGCGTTCCTGCTCACCCTGCCGTTCAGCAACGGGTTCACCCGGACCACGACCTTCCAGAAGAACGTCTACATTGTCGCGCTGCTGGCCGCTGCCGGCGCTGCCGCGTTGATCATCTCGCCGGTCGCCTTCCACCGGGCGCTGTTCCGGCAGGGACGCAAGCCGGAGCTGGTCCGGTTCGCCCATCGGATGGCCACCGGCGGCCTCGCCTTCATGCTGGTCTCGATGGTGAGCGCGGTCCTGCTGATCACCGACTTCGTGCTGGGCCGGCCGGTCGCCTTCCTGCTCAGCGCGATCACCGCGGTCTGGTTCCTGGTGTTCTGGCTGGTCCTGCCGTTCGCCCGGCGTAACTGGGGCGACGACGACATCGACGACGAGGACGACGACGCGCAGGTGCTGCCCGGCGACTGAGCTGCGGCGGTCCGCGCCAAATCGGACGTGCACGCGACGCTACCCCTGGGTAACACCCGGGAGTAACGTCGTTTTCGTCGAGCACGTCGACGCAGCCGGACCGAGGTCCCCAGGAGGCAGCCGTGACCACGACACAGAACAGCCGGCCCGACCCGGCGAACGCCGGTGGGCCCACCGGTCGGATGGCCCCGATCGATGACGATCCGCCGGCCGGCGCCGGCGCCGCCGCCACCGTCGGCGAGGCGGGCGGGGCGGGCCCGCTGCCCACCGAGGCTGGCCAGGTCTCCGAGAAGGAGGCCCGCCAGGTCGCCGAGGCGGCCCGCGAGACGGCCTGGGACCGGCCGAGCTTCGGCAAGGAGCTGTTTCTCGGCCGGTTCCGGTTGGACCTCGTCAACCCGTGGCCGCGCCCCGACCCGGCGGACGTCGCCCGGGCCGAGGAGTTCCTCGGCGCGTTCGGGTCGTACCTGGACTCCGAGGTGGACGGGGCGGCCATCGAGCGGGACGCGCGCATCCCCGACGAGGTCTTCCTCGGGCTGGCCCGGCTGGGCGCGTTCGGCATGAAGATCGACCGCAAGTACGGTGGCCTCGGGCTGAGCAACCTGCATTACTGCCGAGCCCTGATGCGGGCCAGTTCGGTCAACCCGGCGATCGGCGCGCTGCTCTCCGCGCACCAGTCGATCGGCGTGCCGCAGCCGCTGAAGATTTTCGGCACCGCCGAGCAGAAGGAGCGCTTCCTGCCCCGCCTGGCCGCCGGGGAGGTCTCCGCGTTCCTGCTCACCGAGCCCGACGTCGGCTCCGACCCGGCCCGGCTCGCCACCACCGCCGAGCCCACCGAGGACGGCACCGGCTACCGGCTCAACGGGGTGAAGCTCTGGGCCACCAACGGCACGGTCGCCACCCTGCTCGTGGTGATGGCCCGGGTGCCGGCCGCCGAGTGGCGACGCGGCGGGATCACCGCCTTCGTGGTCGAGGGCGACAGCGAGGGCATCACCGTCGAGCGGCGCAACGCCTTCGTCGGCCTGCGCGGCCTGGAGAACAGCCTCACCCGGTTCCACGACGTCGTCGTGCCGAAGGAGAACGTGATCGGCGGCGAGGGCAAGGGCCTGAAGATCGCGCTGACCACGCTGAACACCGGGCGGCTCTCGCTGCCGGCCACGTGTGTCGGCGCCGGCAAGTGGTCGCTGAACGTGGCCCGGGAGTGGGCCGCCGACCGGGTCCAGTGGGGCCGGCCGGTGGGCGAGCACGAGGCGGTGGCCAAGAAGCTGGCCTTCATCGCCGCCACCACGTACGGCATGGAGAGCATGCTCGACCTTTGCTGCCTGCTCGCCGACGACGACCGCAACGACATCCGGATCGAGGCGGCGCTGGTGAAGCTCTACGCCAGCGAGATGGCCTGGAAGATCGCCGACGAGTTGATCCAGATCCGGGGTGGCCGGGGCTACGAGACGGCCGAGTCCCTGGCTGCCCGGGGTGAGCGGCCGGCCGCGGCCGAGCAGATGCTGCGGGACCTGCGGATCAACCGGATCTTCGAGGGCTCCACCGAGATCATGCACCTGCTGATCGCCCGGGAGGCGGTCGACGCGCACCTCTCGGTGGCCGGGGACATCATCGACCCGGACGTCGGGCTGGGCCGCAAGGCGAAGGCGGGCGCCCGGGCCGGCGTCTTCTACGCGAAGTGGCTGCCCACCCTCGCGGTCGGCCGGGGCCAGGCGCCCGGGGCGTACCACGAGTTCGGCCCGCTCGCCGGTCACCTGCGGCACGCCGAGCGGACCTCCCGCAAGCTGGCCCGGTCCACCTTCTACGCGATGTCCCGCTGGCAGGGGAAGATGGAGCGCAAACAGGCGTTCCTGGGCCGGGTGGTGGACATCGGCGCGGAGCTGTTCGCGATCTCCGCGGTCTGCGTCCGGGCGGTCGCCGAACGGGCCGAGCACCCCGAGAACGTCGAGCTGGCCGACCTGTTCTGCCGGCAGGCGCGGCTCCGGATCGACGAGCTGTTCACCGGGCTGTGGTCCAACACCGACGCGATCGACGTGGCCGCGGCGAAGCGGATCCTCGCCGGCCGGTACGCCGCCCTGGAGGAGGGCGTGGCCACCCCGCCGGCCGACCGGCCCTGGGTGGCCCCCTGGCAGCCGGGCCCGTCCACGGCCGAGGACGTCCGGCGCCGGATCCCGCCGGCGTGACCGGAGGGGCCCCGGTCACCGGCGGGGCCCCTCCCCACCGCGTGGTCAGCCGCGGGCGACCGCCCAGGCGATGACGCCGGCCAGGATGAGGCCGTTCAGGGCGGCCAGCACCAGGTAGGCGGCCGGCGGGATGCGCCGGCCCTTGCGGACGTAGCTCACCAGGACGCCCGCGTAGATCAGCAGCAGCACGGCGACGGCGATCAGGAAGTACAGCACCGCTGTACCTTAGCGGCCGCCCTTCAGACCGAGTCTGCGCAGCTCCAGCGCGGCGAGCGCGTCCACCGTCGCGTCGTCGCCGCGCCGCCACGCCTCGGCCACGTCGGGCGCGATCCGGGTCAGCCTGGCCAGTGGCTGGCCGGCGAGGGCACGCAGCGCCAGCAGGTCCCGCCCGGCCGGGGCGGTGGCGAGCGCCTGCGCCGAGCCGGCCCGGCGCATCCAGCGCAGCCGCAGCGGCAGCCAGCCGAAGAGCACCAGGCCGAGCGGGAAGACCAGCACCCCGATGCTCAGCGCCAGGGCCAGCTGGCCGACCAGTTCCTGCTGGTCGCGGCCCGCCTCGGCGACCGCCCGGGCGGCGTCGGCGGCCTTGCTGAAGGGGGCGGTCAGCTCGTCGCCGACCAGCGGCACCCGGCCGACCTTGCCGCCCGCCTCGGCCAGGTTGCCGGCCAGGCCGCCGCCGGCCTCCTCCAGCTTCTGCCCGGGTACGGCGAGCTTCTCGACCAGGTCGTACAGCCAGAGCGCGAAGCGGATCGACGCGTACACCCAGGCGACCACGAGCAGGTCGGTGAGGAGCTGACGGAGGGCGGTCGGGAAACGATCAGCGTAGATCTTCACGCCGGACAGCGTGCCACGGTCCGGCCGCGCCGGCACGGCGCGATCTCAGCGCGAGCTCAGCCGGCGCAGGCCGGGCAGGTGCCGAAGATCTCCAGGGTGTGACTGACCTCGGCGTACCCGTGCTCGGCGGCGACCCGTTCCGCCCAGCTCTCCACCGTCGGCCCGGCCACCTCCACGGTCCGGCCGCAGGCGCGGCAGACCAGGTGGTGGTGATGGCCCTCGCTGCACCGGCGGTAGAGGTGCTCGCCGCCGGGCGGGCGCATCACGTCGATCTCGCCGGCGTCGGCGAGCCCCTGCAGGGTGCGGTAGACGGTGGTCAGGCCGACCCGCTCGCCACGCTGGCGCAGCATCGCGTAGAGGTCCTGCGCGCTGTGGAAGCCCTCCATCTCGGCCAGCAGCGCGCTCACCGCGGTCCGCTGCCGGGTGTTCCGCAGGCCGCTTTCGGTCACGGCGGTCCCTCCCCGGCATGGCTGACCGCGTCCGCGTCGATGTGCGCGACGTGCTCGTCGACCAGGGCGTACGCGATCTCGCGCCCCCGGCGGGAGCCGCGCACCACGCCCGCGCCGCGCAGCACCCGCAGGTGCTGGGAGACCAGCGGCTGCGGCGCGCCGAGCCGCTCCACCAGCTCGTGCACGCAGCGCTCGCCCTCGGCCAGCTCGCTCACGATCGCCAGCCGGATGGGCGCCGACAGGGCACGCAGCAGGTCACCCGCGCCCTCGAAGGCGTCGTACCCGTTTGTGGCGGTCATCCCGTAACGGTAACCAATGCCGACTGGGCCGGCCCGGGGTGGCTCATCGGAGCGCGACCTCGTGTTCCGGCGGCTCGGCGACCGCCTCGGTGACCGGCGCGGCGGCCGGCCGGGACGGCCGGCGCAGCGCCCGCCGGGCGGCGGTGGCCAGCGCGACCACCAGGAACGAGGCGATGGCCAGCAGCACCACCGAGGCGCCGGGCGCGGTGTCGGCGGCGGCCGCCACCACGACGCCCGCGCCGGCGGCGAAGAGCCCCAGCGCCATCGCGGCCGCCATGGTGCCCCGGAAGCCGCGGGTCACCTGCTGGGCGGTCGCCACCGGCACCACCATCAACGCGCTGATCAGCAGCACCCCGACGGCCCGCATGGCGATGGTCACGGTCACCGCGGTGGTCACCGCCAGCAGCAGGTTGAGCGCCCGGACCGGCAGGCCGGAGACCCGCGCGTACTCCTCGTCCT
The DNA here is from genome assembly GCF_026013475.1 of Micromonospora yasonensis. Classification (GTDB taxonomy): domain Bacteria; phylum Actinomycetota; class Actinomycetes; order Mycobacteriales; family Micromonosporaceae; genus Micromonospora; species Micromonospora yasonensis. The sequence continues at coordinate 849 of NZ_JAPDPH010000025.1, read as the reverse complement.
GGCAGACCGCGAAGAGCGCCGGGCGCAGCGCCAGCATGGTCACCAGGATCGCCACGCCGAGCACCAGGATGGTGGTCAGGTCGCCCGTTGACGTGGTGGTCAACGACCCGAAGAGGTACGAGTTGAGCGACGCGCTGCTGGCGTCGGAGAGCCCGACCAGCAGCACGCCGCCGGCGATGCCGCCGTAGAACAGCAGCGCCAGGGCCAGGTCGCCGGAGGTACGCCCGCGCGAGCGGACCACCTCGATGACGATCGCGCCGAGCGTGGCCGCGAGCACCGCCACCAGCACGGGAGAGCGGTTGAGCAGCAGCCCGGCGCCGACGCCGGTGAGTGCCACGTGCCCGATGCCGTCGCCGATCAGGGCCAGCCGACGCTGCACCAGGTAGATGCCGAGCGCCGGGGCGGCCAGCCCGATGACCAGCGCGCCGACCAGGGCACGCAGCATGAAGTCGTACTGGAAGAGGTCCATGTCAGATGCTCCTCCACAGCCCGGCGGGCTCCTCGTCGCAGTGCGGGTGCACGTGCTCGTGATCGGGATCGGCGTGGTGGCCGGCCGGCTCCGGCACCGGGCCGTCGTGGCAGATGCCGCCCTGGTGGACCACGACCGCCCGGCTGATCAGGGGGCGCAGCGGCCCCAGTTCGTGGGCGACCAGCAGCACCGTCCCGCCGCCGTCGAGGAACCCGCGCAGCGCGGTGGCGAACGCCTCCTGGCTGGCCGCGTCCACCCCGGCGGTCGGCTCGTCCAGCACCAGCAGTTCCGGCTGGCCGGCGAGGGCCCGGGCGATCAGGGTGCGCTGCTGCTGCCCGCCGGACAGGGTCGCGACCGGGTCGTCCGCCCGGTCGGCGAGC
>NZ_JAPDPH010000249.1 GCF_026013475.1 Micromonospora yasonensis | reverse complement strand
CCCCGAACCCGGCCCGCGCCGACTCCCCGGTGACGAACCACCGGTAGATCGCGCACATCGCCGCCGGCATGCCCTCCCGGGCCAACTCCTCGTACGCGGCCAGGTCGTGGCCGAGCAGCACCGCCGAGACGTACGTGAACACCGGATGGGCCGGGTCGTAGACCGGCAGGTGCACCACCCGCGGCACCCCGACCAGGCGGTCCGGCGGGGCGACCTGCTGCTCGCTGCCGTGCCGCAGGTCCACCACGCAGGCCGGCGCCAACTTGCCCAGCACCGGCAGGTCCTCGTCGGTCAGCCGGCCCAGCGCGGCGGTACGGATCAGCCGCCCGGCCCGGACCCGCCGCCCGTCGACCGTGGGCAGCCCACCCAGGTCACGGGCGTTCGGCGCGCCCACCAACTCCCAGTCCCGTCCCACCATCGGCCCTCCCCGGTCGCCGGCCACCTGCGTATAGGGTGCCCCACATGACGATCGCCGCGGTACGCACCCACCGGCTCACCGCCCCCTTACACACCCCGTTCGTCACCGCGCTACGCCGTACCACCACGGTGGACACCCTGGTCGTCGAGGTGGTCGACGCCGACGGGCGGTCCGGCTTCGGCGAGGCCCCGCAGGTCTGGCAGGTCACCGGAGCCTCGATCGCCGGCGCCGAGGCGTGCGTCCGGGACCTCCTCGGGCCCCGACTCGTCGACCGCGACGCCGACGACCTCAACGCCCGCTGCGCCGAGATCAGCCGTGCCGTGGCCGGCAACGAGTCGGCCAAGGGCGCCGTCGACATCGCCCTGCACGACCTGGCCGCGCGGCGGCTCGGCGTACCCCTGGTGCGGCTGCTCGGCGGGACCGCGCTGCGCGTCCCGACGGACGTCACCCTGGCCGCCGGCGACGCGGTGGACCTGGCCGCGACCGCGACCCAGCGCGCGGCCGAGGGCTTCACCGTGCTCAAGCTGAAGGTCGGCACCGACGCCCGGGGCGACCTCGACCGGGTCCGCGCGGTGCGCGCCGCCGTCGGCCCGGACGTGCGCATCCGGCTGGACGCCAACCAGGGCTGGACGCCGCGCGAGGCGGTCCGGGTGATCCGCGGCATCGAGGACGCCGGGCTCGACGTCGAACTGGTCGAGCAGCCGGTGCACCGCCGGGACCTGGACGGGCTGGCCTGGGTCAGCGACCGGGTCGACCTGCCGGTCCTCGCCGACGAGTCGGTGTTCGACCTGCGCGACCTGGTCGAGGTGATCCGCCGCCGGGCCGCCGACATGGTGAACGTCAAGCTGGCCAAGTGCGGCGGCCTGCGCCCCGCCCGCGCGCTGCTCGACCTGGCCGCCGCGCACGGCATGGGCACCATCGTCGGCTCGATGATGGAGAGCCCGGTCGGCCTCGGCGCCGCCGCGAGCCTGGTCGCCGCGTACGGCACCAGCGCCGTCTCCGACCTCGACGCCGCCTGGTGGCTCGCCCGCTCGCCGATCGGCGGCGGCATCCGGTACGACGGCGCTACCGTGGTGCTCCCGGACGCGCCCGGCCTCGGCATCGCGGACGTGAATGAAGCAAACGTTCAGCCCGCCGGTTGAGTGGGGTTGGAATTTTTCATAGGGTCGGCGCAGAGTGCCCGAGATGGGGGTGGACGTGGAACTGCAACCCGGCCGCGAGGCCGTCGTCCGGGTCCCGGTGGCGACCCTCTGGACCGCGCCCGAGGCGGTCCGGCCGGTGGACCGCCCCGCCCTGAGCGACACGCCCGACATCGCCGCCTGGATCGGCGGCCTCAACCGTGACCAGCAGGTCGGCGACTGCGTGCTCAGCCAGTTGCTGCTCGGTGAGCGGGTCCTCGTCACCGAGCAGCGCGCGGACGGGTGGGCGCAGGTGGTCGCCCTCGAACAGCCCGCCGCAAAGCTCGCCCCCCGGGGATACCCCGGCTGGCTGCCCGCCGCGCAGCTCACCGCCGCGCCCGGACCCGACCCCTCGGCCGCCCCGCTGGTCGTGGACGCCACGCGCACCGCGCTGCGCGCCACCCCGGACGGGCCGGTCGCCCAGCCCGACGTCGTCCTCGGCACCCGCCTCGCCCCGGCCGGGCGGCCGGCGGACGGGTGGCGGGCGGTCCACGTGCCCGGCCGGGCAGACCCGCTCTGGGCCCCCGAGGGCGACCTGGTCCCGCTGCCCACCGAGCGCCCCGAGGCCAAGGAGGTCCTCGCCACCGCCGAACGGCTGCGCGACCTCGTCTACATCTGGGGCGGGGTGTCCACCCACGGGATCGACTGCTCCGGCCTGGTGCACCTGGCCTGGCGGCGGTACGGAGTGACCCTCCCCCGGGACGCCGACGACCAGGCCGAGGCGACCACGCCGCTGCCGCTGGACGAGGAACGCCCCGGCGACCTCTACTTCTTCGCCCGCCCCGGCCGGCGCATCCACCACGTCGGCATCGTCACCGCCGAGCCACACGGCGACCGGCGGCGGATGCTGCACGCCTGCTACCGGCAACGGCGGGTGGTGGAGGAGCAGCTTCCCGAGGACCGGCTGGCCACCCTCGTCGGCGCGCACCGCGTCGGCTGACCCCGTACCCGCGAGGGGGCGCTCCTGATCTCGGGAGCGCCCCCTTTCCGTCGTACGGTCAGCGCCGGGCCTCGGCCAGCTCGCGGCGCCGGTCCCGGGACGACTTGAACAGGCTGGCCGCGGTGGCGATGGCCAGGGTGCCCAGGATGACGACCAGCGAGAGCCAGATCGGGATGTGCGGGGCCCAGGCCACGTGCTCGCCGCCGTTGACGAATGGCAGGTTGTTGTCGGCGAGGGCCTCGAGGACCAGCTTGACCCCGATGAAGCCGAGCACCACGGCCAGCCCGTAGCTCAGGTAGATCAGCCGGTCCAGCAGGCCGCCGAGCAGGAAGTAGAGCTGCCGGAGCCCCATCAGCGCGAACACGTTCGCGGTGAAGACCAGGAACGGCTCCTGGGTGATGCCGAAGATCGCCGGAATCGAGTCCAGGGCGAAAATCAGGTCGGTGGTGCCGATCGCGATCATCACGATCAGCATCGGGGTGAACAGCCGCCGCCCGTTCTCGTGCGTGGTCATCCGGGCGCCGTCGAAGTCCCGGGACAGCGGCAGCGCCTTGCGGCTCCACCGGATCAGCACGTTCTCGCTGAACTCGCCCTCGTCCGGCTCGCCCTGCCGGGCCAGGTTGATCGCCGTGTAGATCAGGAACGCGCCGAAGAGGTAGAAGACCCAGGAGAACTGGGAGATCAGCGCGGCGCCGGCGGCGATGAAGCCACCGCGCATGACCAGCGCCAGCAGGATGCCGACGAGCAGCACCTTCTGCTGGTACTTCCGGGGCACCCCGAACCGGCCCATGATGATCACGAAGACGAAGAGGTTGTCCACCGACAGGCTGTACTCGGTGAGCCACCCCGTGTAGAACTGGCCGGCCACGCTGGGTCCGGCGAAGAGCCAGAGCCCGGCGCCGAAGATCAGGGCCAGAGCCACATAGAAGCCGACCCAGAGGCTCGACTCACGGACGCTGGGCTCATGCGGGCGCCGACCGATGATGAAGAGGTCGACGAGCAGGACCGCCGTCAGCGCGACGAGAGTTCCGGCCCACACATATCCGGACACGTTCAATTCATCCTCCGGCAGACACACAGCGTCGGGCACACCGTACGCCGGGTGAGCGGCCGGGGTGCGTCGACGCTGACTCTGGTGACTGTCGGAGGTCTCTTCCGCCACCGGTCCGAGACTGCGGACCGCTGGCCGACGGAGCCGGGTCGTGCGACCGGGGGCCGGTGCTCTTCCGTGCTGACGACTCCGTCGCGGGGGAATACTCCCCTCCTCGGCCGCCATTGTTCACCATCAGGCCCGGTGAGCGCATCTCCGGGTGCCCGGATTGATGAGGGAATCACTTTCTGAGGTGGCAGAAGCCACACTGGGCATGGCTTCCTAGGAGGCTAGGTGAGGGGCTGCCGCAGGGTCGAGTCGACCAAGGCCGGGGCCACCCGCGGCCGGCGGTGGGACGGGCAGCCCCCGACGGGTCGTCCGGGGACCGGCGTGCGAGGCTTCGGGGCATGGTTCTTGAGGTCGCGCTGATCGACGTAACCCCCGCGCAGGAAGACGACTTCGCCGCCGCGTACGCGCAGGCCCGCCCGATCCTCGCCGGCACGCCGGGCTGCCGCTCGGTACGGATGACCCGCGGCCTGGAATCGCCGTCCCGGTTCGTGCTGCTGGTGGAGTGGGACTCGGTCGAGGCGCACGACGTCAACTTCCGGCAGAGCGAGCGGTTCCCGCAGTGGCGGGGCCTGATCGGCCCGTACTTCGCCGGCCCGCCCCTGGTGGAGCACTTCGTCGACGTGCCGGCCTGAGCTGTCGTACCCCTGACATAGCCTGAGCCCGACGCGCCGGCCGCCGGTCCCGACGGGACATCGGGGGCGCCGGGCCCGGTGGCCGCGCGCGGAGATTTGCGTTGCGTTGCCCCGCCGGTCCGGTTGGCTGCCGATCATGGATCGGGTCGCCCTGGTGACCGGCGTGAGCCGGCGGATCGGCATCGGCGCCGCGGTCGCCCGCGGGCTCGCGGCGGAGGGTTGGCGGCTGACGCTGACCGGCCTGCCCGGCTACGACGACGCCCAGCTTCCAGCGCAACCGCTGACCCGGACCTGACCGGCGCGACGCCGGCCTCAGCTCGGCCCGGGTCCGGCGACCTCGGCGTCGCGCGGTTGGCGCGGCCGGGGCACCGGCGGCGAGCCGAGCCGCCGGCCGAGCAGCTCGATCGTCTCCTCCGCCGGCAGCGCCACCGCCAGCATCCGGTCGATCAGCCGCTCGTACCGGGCGATGTCGGCCGCGGCGACCAGCCGCAGGTCGGTGGTCAGGGTCTCCACCAGCACCGTACGCGGATCCGCCGGATCGGGGTGCGCGTAGTAGGCGAAGGCGGCCAGCGGGTGCACCCCGGGGTCGGCGTCGCGGGACAGCAGCCGGACGGTGATGTGCGGGCGCTCGGCGAGGGCGAGCAGGTGCCGCAGCTGGTCGCGCCAGACGTCGGGCGGGGTGCCGGCGGGGTCGCAGACCCGCTCGTCGAGCAGCGCGGTGTACTGGGGCGGATCGGGCCGCCGCAGCACCTCCTGCCGCAGGGCGCGGGCCCGGACGTCGGCCTCCACGTCCACGTCGTCGCAGAGCAGCGACCCGGCGGTCACCCGTAGCCGCGCGTACGCCGGGGTCTGGAGCAGCCCGGGCACCACGGCGGGCTGGTACTCGACGATACGCGCGGCGCCCGCCTCCAGCTCCGCGTACGCCCGCTGCCGCTCCCCCATCTCGCCCAGCGCCTTGGACCAGCTGCGGCCGGTGGCCGCGTCCCGGGCGATGACGATCAGCTCGCCGCGCCGGTCGGGCGGCACCTCGTAGACGTCGAGCAGGTCGAGCACGTCGGCCAGGTCGGGGCGGCTCTGGCCCAGCTCGATGCGGGACAGTTTGGACGTGGACGCCCACCCGAGCCGGGCACAGACCTGCTCCAGGGTGAGCGAGTCCCGGTGGCGCAGCCGGCGCAGCTCCGCGCCGAGCCGCACCCGCCGGACGACAGGACTTGCTGACAACGGCATGCGAGCCTCCCGGAGGGAGCGTACGCAGGGCCATCACGCTGGGCAATACATTGATTGCTCAGTGCGATCAGTGCAGCCGGCCGCCCCAAATCGGGCCGGGGCGTCCCGGGTCGCCCGCCCCGGCTCAGGGTCGGTAGGTGCCGAACGACCAGACCAGGCCGGCCAGGTCCCGGGCCACGTAGTCGCGGGAGCCGTAGTCGGTGTCGAAGGGCGGCCGGACGATCTCCGCGCCGGCCGCCCGGGCCCGCGCGTGGTGCTGGTCGACGTCGTCCACCGCCACGTAGACGCGGTAGTCGTCGTCGGCCGGCCGGGCCGCCGGGGCGGGACCGGTGCCCAGCATGACCAGGCCGTCCCCGTAGCCGAGCTGGGCGTGCCGCACCGTGCCGTCCGGGCCCTCGTGCACCTCGTGGACGGTGAGATCGAAGGCCGACCGGAGGAAGTCGATGGCGGCACGGGCGTCGGGATACCGGAGGACCGGACAGATGCTTCGCATGCCCCGAGTGTGCCGGCCTCCGGTCAGCCGGGATTGGACGAATATGACCTCTGGTGGGCCGACACCGCCGGGGTCACCCCGGCGAACTCCCGGAACTCGCGGATCAGATGTGACTGGTCGTAGTAGCCGCAGCGAGCGGCCAGCTCGGCCCAGCCCACGTCCCGATCGACGGTCCCGCCCTCCGGCGGCGGCCCGGCCAGCTCGGGGTTGACGGTCGTGTACGCCCGCTGGAAGCGCACCAGCCGGCCGACGGTCTTCGGCGGTAGGCCGAACTCCCGCCGGAACACCGTCGCGAGGTGCCGGCGGCTCCAGCCCACCTCGTCGGCCAGCGCGCCGATCCCGACGGCTCCCCCGCTGCCGGCGAGTAGCCGCCACGCCCGCAGCAGCCGCCGGTCCACCGTCCCGGCGGCGGCCAGCCGGCCGGCCAGCGCGGCGTCGAGGCGGGCGAACCGGCCCGGCCAGTCGGGTGCGGCGGCCAGGTCGTCGCGGAGCCGCGCCAGCCAGCGGTCGAGCCGGTCGACCGGCACGGCCCGGTTGGCCAGCTCGCCCAGCGGCAGCCCGAACAGCCGGCGGGCGGCCGGCGGCGTCAGCAGCACCTGCACCCCGGCGCCCACACCCACCGTCCGGGTCGTGCAGTACGCGTCGAACGGGCCGGCCACGAACGCGTTCACCCCGTGGGCGCCCCGGGCGGCGGCCCGCCGGTCGATGACGTCGAGCGGGGCGCCCCAGCCGAGGATCAGCACCACGAAGGCGCCGGCCGCCTCGTGGCGTACCAGGGGGCGGGGGGCATGCTCCCGGTAGCCGAGGTAACGGTCCACGTACGGGCGCAACCGGGGATCGGGCCGACCGACGACCACCTCGGTGAGCATGCCGTCCTCCCGGTCGCGCTCGCGTCACCGCACGCCGGCGGCGTCCATCCCGCGCAGTTCCTTCTTGAGGTCGGCGACCTCGTCCCGGATCCGCGCCGCCAGCTCGAACTGCAACTCCCGCGCGGCGGCGAGCATCTGGTCGTTGAGCTCCTGGATGAGGTTGGCCAGGTCGGCCCGGGCCATCCCCTCCCGGGACGGGGTGGCCGCACCGCCGCGACCCCGGCTGCGGGTCTCCTTGACCGGGGCCTTGCCCCGGGACAGCTGCCGAGCCGCCCCGCCGACCTGGGTGTTCTCGGTGTCCTCGGCCTCGCGGTAGATGTCATCGAGGATGTCGTGGATCTTCTTGCGCAGCGGCTCCGGGCTGATCCCGTTGGCCTCGTTGTGCGCGATCTGCTTGGCCCGCCGCCGGTCGGTCTCGTCGATCGCGTCGGCCATCGACGGAGTGATCTTGTCGGCGTACATGTGGACCTGGCCGGAGACGTTACGGGCGGCCCGCCCGATGGTCTGGATCAGCGACCGGCCGCTGCGCAGGAAGCCCTCCTTGTCGGCGTCGAGGATCGCCACCAGGGACACCTCGGGCAAATCGAGGCCCTCGCGGAGCAGGTTGATGCCGACCAGCACGTCGTAGTCGCCCTTGCGCAGCTCGCGCAGCAGCTCCACCCGGCGCAGCGTGTCCACCTCGGAGTGCAGGTAGCGCACCCGGATGCCGTTCTCCAGCAGGTAGTCCGACAGGTCCTCGGCCATCTTCTTGGTGAGCGTGGTGACCAGCACCCGCTCGTCCCGCTCGGTACGCAGCTTGATCTCGTGCATCAGGTCGTCGATCTGCCCCTTGGTGGGCTTGACGACGACCTCGGGGTCGACCAGGCCGGTCGGACGGATCACCTGCTCGACGAACTCGCCCTGGGCCTGCTCCAGCTCCCACGGACCGGGGGTGGCGGAGAGGAAGACCATCTGGCCGACCCGCTCCAGGTACTCGTCGAAGCGCAACGGCCGGTTGTCGGCCGCGCTGGGCAGCCGGAAACCATGGTCGATCAGCATCCGCTTGCGAGACGCGTCACCCTCGTACATGCCACCGATCTGCGGGATGGTCACGTGCGACTCGTCGACCACCGTGAGGAAGTCGTCGGGGAAGTAGTCGAGCAGGCAGTGCGGCGGGCTCCCGGGCAGCCGGCCGTCGATGTGCATCGAGTAGTTCTCGATGCCGGAGCAGAAGCCGACCTGCCGCATCATCTCGATGTCGTAGGTGGTGCGCATCCGCAGTCGCTGCGCCTCCAGCAGCTTGCCCTGCCGCTCCAACTCGGCCAGCCGCTCGCCCAGCTCGGTCTCGATGTCACGGATCGCCCGCTCCATCCGCTCCGGGCCGGCCGCGTAGTGCGTGGCCGGGAAGATCATCAGCTGGTCGACCTCGCGGACCACGTCCCCGGTCAGCGGGTTGAGGTAATAGAGCTTCTCGATCTCGTCGCCGAAGAGCTCGATCCGGACGGCCAGCTCCTCGTACGCCGGGATGATCTCCAGGGTGTCGCCGCGGACCCGGAACGTGCCGCGCTGGAACGCCATGTCGTTGCGGGTGTACTGGATGTCGACCAGCCGCCGGAGCAGCTGATCGCGGTCCAACTCCTGCCCGACGGCGACCCGTACCGCACGGTCCAGGTATTCCTCCGGGGTGCCCAGGCCGTAGATCGCCGAGACCGTCGCCACCACGATCACGTCGCGCCGGGTGAGCAGCGACATGGTCGCCGAGTGCCGCAGCCGCTCGACCTCCTCGTTGATCGAGGAGTCCTTCTCGATGTAGGTGTCGGTCTGCGGGATGTAGGCCTCGGGTTGGTAGTAGTCGTAGTAGGAGACGAAGTACTCCACCGCGTTGTGCGGGAGCAGCTCACCGAACTCCTTGGCCAGCTGGGCGGCGAGGGTCTTGTTGGGCGCGAGCACCAGGGTGGGCCGTTGCAGCCGCTCGACCAGCCAGGCCGTGGTGGCGCTCTTACCGGTGCCGGTCGCGCCGAGCAGCACCGTATTACGGTCGCCACGCCGGACACGCCGCTCAAGCTCATCGATGGCTGCCGGCTGGTCACCGGCCGGCTGGAACTCACTGACGACCTGGAAGCGGCCGTCGAGCCGGGGAATGTCGAGCGCCATGACCCCCACGGTACGCCCGCGGTCTGACAGTTCCGGGCCGACCACGGAGAGTCCCTGATCGGCTTCGATATTCCCATTGTGGGCCACATCTCACCCGACTACCCTCGTACCGTAGGCCGCTCGCGGCGGCCGACCGGGCCGGCGGCCCCCTTCGGGGCCCGGCCGCCCCCGGCACCAGGGTCGCAGCACCCGGGACGACCGGCGTGCGCACCCGAGGTGGTCGCGCTGAAGGCGCAGACCGGCCGCCGCGAGCGCCCCTGCTCGTCACCCGATCCCCGTCGCCGCGTTCTCCACTCGTGGAGACCTCCCCCCGACGCCGGCAACTCCCGGCACGAGACGCCACTCCGCCCCCGCCCGACGACACCCGCGCCGAGCCGGCCGAGCCGCCCGCCGACCCCGCAACGCCCGGCCGCGACGCCCCCGGCGCCGGTGCCCCCGAGCCCGCCGGCGGACCCCTGCCCGAGGAGCGCCGAGCCACCACCCGCCGCCCCACCGCCGAGCCCGCCGCCGCGGACCCGGCGAGGCGCCCGAGCGTGGGCCGCCGCCTCGCCGGACTGCTCCGCCGCGCCGGGCTGCTCCGCCGCGCCGGGCTGCTTTATGGCGCCGGCGGGCGCGAACCAGGCCCCGACCCGGAGGTGACCGCGGAAATCGTGCCGCACGAGCCGGGCCGGGGACACCG
>NZ_JAPDPH010000248.1 GCF_026013475.1 Micromonospora yasonensis | reverse complement strand
TGTCAACCCCGTCGACATCACCACGAGTTCGGCGAGCCTGGATCTGGTCGCGGGGCAGGCCGCGCCGGTCACGGTCACGGTCACCAGTAACCTGACCGCCACCACGACCACGACGGTGCGGGCGGACGTTCCGTCCGGGTGGACAGCCGGCGAGCCGCAGTCGGTCACGCTCGGTGCCGGCGAGTCCAAGACCGTCACGCTGTCGGTCACCCCGGCTGTGGATGCGTTCGGCAAGGCCACGGTCACGGTGTCTGCGAAGGGTGAGTTCGCCACGGTGAGCCACACCCTGCCGGCCGTTGTCAGCAAGCCGGTGGCGGTGGTCGGCAAAGCCGACGCCAGCACCCGGGAGTTCGCGTTGAGCCCGGACCGATACAGCGCCTACCCAACGACGTTCCCCAACGACATCAACTTCACCGCGGGCGTGAGTGACCCGGCCACCACCTGGAGTTACATCCAGCCCGGCCCGGCCGACACCTGGGCGGGGGGCAAGCCACACACGTTCCGGCTGACCTTCAACCTCCCCGAAGCGCCGAGCGCTGACCTGACGTTCACCGCCTGGCTGTACGACTCCCACGACGCCGCCCCGCCCATGCTCCAGGTCGGGCTCAACGCCACGACCGTGGGCACCGTCCAGACCCCGGCCGGCGCCGGCCGGGGCCACCGGTGGGCCGACGGCATCAAACCGTCCACGGTGAACGTGGCCCTGCCCGCCGCCAACCTCAAGGCAGGCGACAACACGATCACCATCACCACCAGCAGCGGATCGTGGATGGTCTACGACGGACTCGGCGTACGACAACTCCCCGTGAGCTGAACAACAACAACTGAATGCCCTTTCCTCCGCCGAACGCGGCTGCCGACCAACGTCGGCAGCCGCGTTCGGCCGAGCTTCTGCCCGGAGATAGATGTCGGCCCTACCACCCACCGGAACAGGCCCAGGCCGGAGCCGTCAGGGCTGACCTCGGCGAGCGATCCGTGGACGGATGCCTTGGCGCGTACGGACCTGCGGTACTTGTCGTGGTCGTACGCGCGGTCGGCGAACACCTGATCGGGGCCACGCCGGCCTCGTACCGGCGGGATCTTGTCGATCAGCGAGAGCAGTTCGGTTGCCTCCGGTCAGCGACACGGCCAAGGGGATGCCAGCCGGCGCGATCCACGGCGACTGCTCACCACGCCACACCCTCACGTAACGGCCGGACGCATCCACGTCGATCGGGGTCGGCGTGGCCGCGGGTCCCGGCATGTCGGAAGGCGTACGCCCCGAACCTCTGTTGGTCTCCGCCAGCTCGTGACTGACCTCCAAAGCTGCCCATCCCCCTGCACGTGTCGCCGTACAAGGGATGGTTCCGCGCCGCAGACCGACGGCGTATCGCTCGTGGACGGGCCACTCACTCGTATCCGATGCCAGGCGCGGCCGGCGCTCGCACCATCCCGTCCGGGCCGACCGCCGCCTCACGGACCACCGGATTGCTGTAGATGAGGGACTCGTAGTACGAGGTGTTGGGAATGGCCATGCACAGGTGTGCGTTGACGATGCCTGTTCCATGGACTTCGGCGCGGAGCTGGAAGCTGTCGGCGAGGTGCGCGATCCGCATAGCGCCGGTGATGCCGCCCTTGTACTGCGCGCTGGTCCGCACGTAGCCAGCCGCGCCGGCGACGATGAAGTCCGCGACATTCATGTGCGCGCCGTCGGAGGTCTCGGCGACCAGCAAGGGAACGTCGACCCGTTCGGCGAGCCGCCGATACGCAGTCACGCTGAACTCACGCATCGGTTCCTCGTACCAGGTGTAGCCCGCCTCCGACAGCGCCCGCCCGACGTAGACGGCATCGGTGAGGTCGAAGCCCGCGGAGCCGTCGTACATCAGAGGGACCGCGTCGCCGACGTGTGCCCGCAGCTTCTGGCACAGCTCCGCGTCCGCGCGGGCGTCGCCCCAGGCGTGGAGCTTGATCGCGGGGTAGCCCGCCTCCAGGCACTGGTCGGCGACGTCGAGGTACTCCTCCACACTGGAGAAGGTCACCGTGCTGGCGTAAGCGGGAATGGCGTCACGGTAGGTGCCGAGCAGTTGATGAACGGGAAGACCGGCTGCCTTCCCGGCCAGGTCCCACAGCGCGATGTCGACCAGCCCCAGCGCATATATCGGAAGCTCCTCGATCCGGTCCAGCTCCCACAGGCGATGCCACAGGAGTTCCCGCCACAGCGGATCGCGGCCGATCAGGTCGTCACGGATACGGCGCTTCACCAGGTCGGCCACGATGAGTCCGCGTCGCGTGTGCGCTTCGCCGGTCTCGCCCTCGTCGGTGTGGATACGCAGGATGCCGCCGACTGCCAGCCCCTCCGAGCCGGGCAGTCCGGCGCGCCATCGAAAGGGCGGCTGGGCCGGCAGATCCACCAGGTCCAAGGTCACGTCAGTGATTCGCATGCTGTCCTTCGCATCGGGAAGAGCGGTGCCCGCCAGGAGGCATAGTCAGAGGGGGAAGAGGCGGTGGCGGATCTCCTGCTTGAACTGCTGCGACGTCATGTCGATGTGCTCGGCCATCAACATCGCGGCCTGTTCCTCGTCACCCCCTGCGATCGCCGTGGCGATCGCCAGGTGCTGCCTCGCGGCCACCACGGTTGAGCCGCCCGCGACTCCCGCCAGCCCGATGACATTGACCTGCCGCTGGAGCCGTTGCACGGCGTCGACGCTTGCGGAGAAGAACATGTTCGACGCCGCGACGCCAACCGCGCCATGGAACATCTCGTCGGCCCGGCTGAACGCTTCGATGTCGTTGCGTTCTGCCGCATCCGCCGTCTGCTGTGCCGCTTCGCGCAGCGCCTTCACCTGCGTCGGGGTGGCCCGCTGCGCCGCCATACGTGAGGTGGTGATCTCTGCGAAACGACGGAACTCGAACATCTCGTCCACCTGCTTCAGATCGGCCGGTAGGAAGTGGGAGAACGACTCCCGCCACAGGGCACCGTCCGGCTCGGCGACATAGATGCCGCGACCCTTCTGCACGGAGATCCGCCCGAGAGCGGAGAGGATCTTGAGTGCTTCCCTGACGACCGTCCGGCTCATCTGCACGGCTCCCGCCAGGTCCTTCTCCGTCGGGAGGCGAGCACCGGGCTGGAGGCGTTCTTGGACGATGTACTCGAGGATCCGCTCCGCAGCGATCTCGTATCCAGGTCGATAGTTACCCGCCGCACTCGATGGCTGCGCAACGGGTGACGACGGGTCTGACCGCGCCACCGCTCCCCCATTCCCCTACTGGCCGCTGGTGCCGGGGGCGAACCCGCCGCGGACACCCTACGAACTCGATGCTTCCGATCTATCGAGCCCGGTCCGCTCAGTACATCAGATCTACAGGGGTTGACGCAATACGACCCCGCATCCATACTCGTGCCACTCGAGATGACACACCCCACCACCAGCAACGTGCTCGTCGAGCGCTCCCGAGGCGGCGTTGGCCGATGCCCAGACGCCAGCACGCGGGGGTGACGCATCCCCAGGTGGTTGTCAAAGAATCTGATACATCGTGTGGAAGCCTGAGACCGGAAGAGGTGCTTGTATGCGCAATAAGACAGTCGCCTGGTCGGACCCGACGCCTGGCGGGGTGCGCCGGAGGTCGGTGATCGCGGCCGTAGGCATGGGCCTGTTGCTCAGCGCGACGGCCTGCGGCAGCGGGGATTCACCCGGCAACGAGAAGGTCGAACTCAGCTACCGCATCTGGGACAAGAACCAGCAGCCGGCCATGCAGCAGATCATCGACAAGTTCCAGGCGGCGAATCCGAACATCAAGGTCACCATCCAGCTCACGCCGAGCGCGGAGTTCTGGACGAAGATGCAGGCCGACGCGACCGCCGGCAGCGCGCCGGACGTGTTCTGGATGAACGGTCCGAACGCCCAGTTCTACGCCTCCAACGGGGTGCTGCTGCCGTTGTCGGACGAACTCAAGAGCAACGGGGTCGACCTTGCCAACTACCCGGAGGCGCTGACCCGCATCTACAGCTATGAGGGCAAGCAGTACGGCATCCCGAAGGACTTCGACACCATCGGCCTCTGGTACAACAAGAAGCTCTTCGACGCCGCCGGGGTCAAATACCCGGACGAGACCTGGACCTGGCAGAACGTGGCCGACGCCGCACGCAAGCTGACCAATGAGTCCAAGGGAATCTACGGGATCGCGGCCCCGCCGTTCGGCCAGGAGAACTACTACAACACCATCTTCCAGGCCGGCGGATACGTCATCTCCCCCGACGGGAAAACCTCAGGCTACGACCAGCCAGCCGCCATCGAAGGGTTACGGTTCTGGACCGACCTGATGAAAGCCAAGGCCTCCCCCTCCCTGAAGTCGATGACGGACACCTTCCCCGCCCAGACGTTCCAGTCCGGCAAGCTCGCCATGTACTACGCGGGCTCCTGGGACGCGGTCGCGTTCGCGAAGGACGACAACATCAAGAACGACATCGACGTCACCGTCCTGCCGAAGGGGCAGAAGCAGGCCGTGGTGATCCACGGCCTGGCCAACGTCGCGTACGCGAAGACCAAACACCCGAAGGAGGCGATGAAGTTCCTCGCGTTCCTGGGCTCGAAGGAAGCCGCCGACATCCAGGCGAACACGGGCACCGTCATCCCCGCCTTCACCGGCACCCAGGAAACCTGGGTCAAGTCCATGCCCCAGTACCACCTGCAGTCGTACCTGGACGAGCTCGCCTACGCGGTGCCGTACCCGGTGTCGAAGAACACCAGCGCGTGGCAGTCCAAGGAGGCCGAGATCCTGGGGCCGGCCTGGTCCGGGGAGAAGGACATCGCAGTCGCCGCCAAGGAGTTGGCGGCGATGATGAACGCGGCGCTGCAGAAGGAACAGTGATGTCGGCGGCGGACACCCTGGCCGCACCGGCACGAGACTCCGGGAGCAAACCAGGGGGGCGCGCCATCCGGCGCCGCCCCCCTGGGGGGTCCGAGCAGGGGTGGGCGTACCTCATGATCGCGCCCATGACGATCGGCCTCGCGGTCTTCTACCTCTGGCCGATCGCCCAGATGTTCTACTACAGCTTCACCAAGTCGGGACCCTTCGGCGGGCAGACCTGGATCGGGACGGCGAACTACCACGCTCTGGTGGACGAACCGTCGGTTGTTCAGGCCGTCGTCAACACCCTGGTCTACACCGCCATCCAGCTGGCCGGAATCCCGCTCGCGGTCCTGTTCGCGACGCTGCTGAACCAACGCGGGCTGCGGGGGCGCTCGATCTACCGGGCGTTGTACTTCCTGCCCGTGGTCACCATGCCGGTCGCCGTCGCGATGCTGTGGCGGTGGATGTACAACGGAGACTACGGCGTCATCAACTACCTGCTCTCCATGGTGGGGGTACGCGGGATGCACTGGGCCGCCGACCCGTCCGTCGCTCTGTACGCGGTGGCGGCGATCGGCATCTGGATGTCGCTCGGCTACAACCTGGTCATCTTCCTCGCCGGCCTCCAGGGCATCCCGGCTGAGTACTACGAGGCCGCCGCGATCGACGGCTCCGGTGCGGCCCGGACGTTCCTCCGGATCACCGTGCCCCTGCTCAGTCCGAGCATCTTCTTCGCGACCATCCTCACCATGATCAACTCGCTGCAGATGTTCGACCTCGCCTACATGATGATGAGCACACCGAGCGGGGCCAGCGGAAACCCGGCGTTGCCGCGGGTCCGCACCATCGCCTACCTCTTCTACCAGAAGGCCTTCGTCGAACACGACCTCGGCTTCGGCGCGGCGATCGCCTTCGTCCTGCTCGGGTTCATCCTCGTGATGACGTTCATCCAGTTCCGGCTCCAGAAGAGGTGGGTGCACTATGGCTGACGGCACGATGCCCGGCCGGCGCCCGATGCGCCACGCGGGCAGGGTGGCGACCCATGTCGTGCTCATCGTCGGCGCGGTCGTGATGGTCGGACCGTTCGTCTGGCAACTGCTCACGTCGTTGAAGACGTTCAGCGAGACGACCCGCGTGCCGCCGACGTTCCTGCCGCGCCGCTGGCAGTGGTCCAACTACAGCCATGTCTTCGAGGTGCTGCCCCTCGGCGACATGTTCCGCAACACGGTGCTCATGACGGCCGGACGGACCCTGGCCCAGCTGGTGTTCTGCTCCCTGGCGGCGTATGCGTTCGCCCGCCTGCGTTTTCGCGGCAACAACCTGCTGTTCGGCCTGTTTCTGTCGGTGCTGATGGTACCGAGCCAACTGTTCCTGATCCCGCAGTACGTCATCGTCCAGAACCTCGGCTGGGTAAACACCCTGCCAGGCCTGATCGTGCCGGGAATGTTCAGCGCGTTCGGCACCTTCCTGCTCCGGCAGTTCTTCCTCGCGTTGCCGCGCGACATGGAGGAGGCGGCCCGCCTGGACGGCGCCAACCCGCTGCAGGTGTTCTGGCACGTCGCGCTTCCCCTGGCCCGACCCGGCCTGCTGGCCCTGACGATCCTCACGGCGCTCTGGTCGTGGAACGACCTCATGTATCCGCTCGTCGTCACCACCGACCCGGCCAAGATGCCACTCTCGGCCGGCCTGGCCACGCTGCAGGGCGAGCACTTCACCGACTACTCGATCCTCATGGCGGGTTCGGCCCTGGCGACCGCCCCGATGATCGTTGCTTTCATCCTCCTGCAGCGGCACTTCATCCAGGGCATCGCCTTCACCGGCAGCAAAGGCTAGACGGCGCGTTCCGAGCACTTGACGTGACCATCGAAAAACGGAAGGACCCTGGAATGCACGACATCAGGCTCGGCGTGGTCGGCCTCGGCGTACGCAGTGATCTCGCCGGCCTCGCGCACCGGCCGGGAATGGGCTCACGGGTGGTCGCCTGCTGCGACCGGGACCCGGCGGCGCTGTCCAGAGCCCGCGACCGCTTCGGCTCCGATCTGGTCACGGCGTCCGACCATCGGGAACTCCTCCACGCCGACCTCGACGGCGTGTTGGTGCTGACGCCGGACCACACCCACGAGTCGATCGGTCTGGACTTCCTCCGGGCCGGGATCCCGGTCTTCATGGAGAAACCCCTCGCGATCACCGCGGAGGGGTGTGACCGGCTCCTGGCGGCCGCCCGTACCCATGGCACTCGGCTGTACGTCGGGCACAACATGCGGCACATGCCCGTCGTCGTCGCCATGCGCGACCTGATCGTCAAGGGGGCGATCGGTCAGGTCAAGGCGATCTGGTGCCGGCACTTCGTCGGTCACGGCGGAGACTTCTACTTCAAGGACTGGCACGCCGACCGGCGTAACACCACCAGCCTCCTGTTGCAGAAGGGCGCCCACGACATCGACGTCATCCACTGGCTCAGCCAGGGCTACACCCGGCGGGTGAACGCCATGGGCGGCCTGGTCGTCTACGGGGACATCACCTCGCGCCGAGACCGGGCCGGAGAACGGATGACGGACTGGATCTCTCCGGACAACTGGCCGCCGCTCAGCCAGCGCGACCTGAACCCGGTCATCGATGTCGAGGACCTCAGCATGATGCACATGCAGCTGGACAACGGCGTCTTCGCCAGCTACCAGCAGTGCCATTTCACCCCGGACTACTGGCGCAACTACACCGTCATCGGGACCGAAGGACGGCTGGAAAACTTCGGCGACGGCGAAGGGGCGGTCATCAAGGTCTGGAACCGCCGCTCGGACTACCGGGCGGACGCGGACATCACGCTGCCCGTCCACACCCCGCAGGGCACCCACGGCGGCGCCGACCCACTGCTGGTACAGGAATTCGTGCAGTTCATCCGCGAAGGCGGCGCCACCATCACCTCCCCGGTCGCGGCACGTGAGGCGGTCGCGGCGGGACACGCGGCCTCCACCTCCCTCCGGGAGGGCGGTCGAGTCGTCGACGTCTCTCCGGTCGATCCCGCCGTAGCCGCGTACTTCGAAAACGGCCAGACCGAAAGCACCAGTCCCCCACCCCCGGCCCAGACCCCGGCGAACGGTAAGGAACCTACGGCGCAGGTCGGCGATTTCACCAGGATGTAGGTCAACCGGACTGGCCGGCCCTGGTACGAGGTCCGAGATCGGAATACCAGGTGGTCAGGTTCAGACGTGTGCTGTGCTGGCGAGGGCCGTCACGCTGTCAGTCAGCCCGGCGGCGAACACCTTCGGCAACGCCACGTCACGGTGGGTCGCGTCGAATGACTCTCCTCCGCTGACCAGTGCCCGCCGGCGACTGACAGCAGTCGGACGGCGGTGGTGGTGCGCAGGCAGACACCAGCAGGCGCGGATTCGCACTGTGCCCGGATCCGTACCGCCGCCTACCAGCCGTCCACGTGCGACGTGACGCCGCCGGCCGCCAGTCTCACCGCGGACGGCATCACGATCGCTACATCCAGCGGCCCATTGATGGTTCATAACGGGTTCGGCATACGTCGAATTCCGTGAGCAACGACTCAACGGAGAGTCGCCGGCAGAAGAAGGAGTTGATAGTGAGAAAAAGGCCCAGAAAGATCACGTCGCTGTTGGGTATCGCCGCAATGATCGGCACATCATTGCTGTTCGACCCACCCACGACGGCATACGCACAGCAGGCGGCGGGAGACGCTCCGTTCATCAACTCGTGGCTGGTGTCGGGTCCGTTCGATTCGCCCGTGGTCGACAAGACATATGAATGCGAAGTCGGCGAGCTCGTAAATTCCGCGCCCCGGGCATCAGAGATTACAGCGTCATCATCGACTCTTGCCGCGAATCCCGTTTCATATCTGGTCGATGGAAGCACCAGGAACCAGTGGGTGACGCAAAACGATTCCAGCCCATGGGTGAACCTCAGATGGAGTGAGCCCATCCCCATCAACGAGGTGCGAATCGCGCAGTGGGGCGACTCACGGCACGTCAACAATTGGTATCATCTCACATTCACCCTCGAGGACGGAAGCAAAGTAGAATCTGGAAGGGTTGACAGCACCTCGGCCAGCCCGTCCGAGCCCACTGTGCATTCCATGCAGTCCGGGTTGAAGAATGTGCTCGAGCTGAAGGTTGAGATCGACAAGGGGCGTGTTCCGTACCCGTCGATCACCGGAATTTCAGAAATAGAGGTGTATGACAGGCCGGTGCCGGTCGACGGGAAGACAGAGATTGTCCCAAAGATCGGCGAGCCGTTGAGCTTCGGTGGCGAAGGTCGGGAATGGGAATACTTCGACGACCGCATCTATAATCGAAACTACGACGATTATCAGGATCTCTACGGATACTATGCGGTCAAGAAGGGCGTCGACACGAGAAACAAGTACGTGTACGCACACACGTACGTCCACAGCCCGGCAGAGCAGCAGGCCTATTTCAACGTCGGGGCCAGCGGGTCGTACCGAATTTATGTGAACGACCGGTGTATGACGCCTCCGACCACACCTGTAGAAGTGCAGAAGGACCTGACAAGGCAAGCAGTCCAGTTGCACCAGGGCTGGAACAAGCTGATGATCCAGATCAAGCACACGTACACGGAGGACGTGAATTCAAACGGTGTGCCGGTCGCCCTGGATCAACATGTGGCCTATCTTGGGTTCTACGGGAGAGTGGCAGATCAGTACGGCAACAAGATAAGCGGTCTGACGAATTCGGTTACCGGGCCGTCCCAATCCTTGGAGATCGTTTCACAAGGCCTGTCGACCGACGACGCGATCAAAGCCCCGCTCCCGAAGAACAACATGCCGACCGGATACAAGGAATGGCCGTACGTCTGGAACAAGTCGGTAACCACCAACAAGTATGGCGTCAGTGCTTCGGCCTTCCAGTTCATGGCCAGCGGCGGCGCGCCAGGTTACACGTGGAAGATCGTCGACGGCAGGTTGCCTGATGGCCTGGAACTGAACACCGACGGCACCATCGCGGATGGACTGGTCGACGGGAAGGCTGAGCTTAACAGCACCAAGGGCATCATCAGCGTCAACACCAAACCGGGCGACTATGACTT
>NZ_JAPDPH010000247.1 GCF_026013475.1 Micromonospora yasonensis | reverse complement strand
CGTCTACCTCTACGGCGACAACGTCGACCACTGGGATTACGCGAGCCTCGACGACCAGGGTCGCTACGCCTTCGACGCGGTCCCTGCCGGCCAGTACCGGGTGAACTTCGAGGCCTGGGGCCACCCGACGCAGTTCGCCTACGGCAAGACCGACTGGTCGTCGGCCAATCTCATCACCGTGACGGCCGGGGCCGCGACGGTGGTCGACGACTCGCTGCTGCCGGTCGGCACCATCACCGGGCGGTTGACCGACCGGTCCGGCGCCCCGGTGCCGTTCGTGTTCGTCAGCGCCGAGGCCGCCGACTACAGCAGCTACGGCTACGGCAACACGGATCCGGACGGCAACTTCACCATCCAGGTCGTGCCGGGCAGCTACCGCGTCCGCTTCGACGTGGGCGACTTCGGCCAGTACGCGTACGGCACGCTGGACGTCGACGCGGCGACGGTCTTCGCGGTCACGGCGGGCGGCACGGTGACGGTCAACGACACCCTGGTCGCCACGGGCGCCGTCGCGGGCCGTTTCACCGACACGTCCGGCGCGCCGCTGTCCGGCGTGGACGTCTACGTCAGCAACGGCCAGTTCTTCGGCAATGCCCAGACCGACGAGGATGGCCGCTACCGGCTCGACCAGGTGCCCGTGGGCACCGGCTACACGGTCCAGTTCTCCAACTCGGCGCTGTTCCTCCGGCAGTACGCCTACGGCACGGTGGACCAGTCGGCGGCGGCCCGGTTCACCGTCACCGACGGCCAGACCACCACGGTCGACGACCAGAGGCTGCCGACGGGCAGCGTCCGCCTCACCGCCGTGGACTCACGTACGGGCCAGCCGATCCTGAACTTCACCTCCGGCCTCGGCGTCGACTCGCGGGACACCGAGAACGGCGAGGTCATCTATCCGACCGTTCCCGTCGGCACGCACGAGATCTGGGCCGCCGCCTCGGGCTATGACTTCGACGGGGCTTCGGTGACGGTCGCCGCCGGCGAGCAGGTCGACGTCAAGCTGGTCATGGAGCCGATGGCCCGCATCACCGCCACCGTGGTGGACGCCGCGACCGGCGCTCCGCTGTCCGGCGTGTGCATCGTCCCGGTGCGCGCCGACGAGGTCCGGATGCCGGACGGCTGCGGCGACGTCACTGACGCGAACGGCAAGGTCACGCAGTTGGTCGGGAAGGGTGCGGGCACCTACAACCTGCTGGCCTGGCCGGAGCAGGCCGACGGCTACGGCGCCCAGTGGCTCGGTTCGGGCGGCGGCACCGGCGACCTGCGGAAGGCCACGCAGTTCACCGTGGAGCCCGGGGAAACGATCACGCCGCCGGTCATCCGGATGGACCGCGCGGGTGTCATCACCGGCCAGGTCTTCGGGCCGGACGGTGCCGCGCTGTCCCGCGGCAGCGTCCGGATCGCTGGCGAGCCGGTCGGCCTCGGCAGCAGCTTCGGTGTCTTCGCCATCGGCAACGAGGGCCGTTACCGGATCGACAAGCTCGGCCCGTACCAGTGGCCGCTCCTGTTCCAGGCGGCCGGGCAGCCCATTCAGTGGAGCGGCGGCGAGGCCAACCGCGACCGGGCCGACCGGATCACCGTCGTCGCGGGCGGCACCACCACCTACGACTACCGGCTCGACGCCGGGGTCACGGTGACGCTGGCGAGCACCACGCCGTTCCACGGGTACGTGGTCGCCCGCAACGTCGACACCGGTGACATCGTCGGCATGTGGTGGATCTCCGAACCGAACGTCGGCCTTGCCCGGCAGCTCATCGGCGGGCAGCACGTCAAGTTCGAGTACTACCCGGGCGAGAGCAGCGGCCGCCGGTTCGTCGGCGGCGAGGACTTCGCCTCGGCGGCCAAGTACAAGATCCACAAGCACAAGGACGCCGCGTTCGAGTTCACGCTCGGCTGATCAGACACGAAGGCCGGGCACCTCGCCGTGCCCGGCCTTCGGGTGTCCGAGGGCGCGCCTTGCCGGTGCCCGCCCGCATGATGCGGGATGCCCGTCGCCCTACGGCATCCCGGGCACCACCTGGATGCTCTCCGCGCCCCGCTCCACGAACCACGCCTCGAGTTCGGCGCCGTCGAGTGACTGGGAGGCGTGCTCGTCGACGAAGACCGGGCCGACGACGGCCCCCTTCGCGCCTTCGAGTTGGCAACCGAACATCCTCGCCGCGCTGAGGATCGCGGGCATGTTCCTGCCCCCGAGGGTGCACCACCGCAGGC
The DNA here is from genome assembly GCF_026013475.1 of Micromonospora yasonensis. Lineage (GTDB taxonomy): Bacteria > Actinomycetota > Actinomycetes > Mycobacteriales > Micromonosporaceae > Micromonospora > Micromonospora yasonensis. Next base: position 7,707 of record NZ_JAPDPH010000247.1, on the reverse strand, counting down.
TCGCGAACTCGAGATTGGCACCGCGCAGGTCGGTCTTGTAGAGCTTGGCCGAGTTGAGGATCGCGTGGCTGAGGTCGGCCCCCGCCAGGACGGCTTCGTCGAGCTCCGCCGCGAACAGGCGGGCACCCCGGAAGCGGGCGTTCGTGGCGGAGCATCCGACCAGTTCCGCCTTGGCCAGGTCGGCGAAGCTCAGGTCGGCGTCCGCGAGCTCCGCGTTGCTCAGGTTCGCGCCGCCGAGATTGGCGTCCTCGAATCGAACGCCGATCAGGCAGGAACTGGCCAGGTAGGCGTCCGTCAGGTCGATGGTGCTGAGGTCCGCGCCGCGGAAGTCGAGAAAATCACCCGACAGGTACGACGTGGTGTCCGAGGCAACGGCGGTGAACCACTCCTCAAGCGACTCCCTGGCCTCGGGGCTGTCGGGCCACCGGGTCACGTCCGCCCTGCCCTGCTTGTACCTGCTCATTCGAGGAACACCACCTTGCCGTCCAAGTCCGTGTTACCGGCGACCCGCCTCTTGAGGTCGGCGAGGGAGCTCGGAGACAGGTTCTTGCTGTCGATGATGACACGCTGTCCGCCGGCCACCTCATCGTTGAGCTTCTGCTCGAACTCGTCGCCGTTGTAGCGGCCCCTCGTACCCTCGGGCATCGGCTGGCCGGCCTGTCGCCCGGCCGGGAAGGTGTCGACGGGACTCTTGACGTCCCAGTTGTCTCCGTTGGCGTCGACGAACTCGCCCTGATCCTTCTGGAATGCGGGATCGGTGTTGTCGAGCTCGGCGCGTTGAATCGGGCCAGGAATCTTGCCCTGCGCCTCGGCCTCGAGCCCGACCTCGGCCTCCCGACGTGACTTGGCGCTGATCTTTCCGTTGTGGGCCGGGTCGGCGGCAAGCTCCTGCACCCGGCGCTCGTACTCGGGAGTGCCCGGCTTGGGGGTCTGGTATCCGTCGTCGCTGCCCGAGGGCTTGCCCTGTGAGCCGCCCTGGTCGCCGCCCGGGCGGCCTTGCCGTGCCTCCGCTGCGACCGTCTCCTGGGCCCGGCCGACGTTCTCGGGGACCTCACTGGTACTGCGCCGCCGCCCGGACGGGGTACCACCGTCGCCCTCGCCGTCACCGTCGCCGTGGGGCCGGGACGGCCCGCCGTCGCCGTGCCCGTTGCCGTGCGGAGTCTTGGGTTTCGCCATGGTCGGACCTCAGCCGTCCAGGAGTTTGGAGAGGTTGGTCAAGCTGGTGATCAGGGCCATGACGTACGTCAGGATGCGCCCGGCCCACTTGACCACCGCCGCCGCGATCTGCGACGCGATCACCGGGATCGTGACCACGAAGATGGCCTCGACCGCCCACACGATCACGCGGGCCACCAGGTCGGCGATGAGGTCACGGACGATGTCGCGGGTGAACATGACCAGGTTGCCGGCGGCCTGGGTGGCGGCGGCCATCGCGGCGGAGATCCCCCCGAGCCCGTTGATGGCCTCCACGTTGTGTTCCATCAGGTTGTGGTACGCCGTGGCGGCCCGCCCCTGCCAGTGCGGCATGTCCCCGTCGACGAAGGACTTCAGGTCGGTGGCCATGCTCTGCAGCGCGGCGGCCATGTTGTCCCACGTGGCCGCGTGCGAGGCCACCACGTCGGGCATGCCGGTGAGCTCGTCGAGGACCTGCCGGAGCGGCTCGAAGTATTCCATCGCCCAGCCCAGCCCGTTGGCGAGCAGCGCGCTGAAGGGGTCCATCACACTGGCGGCGACCTCGACGCCGAACCCGGCGCCCGCGATCAGGTCGTCGACCCAGCCCTCGCTGTGGATTGCGTCGACGAGTCCTTGGAAGCTGTCGGCCAGGGCCGCGCCGGTCCACGGCTTCTGCGTGGACTGGACGCCGGCGATCAAGGACGTGTCGGTCATTGCGCCGACCTCGTCAGGCCGCCACCCGCCTTGCGGATCGTGGCGTCGGCGTCGGTGTCGACGTTGTCGTAGGCGTCCGCGGTCCTGTGCAGCCCCTGCACGACCAGCGACAGGTTCTCCTCCACGTACGCGATCAGCTCGTCCTGCCGCTTGTGCCGGCCCTCCAGGATGGCGGGCATCCACGAGCACAACAGCCCGTACGCCGAGTCGTCCTGCGCGATGTGCGCGCTGGCGGTCTTGACCGCGTCGAAGCGCCCCCTCAGCGCGTCGACGTTGCGGGCGTGGGCGCGGATCTGCTCCGCGTCGACAGCGAAACCGTCGGTCACCGCGCTCACCACCGGCCGTACCGGTCGTCGGGGCTGTCCCCGGCGGGATCGGTGTCGCGCAACTGCTGCCCGACCCGCTCGGCGATCGCCCGCGCCGCGGCCGACTCGGTGCCCACGGTGTCGGCGATGATCTCCTGCGAGCGGTCGGCCAGTTGCCGCCTGGCCTCGCGGATGGTGTCCATGATCGTCCGGGCGACGACGTCGGGCGCGACCCGGTGGATCCGCGGCCCCAGCCGCAGGTCGAGCAGCGCTCCGGTGGAGTCGACGGTGACCTCCGCCAGGCCGTTGCCGTCGGCGACGGTCACCCGCAGTTCCTGGAGCCGGTCGCTCATCGCCTTGGTGTCGGCGGCGAGCTGATCGATCCGACCCTTCCACGCCGCCAGCCGGTCCATGGCGCCGTCCGGATCCAGCAACCCTCCCGCGCTCGGAACGCCGGCCCCCATGTGTCCCCCGGTCGCTTTCCGTGATCATGCCTGGCCGGGGAAGACTAACACCGGATCGGTGGCGGTGACCACGGTCGGTGCCGGCCACGATCCACAACGGACGTACATCCGACGGAAGCCTTCCCTCGACGACGGTGCGGCCGACCGCTCCACAAGGGATCGGCAGTCGGGAGACGGACGAGGCCGAGGGCAACCATGGCGACGGCCCGCAACCACCACCAGTCGGTCACGCAGGACGGCTGATCCGGTCACATCCGCCCCGGCGCACGGATCCCGAGCAGGTAGAGGCCCTGCCGCAGCACCCGCGCGGTCAGTTCGCAGAGCACCAGCCGGCTCTCCCGTACCGGCCCGTCGGCCCGCAGGACCGGGCAGCGCTCGTAGAAGGCGCTGAATGCGGCGGCGAGCCGGTGCAGGTAGGCGGCCAGGTGGTGGAACTCCAGGCTCCGTTCCACCTCGGCGACCACCGTCCCGAAGCCGACCAGCTCGAACGCGAGCGCCCGCTCGGCCGGTTCGGCCAGGCTGATCCCGGCGTCCGGCCGGGCCGCCACCCCGGCCCGCCGGAAGATCGACCGGATCCGGGAGTACGCGTACTGGAGGTAGGGTGCGGTGTTGCCGTCCAGGGACAGCATCCGCTCCCAGTCCAGCACGTAGTCCTTGTGCCGGTCGCTGGACAGGTCGGCGTACTTGACGGCACCGATGCCGACCGCCCGGCCCACCTCGGCCGCCTCGGCCTCCCCCAGTTCCGGGTTCCGCTCCCGGGCCAGCGCCGTCGCCCGGGCCACCGCCTCCTCCAACAGCCCGACCAGCTTCACCGACTCCCCGGCCCGGCTGCGCAGCATCCGCCCGTCCGGCCCGAGGATCGAGCCGAACCCGACGTGCTCCGCCCGCGCCGGCGGAACCAGCCAGCCGGCCTGCGCCGCAGCCGCGTACACCATCTCGAAGTGCCGCCGCTGCGGCAGGCCGACCACGTAGAGCAGCCGGGTCGCGCCCAGCGTCCCGGTCCGGTGCCGGATCGCCGCCAGGTCGGTCGCCGGGTAGCCGTACCCGCCGTCGGACTTGCGCACGATCAACGGCAGCGGCTCCCCGTCCCGGCCCACCTGGCCGGGCGGGAAGACGCAGGCCGCGCCGTCGCTGCGCCGCAGCAGCCCGAGTCGGTCCAGGTCCGCCACCAACGGGGCGAGCAGGTCGTTGTAGCTGCTCTCGCCGTGGAAGTCCCGCTCGGTCAGGGTCACGTCGAGCAGGTCGTACACGGTCAGGAAGTAGCGCTCGGACTGCTCGACCAGCAGCCGCCAGAGCCGCAGCGTCGCCTCGTCACCACCCTGCAACGCCACCACCCGCCGCCGGGACCGCTCGCGGAACCCCTCGTCGGTGTCGAACTTTGCCCGGGCCGTCTTGTAGAACGAGTCCAGGTCGCCCATGGAGAGCTCCTGGGTCGCCTCGGCCTCGCCCAGGTCGACCAGGTGCTCGATCAGCATCCCGAACGGCGTGCCCCAGTCCCCCAGGTGGTTGGCCCGGACCACCCGGTGCCCGAGCCACTCCAGCAGCCGGGCCGCCGCGTCACCGATCACGGTCGAGCGCAGGTGCCCGACGTGCATCTCCTTCGCCACGTTCGGGGCCGAGTAGTCGACCACCACCGTCTCCGGCACGGCCGTCTCCGGCACGCCGAGCCGCGGGTCGGTGGCCAGCGCGGAGACCAGCCCGCCCAGGGCGCGCTCGGCGATGGTCAGGTTGAGGAAGCCCGGTCCGGAGACCTCCGCCGCCGCGCACAGGTCGGCCAGCTCCGCGCGGTCCAGCACGGCCGCGGCGATCGCCCGCGGCGGCCGGCCGAGCCGCCGGGCCAGCGCCAGCGCCGCGTCGGACTGGAAGTCCGCACGCTGCGAGCGCCGCACGACCGGATCCACCGGTACGCCGGCCACCGTCTCGAACGCCGGCGCCAGCCGGTCGGTCAGCAGTTTCTCCAGATCCATGGGTACGCCGATCTCGCTCGGATCCGCCGCACGCGGATCTCCGGACTACGGATGCGGGCGGACCGAGGACGATCGGCGAGGACCGGCGGCTCGATCCGCCGGTCGCAAGAGTGGAAGTGCTCAGCGCAGGCGGTCGTGGGACCGCCGGCGTCGCAGCGCGCCGACCCGAACGTCGGGGGACGTCGGCTGGAGGGCGTGCGAGCTGGTCACGCTGTCAGCCTAACCGGCCGGCCCGGGGATGGTGCAAGCCCCTTCCCCGGGCCGGCCGGCCGGCGTACGCGAACCGTCAGGCCGGCGTGGCGACGGCCTTGCGGTACCGCTCGGCCCGCCGCCGCACCTGGGTGTACGTGCTGGTCAGGCCCATCGCCCGGCGGACCTCGAGCAGCGTCCGGCGCACCTCCGCCCGGGTTCGTTCGGTGCCCTCGAAGATCAGCTCGTCGACCAGGCCGGGCTGCGCCTCGAACCGGGCCCGCCGCTCCCGGACCGGGTCGAGGAACCGGTTGAGCGCCCCCGCCAGGGCCTCCTTGACCTCGACGTCACCCACCCGGCCGGCCCGGTAGCGCGCCTTCAACTCCTCGACCTGCGCCCGGTCCGGGTTGAACACGTCGTGGTACGCGAAGACCGGGTTCCCCTCCACCGTCCCGGGCACGTCGGCGCGGATCCGGTTCGGGTCGGTGTACATCCCCATCACCTTGCGGCGCACGGTGGCCGCGTCGTCGGAGAGCGCGATGGCGTTCCCCTTGCTCTTGCTCATCTTTCCCTGGCCGTCCGTGCCGATCAGGGTGGGCGTTTCCGACATGATCAGCTCGGGCACCGGGAAGACCTCGCCGTAGAGGTGGTTGAACCGCCGGGCGATCTCCCGGGTCACCTCGACGTGCGCGGCGTTGTCCTTCCCGACCGGGACGGCCTGCCCCTTCACGCAGAGGATGTCGGCGGCCTGGAGGACGGGATAGCCGAGCAACCCGTACGGCATCTCCTCCTTGCCGGCATCCCGGCTCATCTCCTTGAGCGACGGGACCCGCTCCAGCCGAGGCACGGTGACCAGGTTCTGGAAGAGGGTGTTCAGGTCGCCGACCTCGGGGATCGCCGACTGGAGATAGAAGGTGGCCTGTTCCGCCTCGACGCCGGCGGCGAGGATGTCGGTGACCATCTCCCGGGCGTTGCGGGAGACCTGCTCGATGTCCGCACGACTGTTCTTCGTGGTGAGCATGTGCAGGTCGGCGATGATGAAGAAACTCTCGTACCGTCGGTGCAGCTTCACCCGGTTGGCGATGCTGCCGACGTAGTGGCCGAGGTGCAGCCGCCCGGTCGGGCGGTCCCCGGTGAGCATTCGGGTCGCGGACATGGTCGTACGCCTTTCGTGCTGATCGCTGGTTGGGGCGCGCGGGCGCGCGGAAACGACCCGGGATGTGCCCGGATCAGTGGAGTCGGCTCGTCAGAACGAGCGCCGCCATCGCCCGCCGGCGCGGAACCGCAGCCCACCGGCACGGAGTACGTCGAGGATCTGCTCCCGACCGTCATCGACACGGGCCGGGAGAACCGGAGCGGCAGCCGCCGGGAGACCGTCGACGGTCTCCGGGGCGCAGATGCTCGGCCGGACCATGCCTGACACGGTAGCCGCTCGGCCGTCCTTCGCGCACACCCGAACGCGCGGCGGCACTTCGCCCGCCGCGCGTCCCTTGCCCTGCTCAGCCCTGCCGGTAGCTCTCGGCGTAGTAGCCCCCCACCCGCTCGCGGTAGTCGGGGCGGTCGAAGTCGTCCGGGTCGAAGGCCGGCGACTCCTTCACCTGGTCCCGGGTGCGGTCCACGTGCACGACGCGATCCAGGTGGTCGACCCGGGCCACCGTGCCGACCGGCAGCAGCACCTTCTTCCCGAAGATCCACGGCCCCGTGTCCACCACCAGGTAGTGGACACCGGCCTCCTCGCTCGCCTCGTCGATCGAGCCGATCCGGCCGTCGATCGCCTCCACCCGGTAGCCGGTCAGGTCGAGCGGAGTGCCCGGACCGGGCGCTTCCGGGCCGTCGCTGTGTTCCGGCCGCTGCCGGGGCACCTTCTCCGGGCCGGTCTGGTCGTAGCCGCCGGCAAGGGCGGCCGGGTCGCGCCAGGCCCACGGATTGAACGGCTGCACAACACACCTCCGGATGTCGTCGTCCCGAGATCGGAAAACATGCCCGGCCGCCCGTCCGGGAAAACACGACGCCGATCCCCCGTGCGCCTCCCCCGCGCGCCGGGTCGGCCAGCCCGGCGGACCGCGTTGACCTGCGCGACGCCACGGCCGGTCACCGGGGTTCCGCTGGCATACTGGCCAGCCATGGTGCTGTCGCGTGGCTGGTCACTCTTTCTTGTCGCGGTCGGCGTGTGGACCTGGGTGATCTGGCCGAGGTTCGCGGTCGCCATCTGGAACGACCCGCGCTCCTGGTCGACCGGAACGGTCGGCGAGGGATCGGCCACCAGCTTCCTGTGGGTGCACGCGCTCCTCATCGCCGCCTCGCTGGCCATCGGCACCACCGTCGGGGTGCTCGGCGTCCGGGGCTGGCTCGCGGCCCGTCGCGGCCGCCTCACCGCCTGAGCCTCCCGCGACCCACCCGGTTTACCGCGCCCTCCGCCGTCCGGTCGGCCGGTGCCGGGGCCTCACCGGATCCTCCGCTGGGTCGATCATGGCGCGTGAGCTGGGAAGATAGCTCGTTGATAATGATGTGACGTGGGACGCCTCCCGTGGATTTGACGTTCAAACCCGCAGACGCGTAACTTTCTCTCTGCCAGCGCGGAACGGGGCAAACGGGACGAAAACCCGAGGGCGCCGAACCGGACTGGCGCCGGGTCAGACGGGGCGAGAGCCTTGGAAGACGCGGTCCGGGCGGGGCTCGCCGGAAACGCCGCAGGGCGGATTTGGCGGAGCGGAACCGACCGGGTAAGGTTCACGATCGGCAGGGCACCGGGCGAGCTAGCGGGAGACCGCAGCGGCCGGCCTGCCAAATCCGATGATCAAGCGCGGCGGTTCACTGCTGCGTGGGTTCAGCGGAGCCAACCCGTACGAAGCACGACAGACCGGGACACACGGTTTGACACGGCAGAGACGGCGA
>NZ_JAPDPH010000246.1 GCF_026013475.1 Micromonospora yasonensis | reverse complement strand
CCGCCACCCCCGCACGAGCTGCCGCCGCCGCAGGAACTGCCGCCGCTGCAGGAGCTGCCACCCCCGCAGGAGCTGCCCGAGCCGCTGCTCGCGCCCAGCGCCTGGCGCTGGATATCGGCCTGCTCGGCGAAGCCCGGGTCCATGGCCCAGATGGTGGCGGTGCCGAACAGGGCCACCCCCATCGCCGTGTCGGACGGGCCGTAGGTGGCGTAGGCAGGGGCGGCGGCGGGGCGCAGCCAGGTGTGCTGGCGACGCAGCTCGCGCAGCGCCCGGTCGGCGGCCCGGGTGCGCCACGGCACCCGATTGAGCAGCAGGAACGCGATGAAGAGCGGGACCATGGTGAGCATCAGGAAGCCCACGGGGTGGTCGTTGGACAGGCCGACGAAGGCCCGGACCACGCCGAGCGCCAGCAGGGCGCCGATCAGCGCCGGCCCGCGCCGCAGCATCGCCCGCCGAGCATTGCCCAGCGCCAGCCCGCGCTGTTCGAGGCCGTCGCGGAGCTGGTCGACGGCGCGGACCACCCACTCGTCGCGGCGCAGGTCCCGGGCCCGTACGCCCCGGCCGGCGGCGTTGTGGATGGCCTGGTCCAGGGGAGTGGCCCCGGCCGGCATCGGGCCGCCGACCACGATGCGCCGGTCGGGTGCCACGCCCACCGCACCGGACCGGCGCAGCCCGCCGAGCGCGGTCCAGACGGCCAGCTGGTCGCCCCCGTTGAGGTACGCGACCTGCTGCGGCCCGAGCTGCCCGCCGGTGCCGGCCGCCGGGCCGGCCAGGGCCCGGAACCGGTGGATCAGGGTGCCCACGACCAGCACGGCCGCGGCCAGGAGGTACCAGCGCAGGAAGACCGGGCCGGGGATGCCCCAGGTGTCGTCCGGTGCGGCGAGGACGGTCATGGACTGCTCCTGTCGCGAGGGGATCGCGGCCCATTGTGGAGCAGCCCCGCCAGGGGCGGTCCGGCCCGTCGGCCGAGTTACCGGACCGAGACCGGCCGGGGGAGGGGTCGTCGGCCGAGGCCGACCCCGCTCGGCCCGCTCATCCGCCGCAGCCACCGCCGCCGCCGCAGGAGCTGCCCCCGCTGCCGCAGGAGCTGCCCCCGGTCCCACAGGACCCGCCCCCGCCACCGGACCACCCCGAGGAGTGGGCGTTGCCCGCCAGAGCCTGGTACTTGACCTGGGCCTGCTGTGCGAATTCCGCGTCAATCGCCCAGAGTGACGCGGTGCCGAAGAGCGCCACGCCCATCGCGGCCTCCGCACTGCCGTAGGTGGTGTACGCGGGGCGAGCGCCGGGGGAGAGGTATGTGTGCTTCCGCCGCAGCCCCGTCAGGGCGATGTGCCCGGCACGCGTGCCGTTCGGGAGAGGCCGTAGCACGATCAGCAGCAGGGCGAGAGCCAGCACGCTGAGGATCAGATATCCCGCCGGGCGACCGGCCGACAGCCCCGCCACGACCCGAACCACACCGACCAGCAGCAGCACCGACAGTGCCAACACCCCGGCCCGGGCGACTCGGCGCTGTCGCCGGCCGACGAGCAGCCCCCGCTGTTCGAGGCGCTGGCGCAGTCCGGCCAGTGCCCTAGCGACGTGCGGGTCGAGGTGCAGGTCGCGGGTGCGTGCCCCCCGGGCGGCGGCCCCGTGGAGGGCCTGCTCCAGCGGTGTCATCCCGTTGTTCGCGTAGCCCGTCGACTCCAGCCGCCCTCGGGCCCGCACGCCGACCACGCCCGCCCGGTGCATTCCGGCGAGCGCGGTCCAGACGGCCAGCTGCTCACCGCCGCCGAGGTAGGCCGCCGACTCGGCGTCGACCGGATCCTTCGGGGTTCGCCCGCGGAGGACCAGGTACCGGTGGACTACGCAGGCAAGGAGGATCACGGCCGCCGCCGTGACATAGCTCGTGAGGAAGACGGGTCCCGGGATACCCCAGGTGTCACCCGACGACGCCAGCACCGTCATGGTCTGCTCCTGCAACGCAACGGGAATCGCGGCTTCAGTGTGGAGCATCCCCGCCAGGGTGGATCCGCCCGTCCGCCGAGTTACCGGACCGAGACCCGGCCGGTCAGTGCCGGCGGACGGCCTCCTCGACCAGGTCGAGCACCCGGCTCAGGTCACCTGCCGGGCGGCCCATCGCCAGGTGCAGCACCAACCCGTCGTACGCCAGCTCCAGGAACTGGGCCAGCACGTCGACGGGTACGTCGTCGCGGAGCACGCCGGCCTCCCGCTGGCGCAGCAGGCGGTCCCGGGTGGCCTCGGCGATGGCCGCGGAGCGTTCCGCCCAGCGCTTGGCGAACGCCGGGTCGGTGCGCAGCCGCCGGGACACCTCCAGCTGGCTGCCGAGCCACCCGGTGGTGTCCGGGGAGACCGCCCGGGCGAGCAGGTCCCGCATCACCTGGACCAGACCGTTGCGGGCGACGGTCTCCACCATGGCCGCGGCGTCGTCCTCGGCGACCGCGAGGAAGAGGGAGTCCTTGTCGCGGAAGTGGTGGAAGATCGCCCCGCGGGAGAGTCCGGTGGCCTCCTCCAGGCGTCGGACGGTGGCGCCCTCGTAGCCGTGTCGGGCGAAACACGCCCGGGCGGCGGAGAGGATCTCCTGCCGGCGCGCGTCGAGCTGGTCCTGGCTTACTCTGGGCACGCACCGATCGTCGCAGGCCGGACCGGCCGATGCAAACCGTACGTACGGCTTGAGATGTGGTTTCGCATGATCGATGTGCCGGTCGGATCCGGTTAGGATCGGCCGGTGACCCCCGCGCCGCTCCCCGCCCAGCCGCTGACCGTGGCCACCGTGCAGGCCACCCCGGCCCCCGGTGACCTGGCCGGCAACGCCGCCTCCGCCGCCCGCCTCGTCACCCGGGCCGGCGGCGCCCGCGTCGTGGTGCTGCCCGAGCTGTACCTGCCGGCGTACCACCCGCCGACCCTGGCCGCCGACCCGGCCGGCACCGACCTGGCCGCCGACGCGGACGGCCGGGTCGACGACCCGCGACTGGATCCGGTGCGGACCGCCGCCCGCGACGGCGGGACGACCGTGGTCGTGGGCGCTGCGGTCCGGCACCCGGACGGGCGGCGCACCATCTCCGCCCTGGTGGTCGACCCGGCCGGCGACGTGCGCGCCGCGTACGACAAGCAGCAGCTCTGGAGCGGGGAGCGCGAGCTGTTCGACGCCGGCCGGCGGGGCGCCACCCTGGTGGTCGACGGCTGGCGGTTCGGCCTCGGCATCTGCTACGACGGCTGCTTCCCCGAGCACGGCCGCGCCGCCGCCGACGACCAGGCGCACGGCTACCTCTGCCCGAGCGGTTACCTGGCCGGCTCGGCGCACCGGCGCGACCTCTACTACGCCGCCCGCGCCCTGGACAACACCATGTACGTGGTCTTCGCCAACGCGGTCGACGGCGCGGACCCGTGGCGCTTCAACGGCGGCGCCGCGGTGTACGACCCGGAGGGGCGGCCGCTGGCCCGTGGCGCGGACACCGGGGAGGACGTGCTGGTGGCCACGCTGGATCCGGCCGCCCTGGCGGCCACCCGCGCCGCGCACACCATGCTCGCCGACCGCCTGCCCGACCAGGGGCTCCCCCGAACGACCGTGCTGGCCTGAGGAACGCCGGGGATCTGGCCCTGTCGGTCGTACACCTCGGTCCCGTAAGGTGCGCGAGTGCCGCTCCTCCTGCTGGATCTGGACAACACCCTGCTCGACCGCGACGGGCCGTTCCGCGCCTGGGGTGAGGCCTTCCTGGCGGGCATCGGCGCACCGCCGGCCGACATCGACTGGTTGCTCTCCGTCGACGCGGACGGGCTGACCGACCGGTGGGACGTGGCGGACGCCATCCGGGACCGGTACGGGCTGCGCGTCCCCTCCATCGACCTGGTCGACGAGCTGCACGACGGGGTGATGGCGAAGACCCGGCTGGACCCTCTGGTCGCCTGCGCGCTGCGGATCGCCGACGACGCCGGCTGGGTGCCGGTGGTGGTCACCAACGGCGTGGTCCGCCAGCAGGAGGCGAAGATCCGCCGCACCGGCCTGGACCGGTACGTCGCGGACTGGGTGATCTCCGAGGAGGCCGGGGTCAGCAAGCCCAACCCCCGGATCTTCGCGCTCGCCGCCCAGCGGGTCCGGATGCCGCTGCGCGGCGCCTGGGTGGTGGGGGACAGCCCGGAGGCCGACATCGGCGGGGCGTCGGCCGCCGGCCTGCCCAGCGTCTGGCTGCACCGGGGACGCCGCTGGTCGGACACCCGGTTCGCGCCCACCCGCACGGTGGACGGGCTGATCGCCGCGGTGGCCACGGTGCTGGCCGGTTAATTCGGTTGACCCGCCCGGCGCCCGGCGATCAGCATGGGGCCGCGCGAGGGCGCAACCGGGCGGGGCCCGGTCGAGGAGAGGAGGTCGGTCATGGCCGTCTTTGCAGGGTCGTTCCACCTGCCTCCACCAGCCTCGATCGAAGGATCAACCCACCCGTGCGTGAACCTGACTTCCCGGCGCCACAGCGCCGTGGCCGCGGCAAGAGCCGCTTCGACGACGACGAACCTTACTTCCTGAAGCGGGGCCGGCCCACCGAGCCGGTCCTGACCGAACCCGACCACGAAGCCGACCCAGAGGACGCCTGGTCCTCCTGGGACGAGGCCGTGCACGGGCCCGAGCCCCATCCCGAGTGGCTGGTCACCGAGCTGGCCGCCCGGGACACCGAACTCGGCGTGCTCAAGACCGGCAAGGAGGCGGACGTCCACCTGGTCCGCCGGGCCGTGCCGGACACCGACCGCTCCTGTCTGCTGGCGGCCAAGCGCTACCGGGACCCGCAGCACCGGCTCTTCCACCGCGACGCCGGCTATCTGGAGGGACGCCGGGTCCGCCGGTCCCGGGAGATGCGGGCGATGGCCGGCCGGACCGCGTTCGGCCGGCAGATGATCGCCGGACAGTGGGCGGCGGCCGAGTTCTCCGCGCTGGCCCGGCTCTGGGAGATCGGCGCCGCCTCCGGGCGGATCGCCGTGCCGTACCCGGTGCAGCTGCTCGGCACCGAGCTGATGCTGGAGTTCATCGGGGACGCCGAGGAGGGCGAGGCCGCCCCCCGGCTGGCCCAGCTGCGCCCCGAGGGCGCCGAACTGCGCGACCTGTGGGAGCAACTGGTCGACGCCCTGGCCGTGCTGGCCCGGGCCGGGTACGCCCACGGCGATCTGTCGCCGTACAACCTGCTGGTGCACCGGGGGCGGCTGGTCATGATCGACCTGCCGCAGGTGGTCGACATGGTGGCCAACCCGCAGGGGCCGGAGTTCCTCGCCCGGGACGTCCGTGTCGTCGGCACCTGGTTCGCCGCCCGGGGGCTGCCGGCGGCGGCCGCCGACCCGGCCGAGCTGACCGGGCTGCTGCTGCGGGAGGCGGGGATCCGCTGAACGCGCCGCGTCGTCCCGGGCGGGGAGCAGCCGCCCGGGACGCCCGGCCCGCGGCCCACCGGCCGTGCCGGGCACCGCCAGGATCACTGGAGGTAGCGCTCGACCTCCGAGAGTGGGCGCTCACCCTGGGCGTCCGGGTCGCCGTGCGCCTGGCGGGCCGCCCGCCGGCGGCGCAGCAGGTCCCAGCACTGGTCGAGGGACTCCTCGAGTGCCCGCAGCCGCTCGCGCGCCGCGTCGTCGGTGCCGGCCTCGTTCTCCTGCGCGGCCGCACGCAGCCGGTGCTCCTCGTCGACGAGCTCGGTGATCCGGTTCAGGATGGTCTTGTCGTCCATGCCCCGAAGCTTGGCACAGGGGGCGGTCACCCGCCCGGATTCCTCCGGGCCGCCGCTTCCGGTCCGGCGGATCCCGCTCGCCTCGTCGGTCACCGGCGGGCCGGACCGGGCACGGCCACCGCCGATGTGGAAAGTGTGCCCCGCGGTCTGGATGATCTTTCTCATTGATGACATGCTCTCCAGGCACAGAACTGCCCGGTCGGCCGATGGCGCCCGTGATGGACGCTTTCGAAGGCGGGGCGACGAGGAAGCGTGGGTGAACATGTCCGACGCGGCTGACGCCGACCCCGTACCGACGATCCCCCCGGCGCGGGTGCCGCTGCACCGGGCACTGCCCGCCCTGGTGCGCGATCCGCTCGCGGCCCTGGTGCGCTTCGCCGAGGAGGCGGACGGGCAGGTGGTTCGGCTCAACCTCGGTACGTTCCGTCCGTACCTGGTGAGCCACCCCGACCACCTCCAGCAGGTGCTGCGGGACCGAGTCGCCAACTATCCCCGCGACGAGCAGGGTCTGCTGTGGCGCCCGGTACGCCGGGTGGTCGGCGAGGCCATCCTGGTCGCGGAGGGCAGCACCTGGGAGTCCACCCGGGGCGCGCTGCAGCCGCTGTTCACCGCGAAACGCGCCGAGACGCTGGTCGACCGGATGGCCGAAGCGATCGGCATGGCCGTCGACGACTGGGCCGAGCCGGCACGCCAGGGCCGTACGGTGGACGGCGCGGACGAGCTGAAGCGGATCGTGCTCACCACCACCATGCGGGTGCTCTTCGCCGACCGGATTTCCCTGGTGGACGCGTACCGGGTCAGCGCGGCGCTGGACACGGTCACCACCGCCATGCTGCCGCGGCTGCTGGCCCCGTTCGTGCCGTACTCCGTGCCCATGCCCGGGGACCGGGCCTTCCACGGTGCGGTACGGACCATCGACGAGGTGGTCCTGCCGATCGTCCGGCAGGCGCTGGCACACCCCACGGACGACGACGACATCGTCGCCACCCTCTGCCGTCCCCGGCCGGACGGGCGGGTGCCCGACGAGTACCAGATCCGCGGGGACGTGGTGGCCATGTTCTCCACCGCCACCGAGACGACCATCGCGCTGCTGTCCTGGCTCTGGCCGGTCCTGGAGAAGCACCCGGAGGTGGCGACCCGACTCCACGCGGAGGTCGAGCGGGTGGTCGGTGACGGCCCGGTGCGCCGCGAGCACCTGCCCCAGCTCACCTACGGCCGGATGGTCCTCGACGAACTGCTGCGGCTCTACCCCGCCGGCTGGCTGATCCCGCGGACCGCGGCGGCCGACGACGAACTCGGCGGGGTCCGGATCCCGGCCGGAGCCACCGTGCTGGTCAGCCCGTACGTGACGCAGCGGATGGCGACCTTCTGGGACGACCCGACCCGCTTCGACCCGGAACGCTTCGCCCCGGACCGGCCACGCCGCCGGTACCGGTACGCCTACTTCCCGTTCGGCGGTGGCCCGCACCAGTGTCTCGGGCAGTATCTGTTCCTGCTGGAGGCGCAGCTCATCGTGAGCACGGTCCTCAGCCGGTACCGGTTCCGGCTGGGCGCACCGGCGGATCTCACGCCCCGGCTCGGGGCCTCGCTGTCCCCGCGGCAGCGGTCGATGCTCAGCCTGTCCGCGATCCAGCGCCCGGTCGCCCAGTGACCGCGAACAGCACGTCCGCCCCGGCAGCCACCGGACGACCGGCGCCCGGCGCGCCCTGGCCCAACGGGGTCGCGGACGTGGCCGAGCAGGGACGAATCTGCGCGCTCGCCGTCCGCGGGCTGCGGGACCTGCAGGACGTGGTGGCCCGCCACGCCGCCCTGTTCGCCGCGCCCACGTTCGACCCGGCGCTGCTCAGCTCGGTCGCCACCGCCATCGCCTTCACCGCCCCCTGGTATCCGGCCGAGCGGCTGCGCACCACCACCCGTACCCTGCTCTGGGTCTTCGCGGCCGACTGGCTGATCGACACCCGGGCGGAGAGCGCCGCCGAGGTGCGGAACACGGTCGCCGCCTGCCTGGCCGTGGCCGACGGGGCGCCGGCCCCGGCCGACAGCCCGCTGGCCGCCCTGCTGGCCGAACTGCGCGCCGACCTGGGGGCGGCACCGGCCTACGGCGACTTGGCGCCGGTGTGGCGGGAGGAACTGGCCGCCATGTTCGCGGCAGTCGCCCGCGAGTGGGACTGGAAACACCTGCCGGCCGGCTCGGCCGAGCTGCCCGACCTGGACGGGTACCTCGCCAACGCCGACAACCTCGCCTGCTCCTTCGTCAACGTGACGCACTGGATCGCGGTCGGTGACCCGGACTGCCGCGCGCACCTCGCCGAGCTGCGCAGCGTGGGCCGGGACGTGCAGCAGGTGCTGCGGCTGGTCAACGACCTCGCGACGCACCGGCGGGACGTGGCCTGGGGTGACCTGAACGCCCTGGCGCTCGTTGCGGACCCGGCCCTGGTCAACGCCCGGCTGGCCCAGCTCACCCGGCGGTGCGAGGAGCGGATCGCCGGCCTCGCGGACCGGGTCCCGCGGCAGGCCGCGTACCTGCACCGCCAGATCGCCTACACCAGCGGCTTCTACCAGGTCTCCGACTTCTGGGGCCCAGCGTGAGCGCGAGGAGTGAGCCGGGTTTGCGAGCCCCGCAGTCGCGAACCGAGGTGGCACTGTGAGCGCGAGGAGTGAGCCGGGTTTGCGAGCCCCGCAGTCGCGAACCGAGGTGGCACTGTGAGCGCGAGGAGTGAGCCGGGTTTGCGAGCCCCGCAGTCGCGAACCGAGGTGGCACCGTGAGCGCGGGCGACGCCGGCGCGGCCGCGCTGTTGGCGGCTGTGGCCCGCCGGCCGTGGGGGCAGGTCGACCCGTCGACGTACGAGACCGGCCGGCTGGTGGCGCTCGCCCCCGGGTTGCCCGGTCACCGGGCTCGCGTCGAGTACCTGCTGCGCGGCCAGCGGCCGGACGGCGGCTGGGGGCCACCCGAGGGGTATGCCCTGGTGCCGACCCTGAGCGCGACCGACGCGCTGCTGGCCGTGCTGGCCGGGCCGACCGCACCCGTGGCCGGGGTGCCCGCCGCCGTGAACCGGGCGCTGCGCGCGCTCGGTGGACCGCTCGCCGGCCCGGGCCTACCGGACACCCCCGGCGCCGACCTGCTCGTGCCGGCACTGGTGGATTCCATCGCCGAGCGGCTGGACCGGCTGGACCCCGTCACCCGGCGGCGACTGCCCGACGACGGGCCACGGCTGCCGCACGGGTTGAGCGCCGACCGGCTCGCCGGGGTCCGGGCCGCGGGTGCGGCCGGGCTGCCCCTGCCACCGAAGCTCGCCCACTTCGTCGAGATCCTGGACCTCCCGACCGGCCGGCTGCCCGGCCCGCGGCCCGACGACGACCCGCTGGCCGTGGGGGCGTCGCCGGCGGCCACCGCGGCCTGGCTGTCGGCCGGCGGCGCGGCCGGCGGCGGAGCGGCCCAGGCCTTCCTCGCCACGCTGGTCGACCAGGGCGGCGGCCCGGTGCCCTGTCCCACGCCGATCACCGTCTTCGAGCGGGCCTGGGTGCTCAGCGGCCTGCTCCGGGCCGGAATTCCGATCGACCCACCCGAGGCGGTGGTGGAAAGCCTCACCGCGGCGACCGGCGACGCCGGGATCGCCACCGGCGCCGGTCTGCCTACCGACGCCGACACCACCGCCGTTGCCCTGGACGCCTTGGGTCGGCTGGGTCGGCGCGCCGACCCAGCCGGACTGTGGGCGTACGAGACGCCGGAGGGCTTCTGCACCTGGCCGGGGGAGGACGGCTTCTCGGTCACCACCAACGCGCACGTGCTCGACGCGTTCGCCGGACACCTGGCCCGGCACCCGGACGCGGCGGCCCGGTACCGGGCGTTGCCGGCGCGACTGTCCACCGTGTTGCGCGAGCGGCAGGGCGCCGACGGCGGATGGCACGACCGGTGGCACGCCTCCCCGTACTACGCCACGGCCTGCTGCACGCTCGCGCTCGCCGGCTCCGGGCACGGGGCGGCCGCCGGCGACGCGGTGCGGGCCGCGGTGCGGTACGTGCTGCGCACGCAGCGCGAGGACGGGTCGTGGGGGCGTTGGGCGGGCACCGCCGAGGAGACGGCGTACGCCCTTCAGGTGCTGCTGGCCGGCCCGGCGGAGAGCCCGGCGGTGACGGCGGCGGTGGCGCGGGGTCACGCCCGGATGTCCGAACTGGACGCTGCCGGCCCGCACCCTCCATTGTGGTACGGCAAGGAGCTGTACCGGCCGGTCGCCGTCGTCCGGGCGGCCGTGCTGGGCGCGGACCGGC
>NZ_JAPDPH010000245.1 GCF_026013475.1 Micromonospora yasonensis | reverse complement strand
AGGGTCAGCCGGGAGGAGACCGCCGATGCCGCGCGGGGAGATCGACGAGGCCTGGATCGAGGAGGCGGTGCGGCGCTACCGGCGCATCGAGACCCTGCAGGCCGAGTTCGACCAGGCGGTGGCGACGGTCGAGGTCACCGTCCGCTCCCCGGACGGGCTGGTCGAGGTGGTGGTGACGGCCGGCGGACGGATCACCGGCGTGCGCTTCCTCGGCCCGCTGCACCAGCGCAGTCCACGGGACGTAGCCGGTTCGGTGCAGGCCGCGATCACCGCCGCCGCCGACGCCGCCGAGTGGGCCCGGGAGAAGCTGCACAACGAGACCTTCGCGGCCTACCGGCCGCTGGCGGGAGCCTGACATGGAGACGCTGCGCGCCCTGGCCGTCCGCCTCGAGGAGGCCAGCGCCACCCTCGACACCCTGTCCCGTACGGTGACCGCGGCCGACCCGGCCCACCCCGCCTTCGGCGCCCACGCCACCGGCCGGCCGGGCGAGATCGGCCGGGCGCTGCACCGGCAGTGGGCCACCGCCACCGGCGACCGGGCCCACGAGGCGCACACCGCCGCGATCCGGCTGGCCGCCGCCGCGTCCGCCCTGCGCGAAGCCGCCGACCGCTACACGGCGACCGACGAGTCCGCCCAGCGCCGGTTCCGCCGGGAGGCGTGATGGACGCCCTGGACCGCCTCGCCGAGCCGGGGCTCGACCTGCTCGCCCGGGTCGACACGTTGCTCGCCGCCGGTGCGCCCGAGGGGCACCGGCTCTGGCCGCTGCTGCGCCGCATGCAGGTGCTCCCCGGCGAGGCCGTGCGCGAGTTCCTCGAGCTGCACCCGGCGCCGCTGGCCGGCGCCGGCCACGCGGTGCGCCGGCTCGTCCGGGGGTACGACGACACCTGCGCGATGCTCACCGACCCGGTCGCCTGGTCCGGGCCGGCCGCCGCCGCGTACGACGAAGCCCGCAACGCCCTGCTCCGGCACCTCGACGAGGGGTCGGAGAGCCTGGTCGGGCGGCTGGAGTCGACGGCCGGCTACGCTGACGCGCTGGCCGACTGGGTGGAGGGCAGCCGGCTCGCCCTGGCCCGGGCGCTGGCCGAGGTGCTGCGCTCGGCCGAGGCGGTCACCGTGCACGTGGCCGGCCGGCCAGGGGTGGACGCCGGGCGGGCCGGGGCACTGGCGGCGGCCGAGATCGCGGCCCGGGTGCTCGGGGTGCTCGGCGTGGCGTACGACGGGGCGGAGACGCTGCTGCGCCAATGGGCGCCGAGCCTGGCGGAGACGAGCTGGCGGGACCGGCCGACCGGCCCGTCCCACCTCGGCGGGGCCACCCGGATCGGCCACTGACCTCGGCACGCCCGCGCGCCGGCCGCGGCCCCGACACGGGCCACGACGTCGCACGCCGAACCGGCCGTGGCCGGGCTCCGGCGGCGACGCCGTGGCCTTCCCCTGCACCCCCCGCAGGTCTGCCTTCACTCAACGCGGTCGGCCGCCATTTGTCCTGCGGCTCGCTCATGTTTCAGCCGTCCGGGCGAGGATCACGGCACGATGGTCGGGCGCGGGTCGGTCGAGTCGACAATCATGGATCGCTGCGCGGGGTGACCGGACGACGACGACCGGCCGGGCCGGAACCGGTCCGAGGTCGTAGGGTGAAGGGCATGGGCATGCTCTGCGCGGTCAGTTTCAACCGGTACGGGCGCCTCTACTACCTCGACCCGGGTGAGTTGCGCCCGCAGGTGGGCGACCGGGTGCTGGTGCCCACCGACGAGGGCCCGGAGGTGGCCGAGTGCGTCTGGGCCGCGCAGTGGGTCAGCGAGGACACCGCCGGTTTCCCCAAGCTGGCCGGGCTGGCCGAGGAGGAGGACCTGCGCCGCGACGAGCTGCTGCGCCGGCGCAAGGCGGACGCCAAGGTCGCCGCCAAGCGGCTGATCCGCGAGCACGGGCTGCCGATGAAGGTGGTGGCGGTCGACCACGTCCTCGCCACGCCGGAGAACGGCAGTGACCGCACCACCATCTACTTCACCGCGCCCCACCGGGTGGACTTCCGCTCGCTGGTCCGCGACCTGGGGGCGACCCTGCACTGCCGGGTCGAGCTGCGGCAGCTCTCCGCCCGCGACTCGGCGCGGGTGCAGGGCGGCATCGGGTCCTGCGGCCGGGATCTCTGCTGCGCCACCTTCCTCAACGACTTCGAGCCGGTCACCACCCGGATGGCCAAGGACCAGGACCTGCCGCTCAACCCGCTGCGTATCTCCGGCGCGTGCGGCCGGCTGATGTGCTGCCTGAAGTACGAGCATCCGCTCTACCAGCGGTTCCAGGAGTCCGCCCCGGCCATCGGGAGCCGGGTCTCCACGCCGGAGGGCGAGGGCAAGGTCGTCGGCCACAGCGTCCCGCGGGACTCGGTCACCGTCCGCCTGGACGCCGACGGCTCCCGCTGCTCATGCAGCCGCGCCTCCGTCTGCGCCCCCCGCCAGGCCCACGACCACCACTACTCCCCCTGACCCCCACCCCCCGGCGGCCCCGCCCCGCCGGCCCCCGCGATGACCAAGGAGTTTGCTTCAGAAATCGCCGCTGCGGTGACGCAAACTCCTTGATCAACATCGCTGGGCGCAGTCAGCGGAGGACGATGGGGGGCTCGGCTAGGCGGGGTTGCAGGGGGGCCTTGGGGAGCAGCCAGGAGGCGCTGGGGGACTGGTCGGGGTTGAGTTGCCACGCGTGCGAGACCTTGTCGAGGGCGATCGGGTAGATCGTCAGCGTGCCGTCGGGATCGAACCGGAAGCGCAGGAACGACTTGGAGTCCTCGATGCCCTGGGCGGCGAAGAGCTCGTTGAGGTTCACCCCGAACGATCCCGCCACCAGCAGGTAGAGCGCGACGAGCTGGCTGGCGACCAGGCCGCTCACCGGCCCGTACAACACCGCGGCGGCGGCCAACGGCAGCGGCCAGGGCCAGTCGTAGAAGGGCAGCTGCAACCAGAGCCAGGTGCCGGCGGCGGCCAGCGCCACCTGGGCCAGACCGTGCGAGACGCCGAGGATCCAGTGCCGGGCGTGCCGTTTCCCGCCGGCGCTGGGCGGCTTGGCGAAGAAGGCCGCGCTCAGCATGGTCACCACCAGCATGATCACCAGGGGGACGCTGAACAGCCGCTGCTCGCTGGTGCCCACGTGGTTCGCCGCCACCCCGGCCATGGCCAGCATCAGCAGCGTGTGCAAGGTGCCCAGCAGGGTGGTGAAACCCGGGTTGCGGAACGGCAGCCGGGCGAAGATTCCCCAGCCGTAGCGGCGCGAGCGCGCCTTGTCCGGGTAGCGGGCCGCCAGGTCGTACTGCCGGGTGCGGCTGGCGCGGCGGGCGAGCGTGTCGCGCGGCGGCACCTCCAGCCGTTCCGGCAGCTCATGCGTCGGGTAGAGGTAGGCGCCGCCGCCCCCGCAGGTGATGAGCTGCCGCTCCGGGCCGCGGTAGCGGGCGTAGTGGTGCAGGTCGCCGGAGACCAGCAGCCGCACCTGCGCCCCGGTGGGGGCGATGATCGTACGGATGAAGTAGTCGATCGAGTCGTACGCGGTGGGATGGTCGACGGACTTGACCCAGGTGGGCGCGGGCACCGCGAGAACGACCTTCGAGCGTGGGGTGAGCTTGCGGGCGACCTCGTCGAAGTAGGTGAGCTGCGGGTCGTCCAGGTACGACCCGGACTGGTCGTCCAGCCCGAGCAGCCACCAGTCTGCCGGCAGTTCCACGGCGAAGTACGAGCGGGACTGGCCGGTGCCCCAGCCGGCGAAATGCCGGTCCCGGGAGCGGACGAAGAGCCGCAGGAAGGCGGTCAGCCCGTCGTACCAGTCGTGGTTGCCGGGGACCGCGAAGAGCGTCGGCCGGTCCGGCGGCGACACCGGCAGCGCGGCCTGGTACGGCCCCTTGCACCGGTCCTCGTACGCCTCGTAGGACGCCGACGGGTAGACCTCGTCGCCGCCCATCACCAGGGTCTGCCCCCGTGGCAGCCGGTGCCCGTCGACCTCCAGTTCCGGCCGGGCGAGCAGGTACGCCACCGAGTACGTGGCGTCGAAGCCGTCACCCAGGTCGGCCACGTAGTCCAGCCACAGCCCACCGTCCGGCCCGACCTGCCGGAACGTGCCGTCGCCGAAGGCGTTCTGCAGCTCCCGCTTGTCCAGGTACGCCCCGAACAGCATCGCCAGCAGCGTACGCAGGCCGGTCTGGATCAGCAGCAGCGGCGCGAGCCAGGGGACCGGCTTGCGCGGCGTGAACCCCAGCTCCAGGGGGTCGAGACTGCGCGGGCGGCGGGAGGCCCGCTCGCCGGGGTGCGCCTCGGGGATCGACTGCGGTGGTGGGGGCACGTGGTCGTCGCTCACCCGCCGCAGGTTAGTCGTCCCGGAACGCGAGCGCTCTCCCCGGAACGTACGGAACCGGCCTCGATGTCCGGATCCTGCGGCGGGGGGATCCCGTTCGGCTTCCGGCGGGCGGTGCCGTACACTTGACGATCGTTGCCGCCTTAGCTCAGTCGGCTAGAGCGACGCACTCGTAATGCGTAGGTCGACGGTTCGATTCCGTCAGGCGGCTCGGTGCAGAAGCCCAGGTCAACGGCCTGGGCTTCGCCGTTTCCCGAGGTCGATTACGCCACCGCCAGTGGTGCCAGTCCGCAAATAGTCCGCATCCCGTGCGGCGACCGCCTCGTCCAGCCGGTTGGCGACCGCGTCCAGGTCGTCACCGAGCAGCCCCGCGTACACGTCCAGGGTCATCGACGCCGAGGCGCGCCCGAGCATCCGCTGCACCGCCTTGACGTTCGCACCCCGACAGTGAGCGTGAGAGCTCGGCAGGATCGCTCGATTCGCCAGACCGGTCAGCGGGTCGCGCAGCGAGGCCCGAGCCGGAGCCAGGCGCTCGGCAATATCTCTGCCGAATACGGCTCTTATAGATCAAGGCGGCGCCGGCCCGGCCCCGGCCTGCTGGCGACCTCCGGCCGGCATCGGCCGGGCCGGCCGGCCACGCTGGCGGTCGGAATCAAGGGCATGAAGGGCTGAGGCGGGACGATCGCGATCGGGGTTGCTCCCCGTCGACGTTGGGGCGATCGGCTGCCGCGCAGCAGCTCGTGGGCACTGCCTGCGGCTCGATGACGACGAGGACCAGGAGGTGACCCATCCCCCCGGGTGCCCGATCCTCTACGCCACCCGGCCGGCATCAAGGGCGCTGCGCGTCGGCACGCCGATGGCCTACGGCCACCCTTAACCCCGACCGGGCGCCGCAGTCCTTGGCACCTATCAGGGGATGGGAGCAGTGTGGCCGCCAGGTTCGAACGCTCGCCTGACTGCCGGACCCGCAGTCACGCCCCACCCCGGCGGCGCTTGTCGGCGTCTTGGATCGCGTGCCGGACCGCAAGACGGATCACCCAGTAGAGAACGAAGAGGCTCAGCGCGTAGAAGGGAACGGCTGCGAGTAGGGCATCCATGATCGCGAACCCTAGAGATCAGCCGCCCGGCCCGCTACAGCCATTCGTACAGCCAAGCGCGCTCGCTGGCACCGACGCTGCCAGACAACGACGGACGGGCTGACCAGGAGCGAAGCCACCCGACCAGCCATCCGCGATCTTCTTCTAATCCCAACGCCTCAGGTTCGACCCCTACCCCGTTACCGGGAGGTAGGGCTACTGCCTGCCGCCTTGCCGCTCGATCACCGACTGCCCGTCTTCGCCAGCGAAGCCAACCTGGGTCATGACGCTCAGAGTCGCAGCATTCTCATTGGCGATTGTCGCCTCCACACGCTCGACCAGGGTTGCGAAGGCTGTGACGTCGTCCAGGTCGGTGTACACCCCGGTCCGTGTGGGTGCGTCGCCGGACGTGTTGCAGGCGATGGTGAAGACGTTCGCGCAGGCGTTGATGTCCGCCGAGGCGGACGCGATCTGCGGCGCCGGGTATGGGCAGCGCAGCGACGAGCGGGTGAACTCTCGCAATGGCTATCGGCATCGGGAATGGGACACCCGCGCCGGGACGATCGACCTGGCTATCCCGAAGCTGCGGCAGGGCAGCTATTTCCCGGACTGGCTGCTGACGCACCGCCGGCGGGCTGAGCAGGCCCTGGTCTCCGTGGATGCCACGAGTTACCTGCTCGGGGTGTCCACCCGCCGGGTGGAGAAGTTGGTCGAGCAACTGGGGATCCGGCAGCTGTCGAAGTCGCAGGTCTCTGAGATGGCCGCCCACCTGGACGCGCAAGTCGAGGCGTTCCGCAACCGGCCCCTCGACTCAGGCCATTACACGTTCGTGTGGATGGACGCGTTGACGATGAAGGTCCGCGAGGCGGTCGCACCGTCAACGTCCACGCTCTGATCGCGGTCGGGGTCAACGCCGACGGCCAACGTGAAGTCCTCGGCCTCGACGTGGCCTCGGATGAGGACGGCGCCGGATGGCTGGCGTTTCTGCGATCGCTGACCGCCCGCGGCCTGACCGGTATCCGACTGGTCATCTCCGACGCCCACGCCGGACTCGTCCAGGCGGTTCGGCGGATCGCAGCCCCGGGACCAGCGGACGCTTTCCGCGCCGACGATCCTGGATGCCAGAACAGCCACCAGCATCGTCTCCTCGCCATGCTCGGCGGCCCTCAGTCGTACCTCTGCTCGGCCCCGCGAGCCGGCGAGCGGGCTGACGCAGGCAAGATCCGGTGGCCTGGCGGGCCGGATCGACAAGCCGGGAATCACCTGGCCATCATGCCGAGTGCGCGCCAGGCCATCATGGTGGTCGCCTATCCACTTCCGGCGGCCTCGCCGCCGAGCCTGCCCTGCTTCGGGCGGCGGTGAGTGCCGTCCCACGAACCTGTCGAGCGGAGCTTCAGAGGCCGCGCCGGTCCTCGCGTTCGGCGCGTCGGGCCTCGCGCTCCGCGCGCTTGCGCTCGCGCTGCTCCCGGCTCCACTGCTTACGCCGTTCCAGGTCCTGCTTCCACAGGTCCCGCTGGATCTGGGAGCCGCCCTGGACGGCGTTGTCGACGGTCGCCGGGCCGGCGAGGTTCTTGAACACCCAGCCCAGGAGCCGCCCGCCCTCGCCGGAGGCCTTCTTCTCCTGGTCAGCCATAGCACGCTCCCTCGCCGAACCGTTGGACGTCCAACAGTTTGTGCACCAACGGTTGGTAGGCTAACAGGGTGACGGAGAGCAGCGGTGGCACGGGTGGGCGGACGGAGATCGACGACCCGCTGGCTCTGGAGCAGCAGGTCTGCTTCGCCCTTTCCGTCGCCGCCCGCGGGGTGGTGGCGGTCTACCGCCCGTTGCTCGAACCGATGGGCCTGACCCACCCGCAGTACCTGGTGATGCTCGCCCTCTGGCAGCACGCGCCGCTGTCCGTACGCGAGCTGAGCCGGCTGCTGCAGCTGGACCCGGGCACCCTGTCGCCGCTGCTCAAGCGGCTGGAGGCGATCGGCTACCTGCGCCGGGAGCGCGACCCCGCCGACGAGCGCAGCCTCGCCGTGACGCTCACCGCCAAGGGGTGGGCGCTGCGCGGCGAGGCCGAGCGGATTCCCCCGGCGATCGTCGAACGGCTGGGCATGCCGATCGAGGACCTCAGAAAGCTGCACGCCACGCTGACCGAGGTCATCGAGGCGGCTCGGCAGGCGTCGAAGGCGGCGCCACCGACGGCCGACAAGGGGGCGTGAGCCCGGTCGGTGGACCGCACGCCGCAGCCCGCGGCGACGACCCGCCGGTTACCCGGGTAGCCGCCTCACTGCCGCATGATCCAGATGTCCAGCGGCGCGCTGAGGGAACCGACCACCTGCCAGCCGGCGCGGCGGTAGACCTCGACGTTCGCCGGGTTGCTGGTCTCCAGGACCGCCGGCAGGCCGTCCGCCTCGGCGCGGCGCAGCCCGGCTCGCATGACGGCGTGTCCCCAGCGCCGGCCGGCGTGGTCGGGGTGGGTGCCCAGGACGCCGAGGTACCAGAACGGGGCGGTCGGCAGCGCGCGGTGCACGGCGTCCTCGTAGGCGCGGACCCGGGCGAGCGCGTCGGCCGGGAGCTGGGCGGCGAGGTCGTCGTCCAGCAAACCGCCGCCCGTGGCGGGAGGTTCCCAGATGGCCACCGAGGCACCGCCCTCGATTGTCCAGACCGTCCGCCGGTGCACCCGCCTGTCGAAGAGGTGGCCGAAGAAGGCGGTGGCGTACCGGGGGTAGGTCGCCTCGTCAGGAAAGAGGTGTCGCAGCACCGGGTCTTCGGTGAACGCGGCCACCAGCGAGGCGACGACTCGTGGGCGGTCCGCCCGGGTGGCGACGGTGATCTCCGGTGTGCTCACAGCGCCCGACGGTAGCGCGCCCGGGCGTACGAACGAAGTGGTCCCGGCGGGCGCGGCGCGCGCCCACCGGGCTCACTCCGGCGGGGAGGGGAACGGTCAGAGGTTGCGGCGCGGGTCGGCCGGGTCGGCCGGGAAGGCGCCATTAGCCCGCTGCGCCGGCAGGTCGGTCACGACGTACCCGGTCTCGGTCTCCGGCGCGGGCTCGTCGTCGGTGTCCGCGCGGTGCCTGGCCGCGTCGGGGGTGCCGAGGGTACGGCCGTCGTCGATCGTCCCGCGCCAAGCGCCCGTCTCGACGCCCCGGCGCTCGATGTACGTCTTGAACTTCTCCAGGTCGGCCTCGGCCCGCTTCGCCACGATGTGCAGCTTGTCGCCGGTCTTCTCGACCAGCCCCTCCGGCTCGTACTCGAGGGAGAGCCGGACCTCGGTGCGGTCGGCGCCGATGGGCTGGAAGTAGACCTCGCCGGCGTTGGTGGCGCCGCTGGTGGCCGCCCAGGCCACCTTCCGGTCCGGCACCTGCTCCAGCACCGTGGCGTCCCATTCGCGCTTCACGCCCGCGATCTCGGCGACCCAGTGCATCCGCCGGTCGTCGAGCTGGCGTACCTCCTGGACACCGTCCATGAACCGTGGGAACTCCTCGAACTGGGTCCACTGGTTGTACGCGGTGCTGACCGGCACGTCGACCTCGATGGACTTCTCCACCTTCGTGGTCATCGATCCTCCTCGTCGTTCAATCGTCCGCACCTGAATCCGTACCCTGGGAGATCCGGCTCAACCACGATGACCGGCGACCGTTGCGCAAACCTGCTGAATGCCACTCGGGCACCAGCCCGTCCTTCGAGAACGCCTCCCCGTACCGGCTTGGGGGCCGGTCTCAGCCGTCCTCGCGGTCCGGGTTCTCCAGCCGGAAGAAGTTGCTCCGCTTCCCGTCGGAGCGCTCCTCCTGGTAGATGAAGTTGAGCCGGCGCTCGTCGAAGGCGCGGAACCACTCCTCCCAGCTGATCTCGCGGAGCCGCTGCTCCCGGCCGTTGGCCGGGAAGTCGAACCGCAGTACCCCGGCGTGGCCGTCGTGCTCGGTGCCGTCCACCGTGGCCGGGACG
The DNA here is from genome assembly GCF_026013475.1 of Micromonospora yasonensis. Classification (GTDB taxonomy): domain Bacteria; phylum Actinomycetota; class Actinomycetes; order Mycobacteriales; family Micromonosporaceae; genus Micromonospora; species Micromonospora yasonensis. The sequence continues at coordinate 629 of NZ_JAPDPH010000245.1, read as the reverse complement.
CCCTTGCGTGCCTCGGCCCACCGCCGGATCACCTCGTGGTCGGTGGTGACCAGGCTGCGGCCGGGCCGCTCCGGCTCGTCGTCGACCGAGGTGATCTCCTGCGCGTACCGGACGGACCGGGAGGTCTGCGCGCCGGTACGGACGCCGCCGCCCCGCGCGCCGCCGCCGGCCCGGCCGGAGTCGTCGCGCAGGCTCCGGACCAGGGCCCTGACCAGGTCGGCCTTGTGCATGTCCGAGGTGCCGCCGACGCCCCGGTCGCGCAGCCGGCGGCGCAGTTCGTCGACCTTGAGCCCGGCGATCTCGCTCTCGTTCACGTCGGGGGTGTTCGGGGTCTGGTTGCCCGGCGGGTTCGTGGTCGCGGTCGATCCGCTGCCGCGCCGCGAGGTGCTCTTCGTGGGCATCGCACATCATCCTTCCTCGACCCGGGTCCAGGGGGTTCCAGCGCCGCCGTGACGCGGTGGGCCGTCCCCTGATCAGTACCCTCAGCCGACCGGCCAAACATGGCCGGTCGGCCGCGGCCCGGGTGAGGGTCAGACGTAGAGGTTGCGCAGGTAGTCCGGGCCGTAGTGGCGCTCCAGCGCGGCCAGATCCTGCCCCGGGGCCTCGACCTCCTTGACCAGCCGGGCCCG
>NZ_JAPDPH010000244.1 GCF_026013475.1 Micromonospora yasonensis | reverse complement strand
AGGGGGCGGGCGTCCCCCGCCTTGAGGCGGGCGTTAAAGTCCCGCGAGGGGGAGAAGCGCTACCACGCCGTGGTGAAGGCCCACCCGGCCCGGCCGCCCCGGACGGTCCCGCCGCGACGCACGCACGCACCCGAACCGCGGCCCGGGAGACGCCGGGCCGGGCCGGGACGAGTCGACAGCCGCGGTGCGGACGGCCGTGGCCGCCCTGTTCGCTCCCGAGCGCGGCCGGCTGCGGCTGCCGGCCGACCGGCTCGCGGCCCTGTTCCTCGCCGTCCTGCTGCCCGGGCGCGGCCCACTGCCGGGCGACCCGCCCACCGCCGCCGAGCTGGTCGACCTGTTCCTGCACGGCGCCCTCGCCCCCAACGACCAGGAGAAGCACCCGTGACTATCACCCTCAACCACACCATCGTCCCGGCCCACGACCACCACGCCGCCGCCCGGTTCTTCGCCGAGGCGATGGGTCTGCCGGTGCTGCCGCCCGCGGGGCGGAACGGCCACTTCGCCCCGGTACGGATCAACGACCAGCTCACCATCGACTTCATGAGCGTCCCCGCGCCCGAGGGGCACCACCTGGCCTTCGACGTCGACCCGGACACCTTCGACGGGATCCTCGGCCGGCTGCGCGCCGCCGGCGTGCCGTACGGCAGCGAGCCCGGGGCACCGGACAACGGGCGGACCGACCACCCGCTGTGCGCCCGGGGGCTGTTCTTCCGTGATGACGCCGGCAACCTCTACGAGGTGATGTCCCCGGCCTGAACGGTCGCACCGGGCGGGAGCCGGCTCGTCGGGCGGCCGCCGCCCGACGAGCCGGCCCACCCTCAGCCCTGCGGGCGGGGGCAGAGGCAGAACGGCTGCCCGACCGGGTCGAGCAGCACCGTCCACCGCTCGCCGCCCGGCTGGAACTCCGGCCGGCTGGCACCGGCCGCCAGGAACTCCCTCTCGGCGACGGTCACGTCGTCGACGTACAGGTCGAGGTGGTAGCGCTTGCCGGCGTTCTCGTCGGGCCAGGCCGGCGGGGCGTACCCGGGCACCAGACCGAAGCCGACCGAGACCCCGTCCTTACTGGTGATCATCGCGTACTCGCCCTGGCTGTGGGTGACCTCCCAGCCGAGGACACGGGAATAGAAACCGGCGTGGGCAACCGGGTCGGAGCTGTCGAGGTTGACCATCGCGAGGTCGGCGTGCACTGTCATGCCGCCCATCCTGCCGCCGGAAGCTGACACCTTCTGGCAGGTACCTCGGGCGGATTTCCCGGCCGGGCCGGCCACGGCGACAGCGGCGCAAGTGCCTGCGCCCGCCGGTCAGGGTCTCTACGGTCGGGGGTGATGGGCAAGGAACAGAAATGGTCCAGGCCGGCCCGGCGGCGCCGGCCGATGGGCGCGGGCGTGCTGTTCGGCGGCCTCGGGGTCGGCATGTGCCTGGTCGGGGTGGCCGGCCTCGCGGTCTGGAACGTGCAGGTGGTGCTGCAGGCCAACGGCCCGGTCCGGCAGACCGCCGACACGTTCTTCCGGGACGTCGCCACCGGGGACACCGACAAGGCGTACGGGAAGCTGTGCCGCACCGCGCGCGGCAAGTGGAGCCAGGTCGGCTTCGGCAGCTGGGTACGCACCCCGCCGCAGGTCAGCGGCTACGAGATCGTCGACGTGTCGGTGGCCACCCGGGGCGGCCGCCCGCGCGGCACGGTGAAGGTGCGGCTGACCCGCGAGGGCGGCGCCAGCGAGGAGCGGGACCTGCCGGTGGTGCAGGAGAACGGCAAGTGGCGGGTCTGCGGGGACCCGTTCTGACCATGCCGGGGCAGCACGCCGTCGGCCGTCCCCTAGGCTGTCGGCACACGACTGGCGCGGGTGGGCGACCACCGGGGTGTGAGGTCGGGGCGTCGACCGCCTGGGTGCCCCTCGTCGATGGGGAGCCGCATGATTTCGCCCGCCCGGCACCGGATCCTGCACCTGTCCGACACCCACGTCGGCGCGAACGGCTTCGACGAGGACGGCGTGGCCACCCGTGCCGCCCTCGACGGCATCCTGCACGACGCGCGGCACGTGCCTGACCTCGACCTGGTGGTGGTCAGCGGGGACATCGCCGACGACGGCTCGGTCGCCGGCTGCCTCGCGGTACGGGAGGCGGTCGGCCGGTTCGCCGCCGAGCGTGGCATACCGCACGTGTACTGCACCGGCAACCACGACCGGCGGGACTCCTTCACGGCCGTGCTGGGCACCGGCCATCTGGCCGCCGACGGCGCCCGACACCGGTGAGCCGGCCGACCCGGCGGGCGAGGAGCGGCCGGCCGTCAGCGTGGTACGCGGGCTGCGCGTGGTGACGCTCGACAGCCTGGTGCCGGGCGCGGTGCACGGCGAGCTCGGTGACCGGCAGCTGCGCTGGCTGCGCGGGGTGCTGGCCCGGCCGGCCGAGGCCGGCACCGTGATCGTGGTGCATCACCCGCCGATCGCGCTGCCCTCGTCGCCGCTGATGGCCTCGGTCAACCTGCGCGACGCCGCGCGGCTCGCCGAGGCCGTGGCCGGCAGCGATGTGCGGGCCATCCTCTGCGGCCACTACCACCTGCAGTTGTCCGGCTCGCTGGGCGGCGTGCCCGTGTGGGTCACGCCCGGCGTGGTGACCCGCATCGACCTGACCGCGCCGCCCCGGTGGGAACGGGCCGTGACCGGCGCCGGCGCGACGTGGTCGACCTCGGCGGTCCCGGGTCGCCGATGTTCCACACCCTGCAGGCCCGGGATCCGCGGGCGGGCCGGCAGGTGTATCTGGTCGACGCGGTGTCGGGGGTGGACGTGCCGGCGCAGTGAGCTCAGCCGCGCGGGCCGAGGTCGCCGGAGCGGTAGTGCCGGCGACAGAGCACCTGGTAGCGCACGTCGGCGGTGTCTGCGGTGTCGCCGATGACGACCTGCGCGCCCTCGCGGACCACCCGGCCGCCAACGACCCGGGCGTTGAGCAGCCCTTCCCGGCCGCACCAGCACAGCACCTCGACCTGGATGCGGGCCACCTCGTCGGCGAGTTCGAACAGCCGCTGCGCGGCCGGGAACAGGCAGGAGCGGAAGTCGGTGGCCAGGCCGAACGCGTACACGTCGACGTCGTAGTTGTCGACCAGGTCGGCCATCTGCTCGACGTGCTCAAGGTTGTAGAAGGACGCCTCGTCGCAGATCAGGTAGTCGACGCGTACCCCCTCGGCCCAGGCGTCGCGGACCAGGTCGCGCAGGTCCAGGTCGTCGGTGACCTCGACGGCTGCGTGGGCCAGCCCGATGCGGGTGGTGACCTGCGGGCCGAGCGAGCGGTCGATGCGGGTGGTGACCAGGCCGCGGCGGCCCTGCCGGGCGTGGTTGTAGTTCATCTGCAGGGCCATCGTGGACTTGCCGCAGTCCATCGGCCCCCAGAAGAACTTCAGCGCGGCGGCATGCAGGGGTCGGCCGTCGACCGCACGGGCGGCGGCGCAGCCGCCGCCCGGGTCCTCCCCGGGCCCCGGGAGGGGACGGGCGAGGCAGATCGGGGCGGCAGCGGCGTCGTCGGTCACGTCGGGGCAGCCTAGCCGATCGACGCGAGAGGATCTTGTCCGTGCAGGCGCATCGATCGGGGCCGTACCGCCTACAGCACCCGGGGCGGGATGTTGCCGGCGGCGACGATGGCCTTGCGGATCGGTACCGCGGCCAGCAGCGCGAAGCCGACCACGAAGAAGATCAGCAGGGAGACCAGGCCCACCCGGTACGAGGAGGTGAGCTGGAACACCAGGCCGAAGGCGAGCGGGCCGAGCCAGCTGGTGCCCTTGTCGCTGATCTCGTAGAAGCCGTAGTACTCGCCCTCCTTGCCGGTGGGAATGAGCTGGCTGAACAGCGACCGGCTCAGCGCCTGGCTGCCGCCGAGCACCAGGCCGATGCAGCCGCCGAGGATCATGAACGGCAGCGGCGCCTCGGCGGGTAGCCGGAACGCGGCGATGATCACACCGGTCCAGAGCACCAGGCTGAGCAGCACCGTCTTCCACGCGCCGATCCGCCGGGCCAGGGCGCCGAGGGCGAGCGCGCCGCCGAAGGCGAGGAACTGCACCAGCAGGATCGTCACGATCAGGGTGTCCTGCTCCAGGCGCAGTTCCTCGGTGCCGTACTGGCTGGCCAGGGTGATGACGGTCTGGATGCCGTCGTTGAAGACCAGGAAGGCGAGCAGGAAGAACAGCGTCAGCGGGTACGTCCTGATCTCCCGCAGGGTCCGGCCGAGTTGCCGGAACCCGTCGGTGAGCACGTTGCCGCCGCCGTGCAGCGCCTCGACCGTGGGGTGCTCGCGCAGCCAGCGCAGCGGCAGCAGGGTGAACGCCGCCCACCACACGCCGGCCGAGACGATCGACCAGCGGGCCAGGTCGAGGGTGCGCTGCGGGTTGCCCTCCTCGCTGAGCATCTTGACCGCCACCAGGTTCAGCGCGAGCAGCAGGCCACCACCGAGGTAGCCGATGGCCCAGCCGCGGCTGGAGATGGCGTCGCGGTCGTCGGGGCCGCCGAGTTGCGGCAGGAACGAGTTGTAGACGACGACGGCCGCGCCGAAGGAGATGTTGGCGATCAGGAACAGCGCCCCGCCGAGCAGGTACCGCTCGCCGGTGACGAACGCGAACGCGATGGTCGCCCCGGCTCCGGTGAACGCGGCGAGGGCCAGCAGCCGCTTCTTGTGCACCGTGCGGTCGGCGACCGCGCCGATCACGGGCAGCACGAACACGGTGAGGAACACCGACAGCGAGATCAGGTACGGGTAGTAGGAGCCGGCGGCGACCCGGATGCCCAGCGGGTGCACGTACCCGTGGCACTCGTCGGCGCCGAGCCGGCAGCCGGCGGCGAGTTCGGTGACGGTGGTGAGGAACGGCCCGAGGAAGACCGTGATCACGGTGGTCTGGAAGGCGGAGTTCGCCCAGTCGTAGAAGTACCAGCCGGTGCGTTCGCGCCGGGTGCTGCCCGGGTGGGCGGGCTCGGCGACGGCGGGGGCGACCGTTTCGGCCATCGGGGTCCTCTGACTCAGGCGGCCCAGTGGCCGCGGCTGCGGTAGACGTCGCACAGCACGCCGACGTGATCGGTCATGATGCCATCCACACCAAGATCAAGTAAGTCGTGCATTTCGGTGGGTTCGTCGATCGTCCAGACGTGCACCTGCAACCCGAGCCGGTGGCAGTACGCGAGGAACCGCCGGTCGACCACCGGGATGCGCCCGTACCGGACCGGGACCTGGGCGGCGACCACGGACGGCGGCAGCCGCAGCGGCCGGCCGTGCAGGGAGGCCATCCGCAGCCGAGCCACCCCGCGCATGCCGAGGCTGGTGGCGACCTTCGGCCCGGCCAGGGCGCGCAGCCGGGTCAGCCGGGCGTCGCTGAACGAGGCGAGCAGGACCCGGTCGCCGGCGCCGGCGCGGGTGACCGTATCGACGGTCGCGTCGATCCCGCCGTCAGCCTTGACGTCGACGTTGAACCGGACCTCGGGCCAGGCGGCGAGGACCTCGTCGAGGCGGGGGACGACGGCGGCGCCGCCGACGCGTACCGAGGCGAGGTCGGCCCAGCGCAGGTCGGCGATGCGGCCGCGCTCGCCGGTGACCCGCCGCAGGGTGGCGTCGTGGAAGATCACCGGCACACCGTCGGCGGTGGCGTGCACGTCGGTCTCCACGTACCGGTAGCCGAGGGCGATGGCTCGGGCGAACGCGGCAGCGGTGTTCTCGTCGCCGTCGGCCGCGCCACCGCGGTGGGCGAAGGCCAGCGGCGCGGGGGCGTCGAGGTAGCCGTGTCGGGGCTGCACGTCGGAAGTATGCCGGGCGCGGGTGGCATCCGGGTGACCGACCGGCGTCGCCGCAACCAACTTCCCTATCATTCCCTATTCCCGCTAATGTAGGGAACGATGAGTGATGACATGTACTCGGTCGAGCAGGTGGCGGAGCTGCTGGGCCTGCACGTGCGCACCGTGCGCGGCTACATCCGCGCCGGCCGCCTGCCGGCGGTGCGGATCGGCAAGCAGTACCGCATCGCCCGTGCCGACCTCGACACGCTGACCGGCCGGCCGGCGCCGGTCGGCCCGGCGGCGCTGGAGGTGTCGAGCATCGCGCAGGTCGACGGCCTCGACCGGGCCACCGCCGACCGGCTCGCCACGCTCGTGCTGGCCACCGCCAACACTCACCACGACCCCGCGCGCCCGCTGCGCGTGCAGACCGTCCACGACGAGGAACGCCACCGTATGAAGATCGTGATCCTGGGCGACGCCGCCGCCACCGCCGACCTGCTGCACCTGCTCGACGCCGTCCTGCACGGCGAGGGCGGCCTGCTCGCCGGGAAGGGGACCGCAGATGCCTGACGTGCTGCAGGAGCGGGCCGGCGTGCCGGTGCTGGTGTGCGACCCGGCCGGACCGCCGATCGCCACCGAGCGGGACGCGCTGGACCTCATCGGCGCGGCCTTCCTCGGCGCCACGGCCGTCGCCGTGCCGGCCGACCGGCTCGACCCGAGCTTCTTCGCCCTGGGCACCCGCTTCGCCGGGGAAATCATGCAGAAGTTCGTCAACTACCGGCTGCGGCTGGTCGTCGTCGGCGACATCTCCCGGCACCTGGCGGCCAGTTCGGCGCTGCGGGCCCTGGTGGCCGAGTCCAACCGGCACGACCACGTCTGGTTCGTGCCGGACCTGGAGGCGCTGGAGGCCCGGCTGCGCGCCTGACCGACCGTTCCGGGCGTCTGCGTACGGTTCGATTCTCGGGTCAGGCGATCCGGTAGCCGACTCCCGGCGTCGTCGTGATGACCGATGGGTCGCCGAGCTTGCGTCGCAACCGGCCCACCGTCACCGTGACGGTGTTGGTGAACTGGTCGGCGTTCTCGTCCCAGACCTGTTCGAGCAGGGTCTCGGTGCTCAGGAAGCCGGGGCTTGCCCGCAGCAGCGCCTCCAGCACGGCGAACTCCTTCACCGAGAGGCTGAGTTGCCGGCCGTCGCGAACGGCGGTCCGGCGTACCGGATCCAGCGCGATCCCGGCCGCGCGCAGCGTCCGGGGCCGCGCGTCCGGTTTGCGGCGGGCCAGCGCCTGGATGCGCAGGATCAGCTCCGGGAAGTGGAAGGGCTTGGCGAGATAGTCGTCCGCGCCCAGGGTCAGCCCGCTGACCCGGTCGCCGGGCGCGCTCGCCGCGGTCAGCATCAGCACCATCGGCCGGTCCGCCCGCTCGGTGATCATCTGGCACAGCGTGTCCCCGTGGAGGCCGGGCAGGTCCCGGTCCAGGACCACCACGTCGTACGCGGTGAGGTCGAGCTTGGCGGCGGCGTCCAGCCCGTCGTGTGCGCGGTCGACGGCCATCCCCTGGTCGCGCAGCCCTTCCGCGACGACCTCGGCGAGGGCGTGATCGTCCTCGACGACGAGGATTCTCATGCCGCCACCCGCGCCTTCGCGGGCGGAAGTGTGATCGAGACGCGCAGGCCGCCCTCCGGCCGGGCGAGTAGGGCGAGCCGGCCGCCGTGGGCGGCGGTGACGGCGGACACGATGGACAGGCCGAGTCCCGAGCAGCCGGTGCGCTCGCCGCCCAGCCGCTCGAAGGGCTGTGCCAGCCGGTCGACCTGCCGCTGGTCGAGGACACGCCCGCCGGTCTCGACGACCAGCACCGTCTGCTCCTCGCTGACGGACCCGGTGATGCCGATCCATCCGCCGTGCTCGTTGTGCGTCACGGCGTTGTCGACGATGTTGCCGACCAGCCGCGCCAGCAGCGCCGGGCTGCCCTGGATGGTCATGACCGGCGGCACGTCCACCGTCACGTTCAGCCCTTTCCGCAGTGCGTCGGCGGACCGTTCGCGCAGCGCCGCGTCGATGAGGTCGCCGAGGTGGACCGGGGCGGCGTCGGCCAGCGTGCCGTGTTGCGCCCGGGCCAGCACCAGGAACCCGTCGAGCAGGTGGTCGACCCGGTCGAGCTGGGTTCGCAGCCGGTGGGCGAGCGCCACCGTCGAGGCCGCCGGGTCGGGCTTGGCGACCGCGACGTCCAGCGACGCCCGCATCGTCGCCAGCGGCGTACGCAACTCATGGGAGGCGTTGGCGACGAAGCGGCGTTGCGCGGCGAACGACGCTTCGAGTCGTTCGAGCAGTTCGTCGATGGTGTCGGCGAGGTCCTTCACCTCGTCGGTCGGGCCGGTGACGGCCAGCCGTCGATCCAGGTTGTCGGCGGAGATGCGCCGCGTGGCGCCGGTGATGAGCCGCAGCGGCCGCAGTACGCGTTTGGCCAGCACCCGGCCGAGCAGCAGTGAGACGACGACCATCACGATCAGCGCCACCAGCGAGCCGGCCAGCAGCTGGCGGGCCTGCTGCGTGTGCACGGCGGCCAGTTGGTCCTCCAACTGCCGGATGCGCTGCTGGGCCGGGGCGAGGCTGCCCTGGGCGGGGGGATTGCCGGCCGGGGTGACGCTGCTCATGCTGCCGTCGGCGAGCAGAAAGGTCAGGCCCAGCAGCCCGATACCGGACACGAGGAACACCGCGGCATACAAGATCGTGAACCGGAGCCCGACCGTACCGCTGCGCAGCCTGATCATGCCTCCAGCATGCCGCGCAGGACCTAACAGGAGCATGACAGGGCCGGTTCGGGCCGTGTTAGGCGCCGATCCGTAGAACCGACGGCATGTCGACCATCGAACTCCTCCGGCGGGAGTGGACCGGGTTCCGTCGTCCGGGCCGCCTGATCGCCCTGGCCGCCGCGGCCCTGTCCGTCATCGCGTTGGGCCTGCTTGTCGCCTCCGGCAACCACTCGTCCTGCGACGGCCCCTGCCCGGCCACTCCCGTCGCCAGCGACGGCGCCATCGTCGGCGACAGGTTCTGGTTCCTGCACCGCGACCTCGCCCGCGAGGGCAGCATCACGGTCCGGATGACGTCGATGACCGGGACGATCACCTATCCTCCGCCGAACCATGACCAGATCGTGCCCGGGCTGGTGCCGTGGGCGAAGGCCGGGATCCTCGTCAAGGACGGCTTGCGGCAGGGCTCGCCGTACGCGGCGGTCATGATGACCGGCAGCCACGGCGTGCGCTTCCAGTACAACTACCAGCACGACGTCGCCGGACGCGCCGGCGGCGTCTCGGAGCAGACCCCGCGCTGGCTGCGCCTGACCCGCTCGGGCGACACCATCACCGGCTTCGAGTCGGCCGACGGCAAGCAGTGGCACACCGTCGGGGCGGCGAAGCTCGACGGGCTGCCGGACACCGTGCAGGTCGGCCTCTTCGCCACCTCCCCTGGCGACCTCACGCTCCGCAAGGTCGGCCTCGGCGGCGCGGTCGAGGAGGTCCGGTTCACCCAGGCCGTCGGGGTATTCGACAACGTCGCCGTCGAGGGCGGCGGCACCGGCGCGTGGGAAAACCACCCGGTCGGCGAGATGAACCACACCGACTGGGAGAAGTACCACAACGCGTCGGGGGCCGTGGAAAAAGACGGTGGCATCACGGTCAGCGGCACCGGCGACATCGGGCCGCTCGGCGAGGAGGGTACGCGTACCGTCGAGAAGACTCTGCCCGGCCTGGTGGTCGCGCTGATCATCGTGCTCGTCGTCGCGGCCCGCTACGGCGCCCGCACGGCTCGTGGGGCGGCCTCCCGGCGGGTGATCGCCGCCCGGGCGGCCGTCGTCGGGGCGGCCACCTTCGTCACCGGTCTGGTCGCCGTCGGCGTCGTCCTCCCGGTGGGCGTCGCGATCCTGAAGGGCAACGGCATCCCGGTGCAGCCGGTGCCGGCGCTGACCGGCGCCCGCGTGGTCGCCGGCGTTGCGGTGGTGCTCGCGCTCTGTGCCGTCCTCACCTACGGGCTCGGCGTGTGGCTGCGCCGTGGCTGGGCAGCGATCCTCCTCGGGCTGTCGCTGGTCGCCCTGCCCTACATCGTGACGGCGGTCCCGCTGCTGCCCGACGTGGTCTCTGAATGGCTGCTGCGGCTCACCCCGGCCGCCGGCTTCGCCGTCCAGCAGACGGTGATGGAGTATCCACAGGTGACCGCGCATTACGCGCCGTCGGCCGGGTACTTCCCACTGCCCGGGTGGGCCGGGCTCGCCCTGCTCGGCGCGTACACGGTGATCGTGGTGCGGGTGGCCGTGGGCCGCA
>NZ_JAPDPH010000243.1 GCF_026013475.1 Micromonospora yasonensis | reverse complement strand
TGAGCAGATCGGGCGTCGGGATCGCCGCCAGCAGCACCACCTGGTGCGGGGTGATGCCGCACATCTGCCGGGCCGCGGCGGGCAGGGGTAGTGCCCCGCGGGTGCCGACGGCATGCGTCCCGTCGGGTGCGGCGGTGATCAGGAGCAGGCCGTCGGTGACGTCGATGTGGAGGCGGTGACCGGGCGGCCAGCGCAGCGCCCGCAGCAGCGCTCGGGTCGCCACGCGGCCGTCGGCGTCCGGGCGGGCCACGTCGAAGACGATGCCGTCGACCGGTTCCCGCGCAGCTGGGAGGGCTGCGGGCAGTGCCGGCATCGGAGCCGGTGGCGGTGCCGGGCGAGGAAGCGGGGTGGGGATGACCGCGCCGATGAGTTGCTCGTCGAGGCGTCGGCGGGGCGGTTGCCGGGCGGCCGTCATGGTGACCGCCGCAGCCGTTGGCGCGGCCTCAGCGCGTGGCGCCGGGCGCCCTGATCTTCGATGTGTGCACGGGTGCTACGCGGTGCCCTCATCGGGAGCCACCAGGGTGGTGAGCTCCCGTGATCTGGCACGAAGAGTGGTGTCCGAGGGGGGAATGTAGCATCCGTTATACAAACGGGTGCTCATGCGTTAAGACTAGCACTTCACGATGCGTAACACCATAGGCGTGAGCTGCCCACGAGCAGGCCACGACGCAACTAATGCAATCAATTCTGCTGCCTGCGCTGGCACCGATACGGCCGAAGAATCCGGGCTTCTTGAAATTGCCGTGCGGCGCGATGCGGAGCCATTCCCCAGCACGCCGCCCGGGCGGGTCACATAGGCTAATCAGGGCAAGGTATCTGTCGCCGGGCCGTTGGAGGTCTCGCTCGTGTTGGCGAACGGGTGTGGCTGTCCGGTCATCGCCGACAGCGCGTCGGCCAGGTCGTGGAGGTCAGCTTTGATGTAGGTGGTGGTAGAGGAGCCTGGGCTGTCGGTGTGACCGGCGTAGGCGCGGGCTATCCCGTAGCCGAAGTTGCGTTCCACCCAGGTGAGGGTGGTGTGCCGCAGCCAGTGGGTGGAGATGCCTTGGGTGGCGACCCAGGGCAGTCGTTCGCCGATGCGTTTCCATAGGTGGTCGTAGCGGCGGCTGCTGATCGGCAGGCCGTTGCGGTAGCGAAGTAGCCGGTCGATGGGCCGGGCGGCACCGCGGGCCTGGGCGTGTTCGTACAGGTGCTCGGCGAGGTCGAGGGTGATCGGCTGCCACCGCACGACGCCGTTCTTCTCGATCAAGCGCACGAGCCCGTTCGTGCGGTCCAGATCGACGAGCCGCAGGGCGATGGCGCCGCCGCGCCGGCAGGCGGTCTCGGTGTGCAGGCGCAGCAGAAGGGCGTCGAGGATGACGTCGTTGCCGCTGGTACGCGCCACCGCGTTGATCTCCTCCAACTCCTTCGGTGTCAACGCACGGCGGGTGCTGGGCAGACGGCGCGGCTTGGCGACGCGGTGAGCGGGACTTGCCGAGGCGTCGATCAAGCCGTCGGCGATGGCCCGGGAGTAGAAGGCGCGAGCGGCGGCGATGACATGCTCGCCCGCGTGCCGGCCGTTGCGGCTGTTACGCCGCGACCGCGCAGTGGTGGTCATCTGCTGTTTCAGGGCCTCGACGTCGCTGGCCGCGACCGCGTCCAGCGGTCGGTCGCCCCACGCGGTGGCCATGCGCTGCCAGTAGGTGCCGTAGGTGCGTTGGGCGCCGGGGCCTGCTGCGGCGATGACGCGGGGTAGGTACTCGGCGATCGTCGGCAGGGCGGCTGGGCCGTCGGTGTGGGATCGGAGGTCGGTCAGGGTGACGCCGAGGTGAGCCAGGACCTGCCACGCGGCGGCGACGGTGGTGGCGTCAGCGGACATGTCCGGCTCCCGCAAGTCGGGTGTGTAGATCGGCGAGGAGGCGGATGACGGTGCCGGCGGGGTGCACGACGAGCAGGTCGTGGGTGACGAGAGCGGCGAGCAGCACCGGCTGGCCTGGCTTGATTCCGCACATTCGCCGGGCAGGTGCCGGTAGGGGCAGCTCGCCGCGGCTGCCGATCTGGCGTCGTCCGTCGTGGGCCGAGCAGACGACGAGCATTCCCTCATGTGGCTGGATGTCGAGGCGGCGGCCCGGCGCCCAGCCCAACGGGTGCAGGAGCTGTTGCGCGGTCACCCGGCCGCAGCTTGACGGGACAGCCATCCCCAGCAGCACGTCCTGCGCGGCGGCGAACACCGGCGGAGGAACGTGAACGGGCAGTGCCGGCATCGGCCTCGGGCACGGGCGGGGCCGGGTGGGTGGGGCGGCAGGAACGAGCGGCCGGACGAGTTGTTCGCCGTGTAGGCGGGAAGGTTGTGTCATGCCGGCGACAACGGCAGGTGCGGTCCCGCGTGCCTGCCATCAGTGCCACAGTGACTTGAGCCGACCTGCTGTGGGAGCGGCTTGACCGTCGGAGGCACCGAAGTGGTCACCGAGCACCTCCTGTTGCTGTCTGTCGCCGTTGTCAGGCGATAGGAACGCGTGGAGGGGTGTGGGTGCGCGGCGGCCATGGCCGCCGGGCACCCACACCACGTTCAGCAGCAGCTTGACGCGTTTCCGCTGGTTGCGGGTTCCGTCTCGGCCGCCGGGGTGCAGCAGGCGCCTCGGCGGTCTTCTCCAACTGTGGGGAGTCGGCCTTGACGGTGTAGACCTCCCAGGGTTCGTTGCCGGGGCCGCGTACCCAGACCTTGTCCTGGAGGGCGTAGCAGCACTCGGTGTTGTTCTCCTCCAGTGTGATCAGGCCGGAGTCGGTGAGGCGCTGGGTGGCGGCGTTGACCTCGTCGGTGCTGAACACCTCGACGCCCAGGTGGTCCATGACCGTCGGCTGGTCGGCCTCGCCCTCAAGGAGGACGAGCTTCAGGGGCGGGTTCTCGACGGCGAAGTTGGCGTAGCCAGGGCGACGCTTGGCCGGCTCGACGCCGAACAGCTTCGAGTAGAAGGCCACCGAGCCTTCGAGGTCGGACACGCGCAGAGCGAGCTGGACACGGGACATGATTTCTCCTCCTGACGGGTTCAGCGGACGTAGTTGGTGAGAGCAGTGGTGCAGGTGCGCTCGTAGCGGGCGTCGGCGCGGCAAGCCGCGGTGCATACCTGCCCGCACGATTCGCACAGCGTCACGTCCTCGGCGTCGACGTGACGACGCCGGAACAGCTTGATCATCGCTTCGTCCTTGCCTAGATGTTTTTCGAAGCAGGACCCACGTTGCACGCTGTTTTGAAATCTGTCAACCTAGAGGCATGTCGAAACAAGCGCTGCCGGTGGTGGACCTGAACGCGGTCGCCTGCTGCTCCCCCATCGCCGCTAGCCCGATGGACGCCGATCAGGCGACGGTGGTCGCGCCGATGTTCAAGGCCCTGGGTGACCCGGTCCGGCTGCGGCTGATGTCGATGATCGCTTCGGTTCCCGAGATCTGCGTCTGCGACCTCACCCCAGCGTTCGACCTGTCCGGGCCGACCATCTCCCACCACCTGAAACTGCTGCGGGAGGCGGGGTTGGTCGACTCCGAGCGGCGCGGCACCTGGGTGTGGTACCGGGTGAGGCCGGAGGCGTTCCGGCAGCTCGGCGCGCTGCTGGAGGTCTCCTCCGCCCCGGCCGCCGGTGGCACCGCGTGAGCCTCACCCTGACCCGGCGGGCGTCGGCGGAGTTCGCCGGCACCGCCCTGCTGGTTGCAGCCGTGGTCGGGTCCGGGATCGCCGCCGCTCGGCTCTCCCCCACCGACGTCGGCCTCCAGCTCCTGGAGAACGCGATCGCCACCGCCCTCGCGTTGGGCGCGCTGATCCTGACCTTCGGCCCAGTGTCCGGGGCGCATTTCAACCCGGTCGTGTCCGCCGTCGACTGGTGGCTCGGCCGCCGCACCGGCACCGGCCTGACCGGCCGCGACCTCGCCGCCTACACCGCAGCCCAGACCTTCGGCGCGATCACCGGTGCGGTCCTGGCGGACCTCATGTTCGGGCTGCCCGCCGCGACCTGGTCCCGCACCGATCGCACCGGTGGGAACCTATGGCTGGCCGAGGTGGTCGCCACCGCCGGCCTGGTCGTCCTCGTCTTCGCCCTCGCCCGCAGCGGCCGCACCGCCGCAGCCCCCGCCGCCGTGGGCGCCTACATCGGCGCGGCGTACTGGTTCACGTCCTCGACCTCGTTCGCCAACCCGGCCGTCACCATCGGCCGGGCCTTCACCGACACCTTCGCCGGCATCGCCCCATCGTCCGTGCCCGGCTTCATCGCGGCCCAGCTCGTCGGCGGCCTGCTCGCCGTCGCCGCCCTCGCCGCCTGGTACCCCCACGCCGCCGACTCCGCCGACGCCGTCGTCGTGCCGCACCTTGCCCAGGAGAACCGATGACCGCTCCCGCCAGCGCCACCGGCATCACCATCACCGCAATGGGCGGCCAGCACGCCGATGCCGTGCTCGACATCTACCGGCTCGGCATCGCAACGGGCCACGCCACCTTCGAAACGGAGCCACCGACCTGGGGGCGGTTCACCGCGACCCGGCTGCCTGACCATCGTTGGGTGGCTGTCGACTCCGCCGGCCGGGTCCTCGGCTGGGTGGCCTGCTCGGCCGTGTCCGACCGGTGCGTCTACGCCGGGGTGGTCGAGCACTCCGTCTACGTCCACCCCGACGCCCGCGGCCGAGGAGTCGGCCGGCTCCTGCTCGACTCCCTGATCGCCTCCACCGAGCAGGCCGGCATCTGGACCATCCAGTCCGGCATTTTCCCCGAGAACACCGCCAGCCTCGCCCTACACACCGCCTGCGGCTTCCGCACCGTCGGCACCCGCGAACGCGTCGGCCGCCACCACGGCACCTGGCGCGACGTCACCCTCATCGAACGCCGCAGCCCCACCGTCGTCTGATCGGATCTCACGAATGAACAAGCCCAGCGTCCTGTTCGTCTGCGTCCACAACGCCGGCCGCTCCCAGATGGCCGCCGGCTGGCTGCGCCACCTCGCCGGCGACACCGTCGAGGTCCGCTCCGCCGGCTCCGCACCCGCCGACCAGGTCAACCCGGCCGCCGTCGAGGCCATGCGCGAGGTCGGCATCGACATCACCGACCAGACCCCCAAGCTCCTGGAGTACGAGGCCGCCGAGTCCTCCGACGTCATCGTCACCATGGGCTGCGGCGACGCCTGCCCCGTCTTCCCCGGCAAGCGCTACGAGGACTGGAAGCTCGAAGACCCGGCCGGCAAGGGCGTCGAAGCGGTCCGCCCGATCCGGGACGAGATCCGCGCCCGGGTGGAGAAGCTCCTCACCGAACTGGGTCCCACCGCCTGACCAACCCGCCGGCGCTGCCCGTCCGCCCGGTCACCCGTCGGGCGGGGCCGACCCTCGCTCATCCGGCCGCTGACAGGTCGACACGGCGCACTGCCCGCAAACTGACGGTGACCCCGTACTGGTTCAACCGGCGTATCGATGGTGTTCGTGCAACGATGGAAGGCGTGCCAACTGCGAAAACTGCAACCCCTGCCGTCTCGCCGCTTGCCGGCGAGCCGATCAAGCGCGCCGATGCCGAGCGGCTCGCCGGAGTGCTGAAGGCCGTCGCCGACCCGGCCCGGCTACGACTGCTCAGCCTGATCCAGTCCGCCCCCGAGGGCGAGGCGTCCGTCAGTGACCTCACCGCCCCGCTGGGGCTCTCCCAGCCGACCGTGAGTCATCACCTTCGGATCCTCACTGAAGCCGGCCTGCTCGAGCGCGACAAGCGCGGCGTCTGGGCGTACTACCGCCTCGTGCCGTCCGCGATCGCGGCGATCGCCGACCTGCTCACTCCGCCCCGAAAGCGAGCGACGAAGAAGACCCGCTGAGCGGCACCCGCGGAGAGCGGCGCCCCCTCCTGCGGGCGCCGGCAATGACGTCCGCTCTGGTCACGGCCGCGTCGACCAGGCCAACAAGGTCTTGCCTCATCAACCGTGCCTGGGCTGATCAGATCGGTGGCCACACCGTGGCTTCCGAGTAGGGACACCAGTGTTTGCCTGTGGTCGGCCAGCCGGCGCCGCTGGCCGGTAAGCCGCTTTCAACGGTGGCGATAGGCCGACCGGGCGTCAGACCAAGCGGTGCCTACCGCCTGGCGCAGGGCAGCGCGGATGCGCTCGGCAGTGGGGAGATCCAAGCGACAGGCCGCTGAACCGTCGCCGATGCCGCCCATCACGTCCACACCGTTCACCAGGATCGACGGTGACGGGTAGTCCCCCACGACCTCGGTGACCACCGCGAGGGGCAGACCGAGGTCGGCCAGCGCCGCGTGCAGCTCGTGCCGAGCCGGCGCGAGGTTCGGACAGCCCGGCACCGAACGAAGCTCAACAGCCACCCGGCCCTCTCCTGTGCGATCTGCTGCCGCGGTCATCACAGCCCTCCTAGCAAACGGCCCTCGGTGGCATCACGCCTCACCGACTGGCCGGCACGGCTCTACCCATACCTGACTGAACCTTTCAGCCAGGGGAAGGTCAAGGCGCGACGACAGGAGGCACCAGATGCGGATCGGAGAACTTGCATGTTGCCGGAGATGGTGAGCCGGCCGCGTTGACCGGTGCACATCGGGTCTGGCTCGCCGTCGCGCTTGCGGATGCACGCCGTGTAGTACCTGGGTCAGATGGGGATGACTGGGCCGCCGCCGGCGATGCCGCCGTACAGGCCGGGCTGGCCGGTCAGCACGCTGCAGCCGAGGTCGATCGCGGCGAGCACCGCGGTGGCGGCGTCGACCCTGCCGACCGTGTCGAGGGTGACTGCGAGGGCCTCCCAGCTGTCCGGCGGCGGCGAGAGGATCTCGGCGATCGGGTGGTTGACGAGCAGCTGCAGGCGGTCCCTGTCGACGACCACCCGGGCGGCTTCGGCCACGCACAGTACCGGCAGCCCGAACACGCAGTTCTCTTCGTCGGCGACTTCGGCGATCACCTCACCGACGTCGATCGACCCTCGGGTGAAGGCAATGATCGCGGAGGCGTCGAGGACGACCCGGACGGCCGGTTCAGTCACGCGGCGCGGGCCGGCAGGCCGAGCTGCTCGCGAGCCTGGGCGTCGAGCTCCGTCGTCCACCGCTCCCGGGCCTCGTCCAGGCGGCGGCGCGCGCGAGCCTTCCCCTCATCGGAGACGACGATGCCGGCAGCGGCGAGGATGTCCTCGCTGCGGGCGCCGGTGTTGGGGCTCCTGTCGGCCATGCCCGCAGGATACCCCCTGATACGGGTGGGAGTCACCGACAGCGCCGCCGGCGGTGCTGCCGGGCGCTGGGGCTGCTGGTGCTGGTGCTGGTGCTGGTGGGGCAGTTGAGCGTGGCACGCGAACGGCGGGAGCGGGACCTCGAGGAGAGGCGCAGCCAGGCCGTCATGGTCGCAGCCTGGTACGACGGGGATGTGACCAGGACGTCGATGGGAGGGCGGTTCATTGGCACGGCTTACACCGCGGTGCCCATCTCGCGTCTTGGGGTATCGGCTGGCCCCTTTCGCGTCACGTCAAGCTACGGGGCGGGCGCGCCGAAAACGAGCGTGAGCCCCGACGACGTCCCTTAGCCGCCCTTAGCCGGGAGCGTTCACGGAACGGATCCAAACGTGTGGTGAGCCCAATCGGCGAAGCTGGTCCAGCCAACCTCCGGGTATGCGGCGTGCAGCGCGGCGATGTCGACCTGGTAGCCCGGCCCATTCAAGAACGCCCACATCGCGTGCATGTCCGGATTGCCGATCTCGGCCAGCGGCACCCTCTCATGGCGCACTTCCCGTCCCAGCGCCGCGCTCAGCGCGGCCGCCATCTGGGCGGGGGTAGGGGCATCGCTGGCCAGCTCGATGCGTCGCCCGACGTAGGGGGCGGGGTCGAGAAGTACCTGCGCGGCGAAGACGCCGAGGTCGGTGCGGGCAAGCTGCTGCAGCGGCCGATCCGCCGGCAGCGGCAGCTCGAGCACCCCACGGCGAATGCGGTCCGCCCCGCCGAGGGCGTTGTCGAAGAAGTACACCGGCCCCAAGATCGTGTAGGGGACGTCACCAGCAGCCAGCTCGGCTTCGATGCGCGCCTTGCTGTCGAAGTGCGGCACACCGCTTCCCTGATCGGCGCCGGCCACCGAACTGAACACCAGATGCGGCACTCGAGCTTCGCCCGCGGCGGCCAAGATCGCCCGTCCCTGGGCCACCTCGGCAGCCACGCCCGCCTCGAATGGAGTCGTGAGCGCGAAGGCGGCCCCCGCGCCCGCCATCGCCGTGGCCAGCGAACCGCGATCATCCAGCGAACCCGCGACCACCTCGACACCCCGGTCGACCAACCGGCGAGCCGCCCCCCGCCCCGGGTCGCGCACCAGCGCCCGCACCCGGGCCCCGCGGCCAAACAACGCCTCGATAACGGCGCTGCCCTGACCGCCGGTCGCCCCAAGCACCAAGATCGGCCCATCGGCCATCAAGACACCTCTCCTCGGCGAGCACGCGCGGCGACCGGTCGTCGCCGCGCACCACACTATCCGCGCGCCTCGGCCACCACCCCACCCTTACGCACGCTCGCGCGACTGCCGTTGCGGCCTCCTGGCGCTAAACATGCCTTCGACCCGCAGCCAACACCTCGCAGTTCAGGCCAGCGGCGCGTCCCGCCCGCCCTGCTGGCGGATGCTGACTGGACGGAAAACAGTCGCACCACCGCTCTAGTCCCAGATTCTGGACCGCATTCTCGGCGGGAGCCCGGCTGCACCGGCCGCCCGTCACCCGCTCCCGTGCTCGGAGATCGCCTGGCGCGGGGCCCGGCGGATCACCGCCAGCCGGTCGCCGCGCACGGTCATCGAGGTCCGCCCGCCGCGCCGGCGCCGCACGGTCAGGTCTACCGTGGCGCGCCCGATGCGTACGCCCTCCAGCCGCAGGTCCGGCAGCCACTCGGGCAGGTGTGGATCCACGAGGATCGTGCGCAGCGGCGCGGCCGGTCGTAGCGCCAGCAGGGCCTGGACCAGGGCGATGATCGAACTGGCCGACCAGGCCTGCGGGGAGCAGGAGTTCGGGTATACGCCGGGGTGGGGGTGGGCCGGGTCGCGGGGCAGCCCGCTGAGCACCTCGGGCAGGCGGTGTTCCTCGAACAGCGCCGCCGCGGCGAACATCCCCTCGGCCAGTCGGTGCAGGTGCGCCCAGCAGCCGTACCGGGCCAACCCCAGGCCGATCGTGCCGGCCTCCACCGGCCAGACACTGCCCCGGTGGTAGCTGAACGGGTTGTACGCCGGATGGTCGGCCGACAGCGTCCGCACCCCCCAGCCGCTGAACATGTCGGGTGCGAGCAGCCGGTCGGCCACCAGCGCGGCGGCCCGGGCCGGCACGATGCCGGCGGCCAGCAGATGCCCGTCGTTGGAGTTGGTCGAGCGCACCGGCCGCTTGTCCGGCCCGAGCGCCATCGCGTAGCAGCCCCGGTCGGGCAGCCAGTAGGCGCGATGGAAACGGCGGCGCAGCGCCCGGGCCCGGGCCAGCAGGGCGGCGCCGCGCGCCGGATGGCCGGTCACCGTGAACACCACGGCGGCGTGCCGCAGGGCGGCGTACCAGTAGGCCTGCAACTCGCTGGTCGCGATCGGGTCGGTCACCAGCTGCCCGTCCTCGTCGACGATCGCGGTGTCGGAGTCCTTCCAGCCCTGGTTCTTCAACCCCGCCCGGGACCGGCGGTGGTACTCCAGGAAGCCGTCGCCGTCGGGGTCGCCGTACCGCTCGAGCCAGCCCAACACCCGCTCGGCCGTCGGCAGCAGCTCCCGCACGGTGTCCAGGTCACCGGTCCAGGCGAGGAACTGCCCGAGGAAGACCAGGAAGTCCGGCGCCGTCGACCAGTCGCCGTAGTAGCTGGTGAACGGGTTCAGCCCGAGCGCGGAGACCGGTCCCTGCCGGGCCTCGTGCAGCGGCTTGCCCGGCTCCTCGTCGCGCCAGTCGTCCAACCGCTCACCCACGTGCCCGGCGATGAGCCGCAGACTGTCGCCCAGCATGGTCGGACCGGCCAGCAGCGCCTGCCAGGAGGCGGTCATCGTGTCCCGACCGAAGATCTCCTGGTAGATGGGCAACCCCGCGATCGGTGCCGCCGGCCCGGCCGGCTCGCCGAGCGGCAGCACGGCCAGGTCGTGCGTGGCGCACCGCCACGCCGCCGTCACGTCGAAGTTGCTGCTGTTCAAAT
>NZ_JAPDPH010000242.1 GCF_026013475.1 Micromonospora yasonensis | reverse complement strand
CAAGTAACCGTCACCGTCAGCGAAGAGCCGCCGCCCGGGGGTCCCGGACGGCGGCTCTCGCCGTGTCCCTCCTCGCCACGCCAGCGTGGCGCGTACCCGGACGGCTGTCTCCCACACTCCGACCACCGCGACCTCCCGAAGGGGCCAGCAACTCCGCGGCGATCATGTGGTCGTGGCCGACGTCAGGAGATCTTGGCCCGCCGCGAGACGAGGAACTCGCGGACCTCGTTGCGGTTGTCCATGGCTTCGGCGCTACGTCGCGCGGCGCGGCGGCGGCGGGATGCCTTGCCAGTACACCTTTCAGCAGAAACTCCTCACCCGGTCGTGAAACCGGGTTTGCTGGGGTGGTGCCTACCTGACCTGCGCCATTTCCGGCTAGAACCCAGGGAACGCATCCCTGGCGTGGTCGCCGCCGACGCCACCGGCACCGATGCGCCACCTGACCCTGCATGTCCCGCCCGACTCACCCGCCGGATCGCCTGCCAACGAACCTGCTGCTCATCGAAAGGCACCCGCAACGATGAACCCGACCTACGACTTCACCGGCCAGGTCGCCCTGGTCACCGGCGCCAGCTCCGGCATGGGCTTGGCCACCGCCCGCGCGTTCGCCGAGGCCGGCGCCGCGGTCGCCCTCGCCGACATCAACCGGGCCGCTGTCCAGACCGCCACTGAGGCTCTGGCCGCCGCCGGTCACCGGGTGCTCGACGTGACTTGCAACGTCACCGACGAGGCCGACGTCGCCGCCGCCGTCCGCTCGACGGTCAAGGAGTTCGGCCGGCTCGACATGGCGTTCAACAATGCCGGCATTCAAGCTCCGCCCAGCGATGCCGCCGATGAGCCTGCCGAAGTCTTCGACCGGGTCAACGCCGTCAACTTGCGAGGCGTGTGGGCCTGTATGAAACACGAACTCGCCCAGATGCGCGGCCAAGGCGTCGGCGCCATCGTCAACTGCTCCTCCCTCGGCGGGCTCGTGGGCCTGCCCGGCCGAGCCGCCTACCACGCCTCCAAGCATGGCGTGCTTGGGCTTACCCGCAGCGCCGCCCTCGAGTACGCCCCGCGCGGCATCCGGATCAACGCTATCTGCCCTGGCACCATCGCGACCCCGATGGTCACCGATATGATCGACAAGGGTGAACTCGACCGGGCCGAGGCCGTCGCCAACCAACCCATCAACCGGCTCGGCGAAGCCGAAGAAATAGCCGCTGCGGTGTTGTGGCTGTGCAGCCCTGGTGCCAGCTTCGTCATCGGCGTGGCACTTCCTGTCGACGGCGGTTACACCGCCCGCTGACATCGCGCCGCTGAACAGCATGACCTTCATGGCCTTCATCGCCAACCGCGGGCTTCAGAGGTGCCCCGCCAGTACGTCTCTCGACAGGGACTCCCTGCCTGCGGAGGAGGCAGGTTGGATAGCCGCGGACTGTCCACGGCCCGAACGGGCGAGGCCTGACTGGAAGGAGTTCCATCGCATGCGGACGAAGAATCTGGCGGCAGCGCTCGTGCTGACCCTTTCCCTCGCCGCGTGCGGTGCGCCTTCCACCGGCGAGGCCACTCCCACCGCCGCGCCGTCCACGCCGGAGGCCTCGTCGGCGCCGCAGAGCAGGACAAGCACGACACCGCCCAGCATCGATCAGGCCATTGTGGGCACCGTTGTCCGGTTCACGGTGGGCTCGGAGTCGGTGGACGTGACCATCGTTGAGGACAGCCCCGCCACCCGTGACTTCCTGAGCATGTTGCCACTCACCCTCACGCTCGAGGAGTTCAACGGCCGCGAGAAGATCGCCGATCTTCCGCGAGCTTTGAAATACGAGGGATCGCCAGGTTCAGACCCGAAGGACGGCGACCTCATCTATTTCATTCCGTGGGGCAACATCGGCTTCTACTACAACACCGACGGCATCGGGTATTCCGATCAGACCCTCCACCTCGGCACGTACGACGGCACTGCCAAGGAACTCGAACGCCTCGAAGGCCACAAGGCGGCCGTAGCGATCGTGCGCTGAACCCAACACTCCGCCTTCTCCTCTGCGGGAAGCACAGACGGCATCCGCTCCGCCGAAGGCGACCCGGGCCCTGCGGTGCAGATCGTGAGCGTCAGGCCCCACTCACCCGCCATCTCCTACCGCTTCCAGCCATGACGCCGTCGCGTCGGTACCCGAACGGCAATAAGGACGGCTCGGTGGTCAACTCGCGGAATCGTTCATTGGCGATAGTTCGGATTGAGCCCTTCTCGAGTGTGCGTCGAGCGGCACCTGTTGGCATCTGCGTAGTTCGTGCCGGCTTTGTTGGCTGGCGCTGCGAGTCGTGGGGTGAGCGACGCGAGGGGAGCCTGATCGAGGTGCGTCGAGTGCTGCTGTCCGGATTTGTCGTGCTGTTGTTGGTCTGCGGCGGAGCCGCCTCCGCCGGTGCCTGGTTCTGGGCACAGTTCGATCGGGACACCTCGGGCAAGGTCGGCTTCGTCAACAAGGTGGCGATACCGCCGCTGGCACCGTCACACGTCGACGCCGCCGGCCGGCGAGTGTTCAACCTCAAGGCCACTGCCGGGAAACACACCTTCGGTAAGGACACCGTGTCGACCTGGGGCTTTAACGGGGGTTACCTCGGCCCCACGCTGCGCGCCGAGCGCGGCGAGAAAGTACTGATCAACGTCACGAACGGGCTGAACGAGGACACCACTGTGCACTGGCACGGCATGCACCTGCCGGCGAAGATGGACGGCGGCCCGCACCAGCTGGTGGCGCCCGGCAAGACCTGGTCGCCGACCTGGACGGTGGACCAGCCGGCGGCGACGCTCTGGTATCACCCGCATCCGCACGGCAAGACCATGCAGCACGTCTACCGCGGTCTGGCGGGAATGTTCATCATCGACGATCCCAAGACCTCGAGCGCCGACCTGCCGCACAGGTACGGCGTCGACGACATCCCGCTGATGGTGCAGGACAAGCAGATCGCCGACGGCAAGCTCGACGAGACGGCCCGTTCCCTGGGTGTGGGCATCCTGGGCGGCACGATCGCGGTCAACGGTACGGTCGGGCCGTACCTGGACGTGCAGACCGAGCGGGTACGGCTGCGGCTGCTCAACGGCAACACCGCCCGGATCTACAACTTCGGCTTCGCCGACGGGCGAAAGTTCACCGTGGTAGGGAGCGACGGTGGTCTGCTTCCCGAGACGTATGACACCGAGCGGCTCGTGCTGTCGCCGGGCGAGCGGGCCGAAGTCGTGGTGACCATGCAGCCAGGCCAACGGTCGGTGCTACGCAGCTACCCGGGCGCCGCGAAGCTGGACATCCTCCACAGCCGGTTCACCGGCATCGACGACACCTTCGACATCATCGAACTGCGCGCCGCCAAGACGCTCACCGGCAGCCCGCAAGTGCCGCGGAAGCTGGTCACGGTACCCCGGCTGGACCCGAAGGCCGCGACGGAGAAGCGCAAACTGGTCTTCGGGGGCGAGGCCATCAACGGCCGACCGATGGAGATGAGCCGGGTGGACTACACCGTCGAGAAGGGCAGCACCGAGATCTGGACGGTCACCAGCGAGGACCTACGCCCACACAACCTGCACATCCACGACGTGCAGTTCCAGGTCCTCACCCTCGACGGAAAGGCGCCGCCGCCCCAACTCGCCGGCTGGAAGGACACCGTCTTCCTACCGCCGCGCACCACGTACGAGCTCATCATGCGGTTCGACGACTATGCCGACCCGGATTCGCCGTACATGTACCACTGCCACGTCCTGCTGCATGAGGACGAAGGGATGATGGGCCAGTTCGTGGTGGTCAACCCTGGCCAGAAGTCGGGCGTCATCGCGGCGCCGAAGGGCGGTGGCCACAGCGGTAGCCACAACTAGGTCCCGTCTGGAGTTGTGATCACGGTTGGTGTGGAGACCGGCCGGTCGGCCGCTCCATGCTGCCACCCAGTTACATGCAGAACTTCAGGCAGACTGCTCAGCCTGGGCGGCGTCCCCATGCCGAGATCAGCGGCGCGAGGGTGAGGTCGAGCTCGCCGGCATCGACGGCGGCCAGGTGCGCGTCGATCTCGACGTCGTTGGCCAGCCCTGCGGCGAGCAACTCGGCGCGGACCATGCGCACCGTCGCGGTCTCCAGCCGGTCGCAGGCCACCCCGCCGACCGGGAAGCAGCCGGCCGCCGTGACATCGACCAGGCCCGCCGCGCGCAACGCCCGCGGCAGCGTACGGCCGTAGCGCAGATCGGCGCCGCGGCGGGTCATCAACTCCCGGACCGCGCGCCGCAGCCGGTTGGCGCGCCGCTGCGCCGGGCCAACCTCATCGAGGCAGGCCAGCGGCTGCAGCTCGGTGTCGGCATCCTCTACCAAGAGCCAACCGCCGGGCCGCAGCGCCGCCACCATCGTCGCCAACGCCCCGGCACGGTCGGGCACGTGAACGAGCACGAGCCGCGCGTGTACCAGGTCAAACGTGCCTGGCTGCGGTGGCGGGTCCCCGACGATGTCGTGCCGGAGCACCTCGTACCCGCCGTGCGGGTCCAACCAGGCCGGATTGATGTCCGTGGCCAGCACGTAACCGGTTGGTCCGACGGCCGTGGCGAGTGCCTCGGGAATGCTGGGGCCTCCGGCACCAACTTCCCAGCAGCGCCAGCCCGCCCTCACTCCGAGCCGGTCAAAGTGCCCACGCGTGACACCGTCGAACAGCTCGGCCAGCCAGGTGAACCGCTCGCCCGCCTCCACCCGGGCGTTGTCGAGCAGGTAGCGGTGATCCGGGGAAGACCCGGGGGAATCCGGCGATGGGGGCCTGGACCGCGCGCCAGCAGTATTCACCGGCCCGCCTGCGGTCGTGTCCGGCTCGGGCCCGGGGTCGACGACGGGCTGCGATGAACTCATGCCCACATCCTCACGCCCGGCCGCGTGCTGTGTCAGCGCGACACGGGACGAAACCAGACACAGCCTGGCTCCAGCCAACCAGGCCGACCCCTCACCCTCGGCACGATCGTCGCTCGGGTCCTATTTGGAGTTTGGTTCAGGTGATGGGTTGAAGGCTGCCGAGCCGGATCAGCACCCCGCGTAGCTGGAGCCCTGCCATATAGCTGTCGGGCGTCTTGTCATAGCGGGTGGCCAGGCCCCGCCACGCCTTGATCTTGTTGATGCACCGCTCCACCGTGTTGCGCTCCCGGTACAGCTCGGCGTCGAAGGACACCGGCCGCCCACCCCCGCTGCCGCGCTTGCGACGGTGGGCGATTTACGCCACCGTTCTACCAGCATGGAGCGGTTTCGGTGTGGACCCCCGGCATCTGGATGGACCACTGCCACAACCTCGACCACGCCGCCGAAGGTATGGTCACCCACCTGGTCTATGACGCTGTCACCACTCCCTACGAGATCGGCGACGGTGCCTGCAACCACCCCGAGTAGGGAAGAATGCGAGCCTGAGTCGCGGAAACTCCTCCTCTGTTGGCGTTGATCACGCAGCCTCGTCGCGGGACCTCTGCCGGCAGGGGCAGCTTTCGGCGCTACTCCCGATGGAGTAGCCGAGCGACGTAGCTCGCGGCGCTGGTTGCCTACCTGGAGCGGACGATGCCGCGCCCTCGGGTCGCGACGATCGGTGGCATGCCAGAGAAGTCGCTGTTCCCAGCCGTCGCAGACGCTGTCCTGACCCCCGCGGCGGAGCACCTACCGCTGCGCCGGGGCCCCCTGCTGATCACCTCACTGCTGGCCGCCACCGGCGGCGCCCTGATCTACCTCGCTCCGCTGGCCGCGGTGTGGCGCACCGCGTGGCCGTACGCCCTGCTGTTCGCCGCACTGGGCGCGGCACAGTTGGGTACGGTTGCCCGCGTGCTGGCCCGCCCGACATCGCGTCGGGTGGTGCTGGCTGCCGCGGCGGCGCTGGCCGTACTCGTCGTGTGGCTCCTCACCCGCGGCACGCCGGTCCTGCCCGGGCCCTCGCCGTGGATACCCGCCGACTCGGTAATCGGGTTCGTCGACCACATCTGCGCGGGGCTACAGGTCATCGGCGTAGCGGGATTCGGCATCGTGTGGGTTCTCGGCGCGGTGGCCGCCTCCCGCGGCCCCGACGCGCGGGCCGCGCGCCGGACTCGGCTGCGCCGGCTGGCGGGAGCGGTCGCTGTCGCGCCGGTGACGCTGGTCGTGCTCCTGGCCACGTTCGTGGGGTTCAGCGGGTCCAGCAACGGGTCCGCGGGAGCTAGGTTCCCCGGCGACACCGTAGCTCCACGCCACCTGCCCGCCGGAAAGCGCAGCACAGTCGAGTACTGCCGGATCGACGGCGTACCGCTGGCCATGGATATCTACACCCCACCGGCCGGCGCCACGACGCCGGGCCGGGGCACCCCGGTGGCGATGTACATCCACGGCGGTGGCCTGGCACTCGGCGACCGGAAACTCTCCGGGCTGGGCGCGTCACTGTCCAACCATCAGAGTGCGCTGTTCACCCCGCTACGGGAGCGGCTGAACGCCAACGGTTACCTCGTCGCCTCGATCGACTACCGGCTGACCCCCGCCGCCCCGTGGCCCGCCCCGCTCGAGGATGCCAAATGTGCGGTGCGGTTCCTCCGGGCGCACGCCGCCGGCCTCGGCATCGACCCGTCCCGCATCGGGGTGTGGGGCGCCAGCGCCGGAGGCCAGCTCTCGTCACTGCTCGGCCTGACCGGCCGCCAGGGCGGGCCCGGCCCGTACGCCGAACAGTCCAGCGCGGTTCAGGCCGTGGTGGACATGTTCGGACCGACCGACCTCAACGACTTCGCCGACGCGCCGCAGATCATCCGGTTCCTCCTGGCGGCCGGCATCGGTACGTCCACGGCTACCCGTTACGCGGCCAGCCCGATCAACCACATCGTCAGCGATGCGCCACCGTTCCTCATCCTGCACGGGGCGCAGGACGAGGAGGTGGCACCGCGCCAGTCCGTCCGGTTCGCCGACCGGCTGCGCGCCGCCGGTGTGCCAACCACGTTCGTCGAGGTCGCCGGCACTGGGCACACCCTGGCCACCGCGGGACAGCAACCCTCGCCGCAGGACGTGGCCGACCTGGTGGTGGATTTCTTCATGGCAACGCTGGTACGGCAGCCGCCGGTCGAGATTCCGATGGCGGGGGCGGGTGGACTCGGCGCGGCCACCGCGTGATCGTCTGTACGTTGTGAACCTGGCTTCAGATCTGGCAATGGCCAAAGGCCGCAGCGTAGACCCGGCCGCTTGGGAGCGGGGCATGGCCGGGATGCTGTGTCAGTGCCGCCTCCACTCCTGATCACGAAGACTGGAGCCGTCACCGCCATCCCATTGCTCGGTTCGCGGCCTGAGCGCGCCCGGGTTGGGCGGGCCGGGACCGGGCAGTCAGCGGCAGCATCATGGGGTAGCGGAAGTGCCGCTGGAGAGCGGGCACCCGACGCCCGTGGCGCGCAGGCTGATTGTGACAAAAGCGGAGCACGCAAAGTCGGACCCGGTGCCGTGCCGGGCCGTTATCTAAGGAGATGACCGATATCTGAGGAGATGACTGATGGGAACCGAACCCACTCTCGACGGGATCGACAGCCGGTCACTCGACCGTACGGGCAGCGTTCCCCCGGCGCTGCCCGGCCACCAGCGGCTGCTGCGGGTCGTCATGGCGGTGGCCATCGTCGGCGGCCCGCCCTGCTACGACCTGGGCGGGGTGCTCAGCCCGTCCATCCACGAGTCCGGCCAGGCGAGCATCGCGGCGAGCCTAGCTGCCAACCCGGTCACCGACACCATCCACCTGGTGGCCTTCGTCCTCGCGTCCTACCTGCTGCCCATCGGCGCCGTCGGTCTGGCCTACCTGGCGTATCCCCGGACGCCATGGCTGGCCACGGTCGCCGGACTGCTCGCCGTGGTGGGCTGGCTGCCGTTCTCCGGGTTGACGGCGCTCGACGACCTGATCCGCGTCATGGCCGACATGCCGAACGCCAGCTCGTACAGTGACCTGCTCGACCGCTTCAGCACCGACGCGGTGATGACCAGCTACCTGCTCGTCTACGTCGTCGGGCATCTGGTGGCCTACGTGCTGTTCGGCATCGCCCTGCGGCGGGCCGGAGTGATCCCCAGGTGGGCGGCCTGGTCGATGATCGCCAGCAGCCCGCTGACGATCATCGCGTTCGCGCTGCCCGTCAACACCCGCGTCACCGGCGCCATCGCGCTGAGTCTGCTGGTGGTCGGCAGCATCCCCGCAGCCCGCGCGATCCTCGCCGGCCCGGCCGACGAGGGCGTGCGGACAACGCCCGCACCGGCACGGCCGGTCGTCGAGCCTTGACATCTGTTCCGCCTCGTCAAGCGGCCTTGACGGAGTCCGGCGGGCTTCCGGCAGGCCGCTCGACCAGGCGCATCCGTGCGCGCACTGCCCGCGCCGGGCCTCGCGTTCGGCGCGCTTACGGTTCGGCGAGGCCGACGGTCGTCTACAGAGCAGCACCGGAGGCAACTCGTCGCACCGCGTCCACCACCAGCTGCGGCTGGCCGTAATGAACGTAGTGGTCGGTCGTGTCGGCGATCACGTGTTGTTCTCGGCTGGACAGAGCAGCCAGTTGGGCGTGATGTTCGAGCACCTCGCGCGGCTGCCCGGCCGCGGAGATCACGACCACCGGCCGGTCCTGCCAGGCTCCAGGACGCACCGTTGACTGCACCAGACGGGCGCTGTCCACAGATGCCTCGGCTTCACTGGCGGCGGCTGCCATGCTGGTGCTCCGATACAGGACCGCCGCATGCTCACGTACCGCCTGCGGCGCGCCCGCGCTCGCGGCGATCCCCGGGGCCAGGCGCACCGCGGCCGACCGGTGCCGGCAGTCTGCGGTCAGCCAGCCCCGAAACAGACGAACGCCGCCGCAGTGGCCCGAGCCGGGCCGTCGCCGGCCACGCCGAAGGCCCGCTGCGCCTCGGCGAGGGCCTGGGCCGGGCGGGCACCTGCCCGCATCCGCTGGTGCAGATCCAGCATCAGCTCGGTGGTGGGCTCGGCCGGTACCGGCAGCACGGTCGCGATCAGGCACCGGGCTCCGAGCGCCAGCAGCACCGCGGTAAACCCCATGATCTCGTCGCCGGGGCGTACCCCGGTCAGGCCCGAATCGCACGCGGAGAGCACCACGCAGCCGGGCG
Source organism: Micromonospora yasonensis (assembly GCF_026013475.1). Lineage (GTDB taxonomy): Bacteria > Actinomycetota > Actinomycetes > Mycobacteriales > Micromonosporaceae > Micromonospora > Micromonospora yasonensis. Next base: position 1,082 of record NZ_JAPDPH010000242.1, on the reverse strand, counting down.
GGCGGTCGATGCGCTCCCACTCGTAGGCGAACAGCGGCCCGTCGGCCAGCTCCAGCGTGGAGAACTGCGGGTTGTCCGCGCGGAACGCGCCGTGCGCGGCGATGTGCACCAGCCCGGCTCCGTCCAGCGCGGCGGTCAGCGTGGCGGCGGTGGCCCCGGGCCCGGTGAGCAGCCGCGCCGCCGGCAGGACCTGCGCGAGCCGGCGTACCTCGGTGTGCGCGGCCGGCAGGCGCGGTCCGGCGGCGAGGACCGGCGGGCCGGCCGGCGGCTCCCGCTGGTCCGCACCGAGCCAGACGGTGGCCGAGGCGGCGACCGTCACGGCGCGCCCCGCGCAGGTCGGCAGCGCCGACCAGGGCACGGCGTGCAGCGCCCCGACCGGGACGATCACCAGGGCCCGGTCGGCCAGCCGGCGCCGCAGCGGGTCGAACAGCTGCCGGTCCAGGGTCGCCGCGGCGTGCGCGGCCCCGGCCCGCGCGGCGGCGTCGTCGCCGGTGGTGATCAGCCGGCGCAGGGCGAACCGATGCCGCCGTGCCAGGTCCACCGCGTCGGCGAGCGCGCCGAGGTCGTGCAGGCTGGTCCGGCCGTCGCGAACCAGCACCGCCCGGAGCTGGTCGCCGTGGGCCACCAGCTCGACCAACACCCGGGAGCCGAGCCGCGCGGCCAACGCGGCCACGCCGGGCGGAGCCACCACGGCGCCCCCGCCGGGTGCCCGCCGGGCCATGTCCTGGATACGCCGCTCCAGTCGGGCCTGTCGGCCGCGCAGGGCGTGCGCGGAGCGGCCGGCCAGCGCCTCGTCCTCGATCAGGCCGCTGACCAGTCGCAGCTCGGCGAGTGCCGCCACCAGATCGGGGTCGTCCGGTGGTAACGCCGGTCGGGTCCGCAGCGCGGTGGCCCGCCACCGCTCCGCCCAGGCCAGGACCCGGGCCGGCGCGCCCGCCCGGACCCCGATGTCCAGGCCCTCGGCCGCCAGTTCCTGCCCGTACGCGCCGCTGTGCACCGGCGGGGGGCTGGGGCAGCCCCATCCGCACCCGCCGGGGGGTGGGCTTTGCGGCCCCCGTCCGGGCGTGCCAGGCCGGGGCCTG
>NZ_JAPDPH010000241.1 GCF_026013475.1 Micromonospora yasonensis | reverse complement strand
TGGCCAAGCGGCTGCAGCGGTGGCGGGCGGCGGCGGCCCGGGCCGCCGGGACGACCGTGTCCCTCATCGTGGCCCCGCCGACCCGGACCCGCTCGGTGCTGCGCAACCGGGCCCTCGCCGCCGCGTACGCGGGTGCGCACCGGTTCGGCATCGAGGTGTTCGAGCCGGCCACCAGCAACACCCTGATGGCCGCGTTGCTCGTGCACGACCTGCGCACCGGTGGCGAGGCCGCGCGGGAGCACCCGTGGCGCGACGAGGCGTACGCGGCGGCGCACGGCGGCCTGTGGCGGGTGCCGTACGCCCCGCGCAGCGCTCTCGGCCTCGCGGTGCTGCTCGGCCTCGGCGGCGCGCGGGCCTGAGCGCAGGTTTCCTTGTCTTGGCCCTCGGGAAGGCACCGGCATGGCCGAGACCTTCGCAGATCAGGACCTGACCACCCTGCGGTCCATCGCGCGCGGTGCCGGCATACCGGACACCGAGCGCATGCCGCACGACGAGCTGGTCGACATGTTGCGCCGGGCCGGCCTGGCCGAACCGGCCGGCCGGCCCGTCGACACCAGCCTGGCCGATCCGGGTGACCCGGGCGACGCCTCCGGCGTGTACCACGCCCGCGGCGTCGGACGCCGGGAGTCCGCCGGCGGCCCGGCCGCCCAGACGGACTCGCCCGACCAGCCCACCCAGGACTCCGCCGGGCTATCCGGGCTGCCCCGCAGCGACCTGGCCCTGGGCGACGAGAGCACCGGCGGCCGGGCGGCTGAGCAGGCGATCGACGCCCGGCCCGGGCAGACCGAGGTGCCCGACGTCGCGCAGGACGCGCGCGATGTCCTCGGGGAGATCCGCGACCCGGCCGGGCTGTCCGGGCTGCCCCGCAGTGATCTGACCCTGGGCGACGAGAGCACCGGCGGCCGGGCGGCCGAGGAGGCGATCGACGCCCGACCCGGGGAATGCGGCGAGATCGAGGACCGCACGCAACGGTGACCCCGCACCCGTGGGCCGCCCCGGATGGGGCGGCCCACGGCCGCTCGGAGCTTTCTCACCTAAAATCCCGTTTGAGTAGTCAACGCACATTTGGTGTATTTACGCAGTAGTAGAACCGGATTTCCGGATATGCGAATGGCGAGATATTGCCGAGGTCGTTCGCCTTCCAAAGTCGGACATAAGTCGACAAGGGCCTCATAGCCTCGACCGGTGGCACTTCGCATGTCGCTCGATGGCCCGACCGGTGGCTCGCAATCCGATCCGTCGCATCTCCTGTTCCGACCCGCCCAACCCGTGTACCTCGACGTCACCGGGACCCGCCGGCGCCGGCAGGCACGTCCAAATCGTCATAACTGGTTAGCTTTTGTCATATACTTCTCTCACGATAGCGAGCAGCCTGAAGGCGGTGATAGCGGATCTCGCTCACCGGAGAAGCCGCGCCGCCAGCGCCCTGCTCCAACCGGGAACGAGCGGTCGAGGGCCGTCCGACGCAGTAGTGCCGCCGCCCCAGCGCGGCGCCGGGCGTCCATCGGACCCGGCCGCGCCGCCGGCGGGAAGGTAGTGCCGCCGCCCCGGCGCGGCGCCGGGCGTCCATCGGACCCGGCCGCGCCGCCGGCGGGAAGACGGTGATTGGGGTGATCACCGCGGCCGGCACGGGCCTCGCCCTCCTACAGGCCCGTGCCGGCCACCCCCGCCGCCCGGGTGGTGACGCACCCCGCGATCCGACCCCGGGCCGTCCGGGACGGGAGGAGACGTGATGTGGCACCCACCGACCCCGGTCGAGCAGGAACTGTGGAACGCCGTCGTCGCCGGGGTCCGCGCGGTCAACCAGGCGGATCGTGTGGGCTACCAGGCGGCCGTGCGTCGCCTGTCCCGGCTGCCGCGGCCGTGGGTGGCGCGAGTCCTGCACGACACCGCCGGCCTGCTGGTCGAGGAGTGGGACCCGGACGGCCGGTACCCGTGGCCACTGCTGGCCGCCCAACTCGACCACGTCACCCGATGGCTGCCCGAGGCGGACCTGCGGCTGCTGGGCACCCTCCTGTCCGGCGGCGGCGAACCACCCACCGCCGGTGCGCCGGACGACGGTAGCGACGTCGGACTCCGCCTGCTGCTGGTCGCCCTCCTGGCGAACGTCGCGCGGGCCGGCGTCGGCGCTTTCGTCGACGTCGCGTTGTCGAGCAACAGCGGACGCACGCCCCGCCGCCTGTCCGGTACCGTCCCGCACTGCCGCACCGGACGATGACCGGGCTACGGGTGGCGGCGGGGCGTCCGCCAGAAGGTCACCGGCAGGTGATCAACGGGATCGTGTTCCGGGTACGCACCGGGGTGCCGTGGCGGGACGTCCCGGCACGGCACGGGCCGTGGAAGACGCTGTACAAGCGGTTCACCCGCCAGCAGGAGGACGGGACCCGGGCGCGGATCGAGGCGATGCGCAGGCCGACGCGGAAGCTGCCGGGGAACTGGACCGGCACGCCGCTTTGTCACCGTCTCCGCCAACGCAAAGCCGGACTTCGGCGCTCCGGATTGAGCCTCCCGATGACCACAAGTAGGCCGTGGAACACCTGATGCTCGAACTGTTGTAGCGCGACTCGCAGTTCCTCGGCGGTGAGCTGCGGTCCGACATGGACCCAGTCTGTGGCGAGGACAGCACCGTCGCCGAAGCTTATGCAATGCCTCAGGTTTTCGCCAGCATGCTCGAGCTTCCAGGTGGTGGCCGTCTGTCGGTGGTACAACTCTAGCGGGGCTTGTTCGGAGGCTGGGCGTCGTTGTACGAATCCTGCCTGCATAATCTTTGCACCGGTCGCCGCCAGGCAAGTCGCGACCAGTTCGGTGTAGGATTCGATGCTTGGGCTTGACGTCGAAGCAGCTCGAAGAACGTCACGGGCGCGTAGCTGTGCTTCCGCGAGCGTCCCTGGCTTCGACAGCATGTCAATACGCGTCACAAGCCGTTGCTCAGCGACCCAGAGGTATCCGAACAGGAAAAGTGTCGTTCCGAGATTGATGATCACACCTTGCAGGTAACTCCAGCCGACGAACGCTCCACTCGCCGTCAACAGCGCTCCGCTGACGGCGAAGGCGGAGATCCGCTTCCAGTCAGCATGATTGGGGCGATGCGGGTTCGCGCTCATGCGGATGCCTGGCCGAGGATTTCAAGCACTTTGCTGGTACTGGGAGGATACGAGGCGTCCCAGCTTACGCCAGCCCACCATCGCTGGCTGGAATCCAACAAATCGACTGGAAGTTCCTCCGGCTCCACCGTAATGGTAGGCAACTCTTGGCCGAGCAGTGCGGCAGCCGCCGCCTTCCCGTCACCTTGGTCATTCAACGCGAGGGCCAACGCCCGGCGGAGCCAGTTGCTGGCTGCGGATCGTCTGTATATGTACATGTAGATGACGAGCCCCGCGTTTTTGTATCCAAGTTTCCTCAGGACGTACCCGATGTTTGCTTCTGCATCTGCCGGGCTGCCGAATCTCGACAATACTCCCGTTTTAAGCAGAAATAAATATATTTTGGCGGCGTCCAGCTCGCTCTCAGTATTGTCTCCCCAAAAGAACAGCGTGTCGGCCAACAACTTCAGTGTCTGATGTCGCTCTGCATCTGTGTGGCAAGCAAACAAGACCGCCTTGCATGTCTCATGCAGGGCCTCGATGGTCGTCAACCACCGAAGTTCTCTTTTCTTTGTAACAAATAGCAGTCGGCTCAAATCATCTGGCTTCGGACTCTGAGTCAGCGCGAGTCGAAGCTTCTCGAAGTCCGACGCAATCTCGGACAGTTCTTCTCCGACCGCAAGGCGGACGCGAAGCGTTAGGACCTTGGCTCGAAACTCCTGCTGACCGCCAGGAATGCTGAGGGCCCGACGAATCGCCTCTGCTGCTTCCTCGTAGTGGTCAGATTTCTGGGCGTCAAGCACGCACCGGGCGTAGTTGAGATTTATGTTCTCGTGGTCCGGCCGTGCCCGTACGGCCAAACAGTGCAGCTCGATTGCAAGATCGTTGTCCTGTAGGCGTTCGGCGACGAGTGCAGCATTGCCAACGGTTGACGCGACTGCGCCTAGATCGTCGAGCCGCTTCGCCGTCTTCAGCACTTCTCGTGTCCTTCGAAGGGCCTCGGACGGGTTCGACTTTTCTTCTTGCTTGGCGAGCACGTAGTTTAGGATGAGCTGGTTCTGAATGTCGTCCGGCATTGTGGAGGATCCACCCTCGATGCCGTGTGCGCTTGAAACCGCACCCTGATCCAGCGGTTCCATTTCCCTGGCGTCGCCTGTGGATCCCTCCACGATCGTGGTGTCGCTGCTGTCCGAGGGCGTTGCGCTTAGCTTATCGTTGCCGGCCTGCTGTCTGGTTGGCGGTTCCCACGCTGGTTCGGACGCGAGATAGATTGCGACGACCGGGTCGTCCATCGGATCGAGCGCCACACCGCCGGCTGCGGCGAGATGTTCGAAAGGGATTTGTAGTCGGGCTCTCTCCATCGCCCATAGGGGAGTAAGCTTACGACCGATGGCGCGCAGGGACACTATTCTGGAGGCGCTCGGTTCGTCTAGCGTTTCAGCTGGCCAGATCATACGCCACCAGAAGTCCGGCCAAAATGCTTTCAGAATCCAGCGCTTGACGAGCTCAGGTGTTAGCTGAACCTGGCCCTGTGGCCTGAACTCGGCCAGGAAAGTGTTTAGCCTGTGCTTGATCGCGCGTGGCGTCACCCTTCCATCGGCCGGATGCAGGAGGGGCGCAAATACGGAACTCAATGGGTTGTCGTCTGGGCCGAGCTTAAGAAGATCTTGTAGTTCGCCGATTCGTTCACGTTCTACGTTCGATACGGATGATTCGATCAGTTTGCTCAGGAACAAGGCGATCTCACGAGAGTTCGTTAACATGTCGGGTACTTCGAAGCTGAGATGCACATACTTCTCCAGGGCCTCCTCCGGGTTCAGCGGGCCAAGTGGAAAAGTGCTGCGCTTGAGGGATTCGAGAAGATGCGCCCTGCTCGCCGCGAGTACGAAGTAGATACTGGCACCACGCGCGCTCATCCAGTAGTTCGTCGCGACCAGCAGTTGAACCGTGAATTCTACGGAGCACCGATCGAGATCATCGACGAAAATAACGTGGACTGGTCTCGACTCGCCGCTAGCGACGCCGCGGCCTATCATCTCGCGAAGCCAATGCTCGAGCATTGGCGGCGCACTTTCATGTCGGCCAAGAGCGTCAAGGAAGCGGATCGAGCTCTGCAGATCCCACTGGACTCCGTCATTCGTCAACAGATTGCCGGATTCGACGGGGCGTAGCTGCGAAAGCAGGTCCGTTGCCTTCGTCAGGGCGTCGGGGCTGTTTAACAGGATCTGCAGAGCCATACTTGCCCGGACGTTGTTGTGCTGCTCCCACAGTGGTGCGTCGAACTGTGATAGAAAGGTCCGGACGTGGTTCCGTTCGGCCGCCTCCGCGATCAATCCCTCCACGAACCGTAGAGCGGAGGACTTTCCGGCGCCCCACCTGCCGTAGAGCCCGAAGATCATTGGTGATGGATGCGGTGCACGACTCGACGCCACTATGTGTTCGGCGATGCTCTTGAGGTTCAATACGAAGTCAGGCCTGGTGCCGAACAGGGCGTCATCTTCGGGCTCCACAGGACCGGACGCCACGAAATGACCGAATTGGTCCGTCATTGACGCCTCCCGAAATGACACTGCCAAGCACCACCGGTACCGCTGCGGCCGGTAGCAGCGGCCACGGATGGAGGCCGCCGCACTGGTCAAACCAGCCCATGCGAGGAGTTCGTCGGGACCAGGTCTGCTCCCCGGTCGCGGTCAACAGCAGCAGGCGCAGCACGATGTCATGCGACTCTGGCTTCGACTGGCAAGACGGCCCTCGCGCCTGCTCCACACAATGCATCCTCCCACCTGCCATCGCTCCGTTCAATGTCCTATTTGAACCCTGGCTCGCGCAGGGTCGTCAAGCCGCCCTGTGACAACGGAAATCTCAACGACAGCCGGCGTCGGTGACTTCCTGACCAACGGTTCGTCATGTCAAGCCGAGGAATGACGATCAGAGGCCCGGGGCCGGCAACGGTGGTGACGGTTGATGCGGCCCCACGTGCACCAACTGCCGACCTTTGCCGGAGCAATACTTCGAGGTGACCCGCGACCTGCTCGATGCCGCATCGCCGAGCCGAGCGGATCCTCGTCCGGATGGTGTTTCGAGCAGAGGGTCAGCCGGGGCGAGGAGGGGTGCCGACCTGGGGCTGCCGGGGCCTGCGCGGTGAGCCGGAAGACACTCACTCCGGATGCTCAAGGTAGCGCTGCCCTCCCGTCGACGACCCATCGTCGGATCGAGGGAGGACACGATGGCCCAGGTCATTATCGGCGTGGACCCGCACAAGCGTTCCGCCACCATCGAAATCATCAACGCGCGAGAGAAAGCGCTCGGGCAGGGCCGGTTCGGCACCGACCGCGACGGCTACCAGGCATGCTCGCCGCCGGACGCAAGCACAAAGACCGCGTTTGGGCGGTCGAGGGCCGCAACGGCATCGGCCGGCACGCACTCAACGCCTGGTCGCCGGCGGCGAGACCGTCGTGGACGTCCCCGCGAAGCTGTCCGCCCGGGCCCGCGTGTTCGCCACCGGCCCAGGGTGGAGAGCCAGAGCCGTCACTCATATCCCATGGCCGGGATGACCTTGCCGAGTGCTTCTTCAATGAACTCGCGGGTTTCGTCGTCGAATTGGTCGTTGCGGTTCGTCAGTTTGTGCGACTGGAACGTTGAAGGGGTGGCGAAGTCGTCGACGCCGAGCCGTTCGAACAGGGCGCGGCGCTGCCCGGGCCAGTCGGCGGCGAGATCTTCTGCTTTCACCTCGATGTATCGCCTGCCCGTCAGGTCGACCGTGTTCTTCCAGGTGAGCCATCGGTGGTAGACCGGCTTGAGGTAGGCGAGCGCGCCGTCGACGGTGGGCGGTGCCCATGGCTGGGCCAGGTGGGATGCGAGCACTGAGACCGGGTGCCGCTTAATGTGCACGATGGTCGCTTCGGGGACCAGTTCCCAGAGGAAGTCCATGCACAGCAGGTTGAACGGGGTCTTCTCGCACCAGGTCGGCTTGCCCGCGTCGGCGGCTGCTCCGCCGAACAGGGTGTCGATCAGGCCCCGCAAGATTCCGAGCAGTTCGCCCCGGTCGCTGAAATACCTGGGAAGTACCCGCCGGCGGCTCAGCGGCTCGAACGGCCCGGCAGGCCGGTCGGCGTTCCCGAAGCCTTCCGCGGGCGCAGGTTCGTCGTATGTGTACGCGACCAGCTGCGGCCAGAGCTGTTGCACCCCGTCCCGGTAGCGCCGCTCGCCGACCAGCTCGGGTACGGTTTTGCCGCGATCGTCGCGCCGTCCGGGCACTCGTACGGTGAGGAAGTCGCTCAGCCGGTGCAGAGCGTCCTCACCGACGGTGGGGTCGTATCGATCGGTGAGCGCGTCGGCCAGGTCCCGCAGGCCACCCGGGTCGATGAGAAACCGGGTCTCCATGGGAATCCGATGGATCAGCGGATGTTCGCCGATGATGTCGGCGATCCGCGACGTTCCCGAACGACCCGTACCCGCAACGAAGATCGGTGACGGGGAAGGCATGGCGAGCAGTCAAGCTCTCAGCCCGGCGCCTGTGCAAGCCATTTATCCCCTTCACCCGCGGCTACGGGCCGGACCCACACCCCCGGACGTGCCTCCGGCATCCCGAACCCCTGCGTCTTACCGTCGGCAGAGTGGTACTGGCGGCTGCGCGGTCTGATCGAGGAGTGGCTACCACAACCCCACCCGTCCAGCGTTGATCTTCTGCCGCGCGCTACGGGCGGACACACGCTCAGCTACGACCCAGCACGCAGACCACCTTGCCGAGGATCACCGCGCGGTCACCGGGAATGACGGGGTAGCGCGGGTTGCGGGGTAGCAGGTCCACGGCGCCATCGCGGATGCGCAAGACCTTGACGGTGGCCTCGTGGTCAATCATGGCGGCGATGATGTCGCCACTGTCGGCTACCGCTTGCTGCCGCACCACGACGACGTCCCCGTCCGCGATGCCAGCTTCGACCATTGAGTCTCCCCAGACGTGCAGCGCGAACAGCCTCCCCGTGGCCGACTAGCTTCCTGGCCAAGGTCAGGACTTCCTCGACGTACTCCTCGACCAGAATGGGAGCGCCGGCAGCGATCGAGCCCAGCAGCGGAACCTGAACGCCAGAGGCGCGCCCGGACCGCCAGGGGCGTCTGGGCGTCGCGATGGGCGGTCGGTGGATACCCATGGCGCTCGTCCCACTGCCGTATCACGGCCAGGATCTGTTGTTGGCGAGGACTCAAGCCGGGCAGGTCCGAGGAGGTCATCCTCAAACCTGCCCCTGCATTCGATCAAATGTGCTAACCGGCCCGCGTTGCCAGCTCGGCCTACCAGGTGCGTCGGCCACGGGTCCGGTTCACTCAGCAGCGCCCGCCGCAGTTTCGCTGGGTCGGGTCGCAGATAGCCGGGCCAGCGACTCCAACTTCGGCGGGAAGACTCGGATCCACTGGGACAGGACAACCCCCGGTGACGCTACGGCATCACATTCACTGAGCAGCTACGCACAATAACTGTCATTATGATGCACGAGTACTTCATCCCTTTTGTCCGAGCTATTTGTCGGATTTTCGTTACCGGTAATTCGTTAATCAGGGCGCGGTGCGGCGCGGGATGGTCGCCGCACCTCCCGATGTCCCTTCCCAGCCTGGCGGGGCGCGGCTTGGCGCCAGCGTCGTTGTCGGGGTTCGCGGTCGGGTACGTCGGCGCGGACGGGCGGGAGCGGCACGACGGCCTGGCAACGGGCCGCGGGCGTGGTGTTCGCCGATCCGCCGCCGTTGATGGACGGCGCCGAGCGGTTGGGTGATCCGCTGGCCACCCTGCCGCAGCGCCTACCGAGATCCGGTCCGCATCGGGGGCAGCCACTGACCGGTACCAGCCGGGCCGCCACGCCGGATTCGCCCTGCAACCGCACCGGCCCGTTCGGAGTCGTGATCACGTGGCGGGGAAAGGACTGGACGCGATGATGCTCAGGCTTGTAGCTTGCAGTTGCCCGTGACACCGCCCGAGGAGGTGAGACCCATGAACGCTGTATCGATGTGGGTGCTCCCCCTTCCCGTCACGGTCGGGCGATTGACGTAGGTGTCGCCGGGAGCGCCTCGCCAACAAGGCACTCCCGAAAGGCAATACCTATGCACTCTCTGCAGTTCACCCCCGAGCCGCCGTCGAACGACACGGTCGAGCGCGACTTCACCGCGGGCGACGTCCCCGGACTCCGGTCGCCGGCCTCCGGCGCCGATCGTGCGCCCCTCGTGTTCGACGTGATCATTGCCGGGTGCGGGCCGACTGGCGCGATGCTCGCCGCCGAACTGCGGCTACACGACGTGCGGGTACTCGTCCTAGAGAAGGAAACCGAGCCCAAGTCGTTCGTCCGCATAGTCGGTCTGCACGTTCGCAGTATCGAGTTGATGGCAATGCGCGGGCTGCTGGAACGCATTCTCGAACACGGAAGACAGCGTCCGGCCGGCGGCTTCTTCGCCGCCATCAACAAACCCGCGCCCCAGGGCCTGGATTCCGCGCACGCCTATCTGCTGGGCATCCCGCAGCCGGTCATCGAACGCCTGCTCGAAGAACATGCGATCGAACTGGGTGCGCAGGTCCGGCGCGGTTGCGCGGTGGCCGATTTCGAGCAGGACGACGAGGGTGTGACCGTCGAGCTGGCCAACGGGGAACAGCTGCGTTCGCGCTATCTCGTCGGCTGTGACGGCGGGCGCAGTACGGTGCGCAAACGGCTCGGCGTCGGCTTCCCCGGCGAGCCCTCGCGGACCGAGACGCTGATGGGCGAGATGGAAGTGGGTGTGCCGCAGGAGGAGATCGCCGCCACGGTGACCGGAATCCGCGAGGCCCATCAGCGATTCTGGCTCCGGCCCTTCGGCGAAGGGGTCTACAGCGTCGTGGTCCCCGCCGCGGGAGTCAGCGACCGCGCGGAACCGCCCACCCTCGAGGATTTCAAACAACAGTTGCGCACCATCGCCGGAACCGATTTCGGCGTGCACTCCCCGCGCTGGTTGTCCCGCTTCGGGGATGCCACCCGGCTGGCCGAACGTTATCGGGTCGGTCGGGTGCTGCTGGCCGGCGATGCGGCACACATCCATCCACCCACCGGCGGACAGGGCCTCAACCTGGGCGTTCAGGACGCGTTCAACCTCGGCTGGAAACTGGCCGCACAGATCCGCGGCTGGGCGCCGGAAACACTGCTGGACACCTACCAGGCCGAACGTCATCCGGTCGCCGAGGACGTGCTGGACAACACCCGCGCCCAGATGGAACTGCTGTCCACCGAACCGGGTCCGCAGGCCGTGCGCAGGCTGC
>NZ_JAPDPH010000240.1 GCF_026013475.1 Micromonospora yasonensis | reverse complement strand
CATCAGGGGCCCGCGCGGACGCCTCGACCCCACACGCTCCGGACATCCGACGCGACAACAAAGCCGTCGACCTGCAATCGCGATGAGGTCCCCGCGGGCGACACCCCGACATCCGGCACCCGAATTGGATCACGCCCGCCTGCCGCCCCAACCACCCGGCGAACCGGACATCCACCCCAGAACCCGCCAACCGGCCATGGAGCGTCCCCCCCGGCGACCGGGCCCATCCAGGGAGATGGAGATCCGCCCAACTTCCCGAAAAGTGCGCCCTCCCAGGCGCGGGGAGGCAGCACCTTCCCCGAAGTTGTGCGGATCTTGAGCAGGGGGTGGCCCGCCGTCGGACGGCGGGAGGGGGCGTGGGTGGAACGTCATGCATTCTGTGGGTGGTCAGGGGGCGGTGAGGAGGCCGAGGACGGCGTCGACTGCCGCGCGTACGGCGGCCCGGGACTGGTCGGTGTGGTCCAGTGCGTCGAATCCGTGCCGGCCGTCCGGTACGTCGATGACCTGCACCGGCGTCCCCCGCCGTGCCGCCTCGGCGGTGAATGCGTCGGTGGCGGCCGCGATCTCCGGCCGCTCCCGGCCGGCGCGGGTGAGCACCAGCGGCGGTGCGCCGCCGGCGTCGGCGAGCGCCTCGATCGGGCGGAAGCGCGGGTCGACCTCCCAGCCGGGCAGCGGCGCGAGCAGCGGGTACGTCGCCGCCAGGCCACGCAGCCACGGCGGCGGCGTACGCAGCCAGTCGCCGAGCAGCAGGCCGCTGCCGGAGAAGAACCAGAGGGCCACCCGGTCCGGGTCCACCCGGGGATCGGCGCGGACCAGGTCAACGGCCTTGGTGAGCTGCGCGGCCGGCTCCGGCAGGCCCGCCGGGGAGTCGACGGTGAGCCGGGCCAGTGCCGCGACCACGCCCTGCTCGGCGAGGAGTGCGCCGTACCCCCGGTAGAGCAGCCACTCCCGGGGGTCCGGCGCGTCCGGTGGGAGCGGGATGCCGTGCGCCACGACGACGGCTGGTTGCCGGCCCGCCCGCGGTGGCGGGTAGAGGTCGACCTGATCGTGCCGCTCCACCGGCCCGGCCGGCGGTGACAAGACAAACTGCGTCTCCCAGAAACTGTTTCCCATGTACGCATCATAGGGGGCCGGGGCTGCCCCGTCGACCGTCTGTTATGGAGGCGAGTCCGGTCTGCCACCATGTTCGCCATGGAGATCTGGGACAACCCGGCCTGTTCGAAGTGTGTCGCCGCCCGCAGTAGCCTGGACGAGGCACGGGTGCCGTACCGGTTGCGGGCGTACCTGACCGAGCCGCCGAGCGCGGCCGAGTTGACCGAGGTGCTGCGGCGGCTGGGGGCGCGGGCCTGGGACATCTGCCGTACCGGCGAGCCGGCCGCCGCCGCGCTCGGGATGGCGGACTGGTCCCGGGACGACGACAGCGAGCCGCGCTGGATCGCCGCGATGGTCGCGCACCCCGAGCTGATCCAGCGGCCGATCCTGCTGTTGGACGACGGCGGCGCGCTGGTCGGGCGTACCCCGGAGGCCGTGGCCGAGGCGGTGCGCCGCACCGACCTCTGACGCCGCTCCGGCGGGGATCAGGAAGGGTCGTCGGCGGGCGGGACGGCGCCGATGGCGCGCGCGTGCCGCTCGCGCAACCGGTCCCGGATCTCCTCCGGGGTGTACGCCCGGCGGCGCCGCTCCGCCCTGGCCACGACCACACCGGTCGCCGCGACGCCGGCGAGGCCGGCCAGTCCGAGCACCTTCCACCACCGTATCCGTTGCCGCATCGGCTTAGGGTAATCCTCCATGAGCATCAGTCTGGACGAGGCCGTGGAGCTGACCCGGACCGGCGACGTGTGGGTGTTCCGCGGGCGCAGCGTGCCCGACCGGGCCATCCAGTTCACCACGAACAGCCCGGTGAACCACGTCGGCATGGCGTTGGTGCTGGAGGACATGCCCCCGCTGATGTGGCACGCGGAGCTGGGCCGTTCGCTGCCGGACCGGTGGACCGGCACCCACCAGCGCGGCGTCCAGCTGCACGACCTGCGGGACGCCGTCTGCGTCTGGGCCAACCGATACGGCCAACGGGCCTGGTTACGCCAGCTGGAACCGCCGGCCGACACCGCGATGGAGGAGGCGGCGCTGCGTACCGTGGCGCGCCTCGACGGCACTCCGTTCCCGTCCACCGCCCAGCTCGCCTGGCGCTGGGCCCGGGGCCGGGTGCCCGACCTGCGCCGGCGGAGGTCCACTGCGGAGGCCGGGGGCGTGCCGGTGCGCGATCGGGCGCTGGAGACCGCGTACTGCGCCGAGGTGGTGGCGGTGACCTACGAGGCGATGGGGCTGCTGCCCGCCGGCCGCCGGCCCAACTGGTACGACCCCGGCCGGTTCTGGAGCGGCGACGACCTCGACCTGACCGGCCGGGCGCAGCTCGGCGCGGAGATCGAGGTACGCATCCCGCCGCGCTGAGCAGGTTTGCCGGGCCGTCCGTGCGGCAATGGAGAGCGCCGTGAAGGCTTCCACGGACCTCGACGCGCTGGCGGACTTCTTCGACCGGTACGGCGTCGCCCTGACCACCGGCGACGTGCCTGCCATCGCCGCCTGCTACGCCCTGCCCGGGCTGGTGGTCGCCGACACCTACAGTTTCTCGTTCACCTCCCCGGCCGCGGTGGCGCTCAGCTTCGTCGGGGCGGCCCCCGACTACCACGAGCGGGAACTGGTCGCGGCCAACGCGCAGATCGAGGATGTGCAGCAGGTCTCAGCGCTGCTCATCGAGGTGGCGGTGCGGTGGGAGTTCCTGGACAGCCAGGGCGGGGCCGTGCCCGGGGAGCGCTACCGCTACCTGCTGCGGGCCACCGACGGCGGTCCGGTCATCTGCACCGTCATCCGTACCGCCTGACCTGGCTGGGATCAGCTGGCCGAATAGAGCACGTCGGGCGTCGGCGCGGGAGGTGCGACGTCCGCCGTCCGCCGGGTCCGCCGGACCGGGGCTCGGCGCTTGCGGGCCCGGCGGCGTGGGTCGACGGCGGCGGCCAGGTCCGCGACGAACTCGTCGATGACCTCCTTGGTCACCCCGGGCATGCAGATCAGGTGGCTGCGCCCGTCGCTGCTGGCCAGCACCCACTTCGCGGTCACCTCCGCCGGCGGGGTGGGAAAGACCACGGTGAAGGCGTGGTCGTGCCGCCAGGCCGGCCAGCTGACCTCGTTGAGCCGGTCCACGGTGTACGCCGCCAGCTCCCGGGCCCGGTCCGCGCGCTCCCGCAGGCCCGCGTGGCCCAGGCTGCGGATCGCGTACCAGAGCAGCAGGGCGGGATGACCGCTGCGCGAGCCGCTGATCGTGGTGTCCACCGTGGCGGTGTAGTTGGGGGCCTGCCCGAGCTGCTGCTGGAGGGTGCGGCGGGTCAGCACCACCCCGCACGGGACGGGGGTGCCGAGGAACTTGTAACCGGAGATGGAGACGCTGTCGACGGTCGAGTCCAGCCGCAGGGCGTGACCGTTGTCGGCGAGAGCCAGCGGGAGACCGGCCAGGGCCCCGTCGACGTGCAGGTGGTGCCGGACCGCGGCGCGCGCCAGGACGGCGCGGATGCGCGGCACGTCGTCGACGGCCTCGGTCATCGTGGTGCCGCAGGTGGCCACGACGATCGCCGGCCGGTCCCGGTGCAGGTCGATCATCCGGGCGAGGTCGTCGTAGTCGATCTCCCCACGCTCGTCGGCGCGGATCACCACGGCGTCCATGCCGAGCAGGTCCAGGCACTTCGGCAGCGAGTAGTGCGCGTCGGCGGAGTGGTAGACCAGCCCCTTCGGGAACCGGGCACGGGCCAGGTAGAGGGCGTAGAGGTTGCCCTCGGTGCCGCCGGAGGTGAGGTAGCCCCACCGGTCGTCGGCCGGCGCGTGGAACAGATCCCCGAACCAGTTCAGCACCTCCCGCTCGAAGCGCTTGGTGTGGTTGGTCCCGGCCGGGTCGGTCCACGGGTCCCCGATGTTGTTCAGCAGGGCGTCGAAGAGGGGTGCGAGCGGGCTGTAGTCGATGTCGGTGGCGACCGGGAAGCCGACGTGCGTCGTACGGCCGGCCGCGACGGCCGCGCGTACCCCGGCGAGTTCGGCGAGGAGGTCCTCCGGATCGGCGACGGGGTCGTCATGAGACGGGTCGGCTGACAACGCGGCGCTCCTCATCATCCGGTGCAGGGTGCACGGCGCAACGAGTGGACCATGAGTCACGGAGAGCAGGCAAGGGTTGCGAATTTGGCCACCAAATATCCACAATCGACAGTTCGGCTGCCGTGAGCTGGCCCGGTACGGGTGCTCCCGCCCGGCCGGCGGCCGGGCCGTCTTCGCTGAGTTGTGAGTCAGATCGCTCCGACCTGGGCATTGTGTGCGGACGGTTGATAACGCGTGCACCCAGTGAAATCATCGGCGCGGCGAATTCCAGCTAGCCAGGAGCTACCACGTGTCGCAGGATCACCGATCGCCGATGCCGCGTCCGTCTTATGAGGACCCTCGTGACCACGGCGCGGCCAACGGGCCCAGCTATCCCCCGGCGGCGTCCCCGGGCAGGGCGCCGGGACGCTGGGCCGGGACCGGTGAGCATCCACTCTTGACGGCAGGCGCGTCGGAACCCAGCTACGGCGCGCCCGGCTACGGCGCGTCGGTGGGCTCGACCGGGCTTTCCGGGGCCGAGCCGCCCCGCTACGGCGTGCCGACGCCGGCGTCTTCGCTGGATGCGCCGACCGGCCACGCGTACGCCGCCCCGGCGACCGGCGGATACCCCGCCCAGGCCGCCCCCGGCTACGGCCAGGCGGAAGCGTCCCGCTACCCCGCGCAGGCCGCGACCGGTTACCCCGCCCGCGAGGCGCCCCGTTACCGTGCCCCGGAGACGCCGGCCTACCCGGCACCGGGTGCCCCCCCGTACCACACGCCGGAGGCGCCCGCCCGCCCCGCGCCGGAGAACACCGGCTACGCGACGCCGGAGACGCCGCGCTACGCCGCGCCGGAGGCCGGAGCCTGGCCGTCGCCCGCGCCGAGCGGCGCCCCCACGGTCGGCGGGCAGCGGGAGTCGGATAGGGCCGGGTCGGCCGCCGACGGATACTCCGGGCAGGGCATCCAGAACCAGATCCGGCAGGCCGTGGTGCATCGGGTGCAGTACGCCAACGCCCTGCACGCCTCGCACTACTGGGACCTGCGCCGGACCAAGCCGGTGGGTCCACACGCGCTGATCTTCATGTACGGCAGCCTGGACTCGAGGTTCTCCGACCCGCGTCGGCCGTACTACGAGATCAAGGCGGCGTCCCGGCTGTTCCGGGACGGCGCCGACGTGCAGGACCTGCCCGCTCTGCTGCACGAGCTGACCGAGATCGCCAAGAGCTACCTCGCCGACGGCCGGGTCTTCGACCCGGTGGCCCAGATGACCCAGTCCGCCGACCCGATGCCCGCCGACGCGACGTACGTCGGGGTCGCCGTGTCCACCCTGCTCGGTTCCGTCGAGGAAATCGGCGACGAGCCGCTGGTGGCCATCGGTGGGATGGGGATTCCCGGCCGGTGCCTGGTGGCCCTCTCGGACAACAACCTGCTGGTGGTCGAGCGGCCGCCCCGCGCGCACGAGCAGGTGGAGGTCTACTCCACCTTCCCGTACACCACCGGTGGCGGGGTGGAGTACCGCAGTTGGCGGCCGTTCAGCCAGGAGCAGCTGGCGGATCCGGCCTGGCGTTGGTTGCAGCATCTCAACCAGTTGGTGCTGACCGGCCAGGAGCGCAAGGCCGCAGCCGCCGCCGCGGCGGTCGCCGGCGGCCGGCGGCGGCGGTGAGACGGGCGACGGCCCGTCCCCGGCTGCGGGGGCGGGCCGTCGTGTCGCGCGGAGAACGCCTAGAGCGAGCGTCCGATCAGGTCCTGCTCGATCACCGCGAGCGGGCGTAGCTGCCCCTGGCCGACGTTCTTCAGCACCTCGGGGCGGGTGGCCTTCAGCACCGCCGCCCAGATCAGGCCGATCACCGCCGCGGCCGCCACCGCGCCGGGGACCAGCCACTTCGTCATCGAGTCCGCCGGCGCGCCGAGCACGGCGGAGAGGTTGACCAGCGTGGTCAGCAGGGCCGCGCTGACCAGCACCGCGCCGATCAGCGGGGCCACCGTCCGCTGCCACGCGCTCTCGGTGCCGCCCCCGCCCTTGCGGAAGAAGGCGATCGCGGCCAGCGACGTGACGGCCATCATCAGCAGCACCGCGATGGCCGCGACGCCGGACAGCCAGCTGAACATGATGGCGACCGGATCGGCCCCGGTCAGCGCGAAGATCAGGATCACCGGCAGGGCGATCGCCGACTGGAGCACCGAGCCGGCGACCGGCGCGCCGCCCCGGCCGATCTTCTCGAACACCGCCGGCAGTACCCGCTCCCGTCCGAGGCTGAAGGCGTACCGGGCGACCGAGTTGTGGAAGCTGACCATCGCGGCGAAGACGCTGGTCACGACGAGGACGGTCGCGACGCCGCCGAGCAGTGGGCTGGCGTGCGTCTCGAGGATCGAGAACGGCAGGCCGCTCGACGGGTCCCGGGACTGGTCCACCACCTTGTCGGGGCCGACGGCCACCGCCAGTGCCCAGGCGGCGAGCGCGTAGAGCACGGCGAGCAGGATCAGGGCCGAGTAGGCGGCCTTCGACACCGCCTGCGGGGAGCGCGACTCCTCGGAGTAGACCGCCGCGGACTCGTACCCGACGAAGGACGCGGCGCAGAAGGCGACCACACCACCGATGCCGGGCACCAGCAGGTTGCTGGGGTTCAACGGCGCGAAGCTCACCGAACCGCCGGCCGGGTGGGTGAACGAGGTGAGGATGAACAGCAGGATCACCGCGACCTCGACGGCCAGCACCGCGCCCAGCAGGCCGACGCTGATCCGCGCCTTCAGCACCCCGACGGACGCGACGGCGGCCCAGGCGACCAGGGACCAGACCCACCAGGTGCCACCGATGCTGCCGCTGACGGCCGCGCCGAGCAGCCCGTAAAGGCAGATCTGGATGGCGTTGTACCCGAGCAGCACGACGGGGGCGGCGACCACTCCCCAGAAGCGCCCGAAGCCGGCCGCGAGGGCGGCGTAGAAGACGCCCGCGCTGGAGACGTAGCGGGCCATCGCCAGGTAACCGACGGAGAAGAAGAGCAGTGCGGCCGCGATCACGACGAAGCCGAGCGGTGTGCCGGTGACGCCGGTCGAGGCGTACGTGGCGACGATCGCACCGGCGAGCACTGCCATCGGGGAGGAGGCGGTCGCGCTGAACACCAGCAGGGCACCCGTCCCGAGGGACTTTCGGATGAGCCCGGTTGGCGCACTGGCAATCTGCATGGGGGTGCTCCGAGTCGGAATGAGGGGCTTGGGGGTGGACTGGGACGGGCGGACCGGCGCCTCGGCGCGGCCTCGGCTCAGTGTTCGTGCCGTGGTGGGTGGGGCTCGGTGACGGGAGCTCCAACCTGGACGGCTCCAAGGATCTTGAGCGACATTGCCCGGTTCTGGCCCATTTAGGATCTCCAATCGATGAGCCCGGACAGACTAGCCGACGACGCCTCGCGTTCCCTCACGTGCGGCTCGTGGCGAGAGGTGCGCGCCGGACCGGGGATCCGGGGCACCGAACCGGCGCGTCCCGGGTCAGCCGTTCTCCGCGTCCCGTTGGCCGGACGGGCGGAACGCGGGCCGCTGCGCTACGAATCGTTGCGGGCGCTGGCTACGCTGGCGCGTCGGCGTCGGCGAGGGGGGACTTGATGAGCATCGGGCAGGAACGGCCGTCCGAGGCACCGTCGGGACTGCGGATGCTGGCCTCGGTGCCGTGGATCGTGGTCCTGCTCGGCGTCGGCCTGCTGACCACTCTGCTGCTCGTCGCCGTGTTCTCCGTGCGCGAGAAGGAGCACGAGAGCGTGCCGGCTGCCCTCGACCCGCCGATCTACCTTCCCACCGTCGGGGTGGACGCCGGCACGTCCGCGCCGCCGACGGTCGCGCCGCTGGTCCCCGGCGCCGACGAGCCGTCGCCGACCGGCACCACGCCCGGCCGTACCCCGTCGTCGAGAACCACTTCGGCGGCTCCCGCGGCGGCGCCCGCGGCGTCGGCCCTCGTCGCGCCGGCCACGCCGCAGGCCGGCACCGTCACGGCGCGGTACGAGGCGACCCGCAGCGACCGGGACTGGTTCGAGGCCCGGTTGACCGTCACCAACGGCTCCGGCCGCAGCCAGAGCTGGGAGGTGCGGCTGTACTTCCCCGGCAACGTCAAGGCCGTGCAGGCGTCCTCCGCCTCCGGGGTGTCGGTCAGCACGCAGGGCGGCGGTGCGTTCGTGCTGAGTGGCACCCGGTCGCTGCCGTCGGGGGAGGCCGCCGTGGTGTCCCTGCGGTTCACCCGGACCGGCACCGGGGAGCAGCCAGGCGAGTGCACAGTGAACGGCGCGAACTGCGTCATCGACTGAAACGTCGGTCGATGGACGATGTCACCGTTTCGCAAGGTGACTGCTTTGTTGCGACCTGGTTTGCAAGGTATTGCAGAATGTTTCGGCAAGGGCTAGCGTGCGGGCGAATCAGCGACCAGAGAAAGGCCGTCGATGAAACCCCCGCCGATATCTCCCAAGGCGCTGCTCGCCTTGGTCTCCTCGCTCGTGCTCACCCTGGTCGGCGTGCCGGTGGCCATCCACCAACTGGGCGCCGACGCCGCCGACCGCTCCGCCGCCCCCGACGTGCTCGCGGCCGCGGGCGCTCCCCAGTGGGCGCAGGAGCCGTCCGCCGAGACCCTGCTCCAGGCCGGCAGCACCAGCGCCAGGGCCGAGCAGTTCTACTTCGTGCTGCCGGACCGCTTCGCCAACGGGGACCAGCGCAACGACACTGGTGGGCTCACCGGCGACCGGCTCACCACCGGCCTGGACCCGACCGACAAGGGCTTCTACCACGGCGGTGACCTCAAGGGCGTCATCGACAAGCTGGACTACATCCAGGGCCTCGGCACCACGGCCATCTGGCTGGCCCCGGTCTTCAAGAACCGGCCCGTGCAGGGCACCGGCGCGGACGTCTCCGCCGGCTACCACGGGTACTGGATCACCGACTTCACCCAGGTCGACCCGCACTTCGGCAGCAACGAGGAACTGAAGAAGCTGGTCGACCTCGCCCACCGGCGGGACATCAAGGTCTACCTCGACATCATCGCCAACCACACTGCGGACGTCATCAGGTACGCCGAGAACAAGTACGGCTACGTCGACAAGAAGACCGCGCCGTACCGGGACGCGCAGGGCCGGGCCTTCGAGGACCGCAACTACGCCGACGGCACCCGGGACTTCCCGCAGGTCAACACCTCGTCGTTCCCGTACACCCCGGTCTTCGCCAACCCCGCGGACGCCAAGGTGAAGGTCCCGGCCTGGCTGAACGACCCGGCCATGTACCACAACCGGGGTGACTCGACCTTCTCCGGCGAGAACAGCGAGTACGGCGACTTCTTCGGGCTCGACGACCTCTGGACCGAGCGGCCCGAGGTGGTCCGTGGCATGACCGACATCTACGCGCAGTGGATCGGCAAGGTCGGGGTCGACGGCTTCCGGCTGGACACCGTCAAGCACACGAACCTCGACTTCTGGCCGCAGTTCGCCCGCGGCATCAACGCCGCCGCCGCCGAGGCCGGCAAGCCGGACTTCTTCATGTTCGGTGAGGTCTACAGCGCCGACCAGGAGATCGAGTCGACGTACGTGCGGCAGGGCGGGCTGCCGGCCACCCTCGACTTCTCCTTCCAGGAGGCCGCGCGCGGCTACACCGCCGCCGACGGCTCGGCCAAGGCGCTCGCCGACGTGTACGCCAAGGACGACCTGTACTCGGCCCGGAACACCGACGCCAACCGGCTGACCACCTTCCTCGGCAACCACGACATGGGCCGGATCGGCTCGTTCGTCGCGGCGGCCGGCGGTGACGACGCCAGCCAGTTGCGCCGGGACCAGCTCGCCCACCAGCTGATGTTCCTCACCCGGGGCCAGCCCGTGGTCTACTCCGGTGACGAGCAGGGGTTCACCGGCCCCGGCGGCGACAAGGACGCCCGGCAGGACATGTTCGCCTCGAAGACGGCGGACTACCTGGACGACGACCTGATCGGCACCACCCGGACCCACGCCAGCGACCAGTACGACACCACCCACCCGCTGTACCGGACCATCGCCGAGCTGGGCCGGCTCCGGCAGGCCCACCCGGCCCTGCGGGACGGCGTTCAGGTCACCCGGTACGCGGCCGACGGCCCGGGCGTCTTCGCCTTCTCCCGGATCCTGCCGCAGGACCGGACCGAGTACCTGGTGGCGGTGAACAACGCCGGCACCGCGCAGACTGTCACCGTGGACACCTGGTCGGCCGGCGCCACCTTCACCGGCATCTACGGCGGTGCCGCGACCGCCACGGCGGGGGGCCGCGGGCACACGGA
>NZ_JAPDPH010000024.1 GCF_026013475.1 Micromonospora yasonensis | reverse complement strand
GACCGCGCCGTCCACCATGGACTTCATCACCCCACCCCGGCCCGCGGGCAGCCCCCGCCCCCGGCCCAGTTGATCAAGGCGTTTGCGTCAGGATCCGGGCGGCGAATTCTGACGCAAACCCCTTGATCAACGCTTGGGTGGAGGAGGTGGGCCAGGCCCGGCGGCCCCGGGTCGGGGTCAGGGCGGGGCGAGGTCAGGCGGGGGCCAGCTCCGGGTCCGGTGTGGGGGTGATGGGCTGGCGGCGGTGGCGCAGTTCGACGGGGAGCACCGCCAGGGCCACCAGGACGCCGATCGCGCCAGTGACCGCGAAGCCCCATGCCGGGGCCGACGCGTCGATCACCGCACCGGCGAGCGGCGCGCCGAGGGCGATGCCGACGGTGACCGCCGAGCCGTGCAGGCCCATCGCCTCGCCGCGTACGCCGGCCGGGGCGAGCCGGCTCACCGCGTCCGAGGTCGAGGCGATGGTGGGTGCGCAGAGGGCGCCGGCCGGGACGAGTGCGAGGCAGAGCAGCCACCAGTGCGCCCCGCCCAGCCCGACCGGGATCGTGGTGAGGCTGAGCGTCGCCATCAGGGCCAGCGGCGAGAGCGAGCGGGTGACCGCCCCGTACGCGAAGCCGCCCACCAGCGAGGCCACCGCCCAGGCGGTCAGCACGGCACCGGTCCACCCGACCTCGCCGCCGGCCCGTAGCACGGCGACCACCGCGACGTCGGTGCCGCCGAGCACCAGGGTGGCGGCCAGGCTCACCGCCAGCACGGCGAGCAGCCGGGGGGTGAGCCACTCGCGGCGCGGGACCTTGCGGTGCGGGCCGACCGGCTCGTCGGCGCTGCGGGTGGGCGGGTCGAGCAGCCAGAACCCGATCCCGGAGGCGACGATCCCGGCCCCGACCGCCCACATGGTGATGCGCGGGGAGAGGGTCGTGGCGAGGGCCACGGCCAGCGCCGGGCCGACCATGAACGACAGCTCCACCGACATCGAGTCCAGCGCGTACGCCGGGCGGCGCCGCTCGGCCGGCACCAGCGCCGCCACCGACTGGCGGACCACCGAGAAGACCGGCAGGGCGAGCAGCCCGGCCAGGAAGGCCGTCGGCAGCAGCACCGGGTACGACAGGGTCGGGGCGCTGGCCCAGAAGACGCCCTCGGCGAGGGTGGTCAGCAGCAGCACCGGGCGCAACCCGCGCCGGTCGACCAGCCGGCCGAGCAGCGGGGAGCCGAGCGCGGCGCCGACGGTCGACGCGGCGCCGACCAGGCCGGCGGCGCCGTAGCCCCGGCCGAGGTCGAGCACGACGTGGAAGGTGAGCGTCACCCCGGTCGCGGTGAGTGGGACGCGGGCCAGCACCGAGACCAGCAGCAACGACCGGAGACCGGGCAGGGCGAGCGCCTCCCGGTAAGGCTTCAAGTTCACGACGGTCCGTACCTCCGGCCGACATCCTCGACCGGGGCTACGACAGCCGCAACCAATTACCTGGTCAAGCGGTCCGGATCACAGGCTCGCCGACCATGGTGACGCCGGCAGCGTCGAGCGCCCGCAGCGCCACGTCCAGCGTCTCGGGCGCCACGGCGGCGGTGAGGTCCAGCAGCACGGTGGTACGGAAGCCCTCGCCGGCGGCGTCCAGCGCGGTCGCCCGGACGCAGTGGTCGGTGGCGATCCCGACCAGGTCGACCCGGTCGACGTCGTGCCGGCGTAGCCAGTCGGCCAGGCATTCGCCGTCCTCGGCGTGCCCCTCGAAACCGGAGTACGCGGCGGCATGCTCGCCCTTGTGGAAGATCGCCTCGACCCGGTCGGTGTCCAGGTCGGGGTGGAACTCCGACCCGGCGGTGCCCACCACGCAGTGCCGGGGCCAGGAGTCGACGTAGTCCGGCGGGTTGCCGAAGTGCGGCCCGGGGTCGATGTGGTAGTCCTTCGTCGCCACCACATGGTCCCAGCGGTCCGGCTCGGCGGCGAGCAGCCGGGAGATGCCGGCTGCCACGCCCGCCCCGCCGGCCACGGCCAGCGAGCCGCCCTCGCAGAAGTCGTTCTGCACGTCCACGATGATCAACGCGTTGCCCATGCCGGGGCCTCCTCAGGTCGCGGGTACGACGGTCACCGGGATGGCCGGGTCGCCGCCGGAGAGCTTCAGGCCCTCCCAGGGAATGGAGATCAGGCACTGCCGCAGGTGTTCCCGTGACTCGTCGAGGGTGGGCAGCGCCACCGGTTCGCCCGCCACGATGAACGAGCGCTGGAGCAGCCGGTCGTTGGGCTGCCGGTCCGGTACGCCCTGCGGCACGATGACCTCCTCGGTGGCGGTGCCGGTCGGCTTGTGCCGGCGTACGGCCACCTTCCGGCCGCCGATGGTGGCCTTCTGCTCGGAGCGCTTGACCACCGGCCGCCCCGCCACCTCGACCAGCTTGTAGACCAGTCCGGCGGTCGGCGCGCCGGAGCCGGTCACCACGGCCGTGCCCGCGCCGTACATGTCGACCGGCTCGGCGGCGAGCGTGGCGATGGCGTACTCGTCCAGGTCACCCGAGACGATGATCTTCGTCTCGGTGGCCCCGAGCGAGTCGAGCAGCTCCCGGGACTGCTGGGCGATGACGGTCAGGTCACCGGAGTCGATCCGGATCGCCCGCAGCTCCGGCCCGGCGATCTCGATCGCGTTCCGGATGCCCTGGCTGATGTCGTACGTGTCGACCAGCAGCGTGGTGTCCTTGCCCAGCGTGGCGACCTGCGAGGCGAACGCCGCCCGCTCGTCGTCGTGCAGCAGGGTGAACGCGTGCGCGGCGGTGCCGGCGGTGGGAATGCCGTACTGCTGCCCGGCGGCCAGGTTGGAGGTGAACCGGAACCCGGCCAGGTACGCCGCCCGCGCCGCGGCCACCGCCGCCCCCTCGTGCGCCCGGCGGGAACCCATCTCGATCAGCGCCCGGCCGCGGGCGGCGGTGACCATCCGGGCGGCCGCCGCGGCGACCGCGCAGTCGTGGTTGAGCACCGACAGCACCAGCGTCTCCAGCACCACGCACTCGGCGAAGGTGCCGGAGACGGTGAGGATCGGTGAGCCGGGGAAGAACAACTCGCCCTCGGCGTACCCGTCGACGTCGCCGGTGAAGCGGTAGTTGGTGAGCCACTCCGCGGCCCGGTCGTCCACCACTCCGGTGCGGCGCAGGAAGTCGACCTCCTCGGCGTCGAACCGGAACTCCCGGATCAGGTCGACCAGCCGGGCGGTCCCGGCGACCACGCCGTAGCGCCGGCCCGCCGGCAGGCGCCGGGTGAACACCTCGAAGACGCAGCTGCGGTCGGCGGTGCCGTCCCGCAGGGCGGCGCTGACCATGGTCAGCTCGTAGTGGTCGGTCAGCAGCGCGGGGCGAAGGGTGCTCACGCCTCCAGCCTAGAGTTCAGGCAAGATCCGTGCCGTCGTGGCCCGGCATCGACCGCAGGGCGGCCCGCAGCTCGGCCCGCCCGGTCACGCCGAGCTTGCTGTAGACCCGCTGGAGGTGGTTCTCCACGGTCCGGCTGGACAGGTAGAGCCGCTCGGCGATGGCCCGGCTGGTGGCGCCCTCGGCGGCGAGCCGGGCGACCTCCCACTCGCGCTCGCTGAGCGCCGGCCGGAGCCGCTGCAGCGCCGGGGTGGAGACCCCGTCGCAGTGGCGGAGCAGTTCGGCGAGGCGTTCTCGGGCCGGTCCGGTCGCGGTGGCCCGGGTCCGCCCCGCGTGGTGCAGGGCCATCGCGGCGGCCTCGGCGGCGTACACGACCAGGTCCCGCGCGGCGAAGCCGTCGGCGACCGCGAGCAGTTCGGTGGGGGAACGGTCGACCGCCGCGCGGGCGTAGCGGGCGACCAGCGAGGGCAGGATCCCGTCGACCCGTTCGGAGAGTTCGGCCAGGCGCTGCGCCGCCGTCCGCCGTCCGCCGTCGGTGCAGGTGGGGCCGATCGGCGCGGCGGCCTGGTCGAGCCGGACCAGGTCGAGCAGGATCAGCAGCTCGTGGCCGGCGAGGCCGTCCGCGCGGAGCCGGTCGGCCAACGCGCAGAGGTGCTTGGTGGCGGCGGGCAGGTCACCGGCGGCCGCGTACGTCGCGCCCCGGGCCTGCTCCAGCCACGGGTAGAGCACGGCCATCCCGGGGGTGTGGGTGCGGTCCGCCTCCGCCATCGCCTCCGCCGCGTGCGTCGCGTCGCCGCGCAGCGCCGCCGCCTGGGCCCGTTCGGCGTGCGCCAGGCCGGCGTACACCCGGCTGGTGGCGAGCACCGCGCAGGCGCCGAGGCTGGTCTTGAGCGCCTCGTCGCTGCGCCCGCGGAGCCGCGCCGCGTACGCCTGGAGGATGGCCAGGTAGCCGGTGCCGAGCCGGAAGTCCCCGGCGCCGGCCAGGTCGGCGAACTCGTCGGCCACGATCGCGTCGATGCCGGTGAGGTCGCCGGAGAGCGCCAACCGGGTGCCCCGGGCCAGCTCCATGGCGAGCTGGAGGTACGGCATGTCGCCCCGCCAGCGGGCCGCTTCGGCCTGCACGCGGGCGATGGCGGTGGCGCTGCGCCGGTACTGCCCCTCGGCGGCCTGCAGGTGGGCCAGCGTGCACCGGGCGAGCTCCCGCGCGGCCACCGACGCGGCCGGCCGGTCCAGCACCGCCTGCGCGAGTCGCAGCGCGGCGCCGGTGTCCAGCCGGTGCAGCCGCATGATCGCCTCGAAGGCGCGCACCCGGGCCTTGTCGGCCGGGTCGGTCAGCTCGGCGACGCGCGCCGCGATCTCCTCCACCGTGGACTCGCGGCTGAGCCCCCAGTAGCTGACCATGCCACGTACGGTCAGCCAGCGGCTGCGCCGCCGGTCGTCGGTGATCGCGCCGGCCACCGAGTCGAGCACCTGGATCGCCTCGTCGGGCCGGTCGCCGAACATGAGAATGGTGGCGAGCAGTTCGGCGGCGTCGGAGCCGCCCTCGGCGTCCAGGGCGGCGCGGGCCAGCCGGGTCGCCAGCGGCACGTCGTACCGGCCGAAGGCCTGGCCGGCCGCGTCGAGCAGCAGCGCCGGGTTCTGTGCGGTGCCGGAGTCCAGCCGCCACACGGCGACCCGGAGCAGGTCGTCCCGGCGCCGCTTGCCGACCTGTTCGAGCAGCTCGGCCAGTTTGGCCTTGAGCCGGCGGGTCCGGCTGACCGGGCACTGCCGGCGCATCACCTCGCCGTAGAGCGGGTGGGCGAGCCGGACGTCCAGTCGCCGGTCGTCGTGGACCATGGTGATCAGGCCGCGCTCCTCGGCGGTCTCCACGTCCGCCGGGTCGACCGCGCGCTGCAGCAGCTGCAGGCCGAGCGGCTCGCCGAACGCCACCAGCTCGACCACCGACCGCACGCCGGGGGTGAGCTGGCCGATCCGGGTGTCGATCAGGTCGGTGAGGCTGGGCGCCAGCTCCAGCCGGCCGGTCCACTTCCAGATCCCGTACGTCCGGCTCAGCTCGTCGCCACCGGAGGCGGCCAGCACCAGTTCGCGCAGGAGCAGCGGGTTGCCCGCGGAGAGCCGGAACAGCCGCTCGGCGGTGCCCGCGTCGACCGGCCCGCCGAGGATCGCGGCGAGCAGCCCGGTGATCTCGGCCGGACCGAGCGGCGCCAGCTCGACCAGGTCCACCAGGTCGTCCGTCCACAGCGCGCGGATCGGCAGCGGGATCTGCTCGCCGTTGCGCAGCGTCCCGATCACGGTGGCGTTCTCGGCCCGGGCGATGAGGTGGACCAGCGCGGCCGACGGCGGGTCGAGCAGGTGCGCGTCGTCGATCGCGAGCACGATCGGCCGGCCGGCGGCCTGCTCCTGGAGCCGGTCCACCGCCCAGCGGAGGATGCCGGCGGGGGAGAGCCCCTGCGGCTGCTCGGCCGGGAGCACCTGGACGAGGCCGCCGAAGGGCAGCGCGGCCGTGGTGGCGCTGGCCGCCACGGACCAGATCGCGTACCGGTCGGTGGGGAGGGCGGCGATCCCCTCGCGGAGCAGCCGGCTCTTGCCGACCCCGGCACTGCCGCTGAAGAGCAACCCGCGCCCCTCGGGGCCGCTGACCGCCGACAACAGACGGTTGAGCTCGTCCCTTCGCCCGACAAAGTCCCACCGACTCATCGGTGCAGCATATCGACGGTAATCCGTCCGCGCCCACATCGTCACGCAGCGAAGTTGAGTAATCTCTCGATTACTGGTGAGTATCCGAAATGTTCCGTGTCGGACTCCTGACACGCTTACTCTTCTGCCACCACGGATTACCCCGCGCGACCGGCCCGCAGCCCGGTCGCCCAACCGGGAGGCCGCTTGATGAAGCCCGGCCCTCTCCGCTCGGTCGACGTGCCCGATCCGGGCGGGCCGGTGGAGCCGCCGAACTCTGCGCCCCTGCCGTCCCGGCTCGGGGTGACCGACCCCGACCCGGACGAGCCGTTGGCCGTCGTCGTCGCGGGTCCGGCCGGCGCCGGTCGACGCGAGCTGCTCGCCGGCCTGCTCGGGCTGGAACCCAGGATGCTGGCCGTCCCCGCCGGCAGCTACCTCCTCGTCAACCACGGCCGGGTGCCGACCCGGGCCGCGTACGTGCCGGGCTACCGCCAGCCGCACTCGTACGGCGCCGATCCGCTCGCCGCGGGCCCGGCCCTGGCCCGCCCGCCGCGCCGGGTGGAGTTGAGCCTGCCCGATCCGCTGCTGCGCCACTTCGCCGTGCTCGACACGCCGGACACCGGCTCGCTCGGCGTCGCCGGCGGCCGGGTACTGCTCGACACGGTCGGGCGGGCCGGCGCGCTGCTCTTCGTGATCTCCGCCGACCAGGCGTTCACCGCCCCCGAGCTGAACCTGCTGGCCGACCTCGCCCGGACCCGGGTCCAGGTGCTGTTCGCGGTCACCCCTGGGGTGGCCGGCTGGGCCGGCCCGGGCGACGGACCGACGGCTACGGAGGGCGCGGGGGCGTCCGTCCCGTCGATCGGCCGCCCGGGCCGGCTCCTGCCGCGCCCGGCGGGACGCCGGGTCGATCCGGTGGAGGTCTCCGTCGCGGCGCACCGGGCCGCCCTGCTGTCGGCGGTGCCCGGGCTGGCCGGCGCCCGCTGGTACGCCGTCCGACCGGCCGACCACGGGGCCCTGCGCCGGGCGCTGGTCGGCTGGGCGGCGGACGAGGGGCTGCGGCGGGCCAGCGCCCGGCCGCCGGAGCCGCTCGGCGCGCACGGCCGGGTGCCGGTGGTGTCCGGGCTCGACCCCGGCGACATCGCCGAGCGGCTGGACCGCCAGGCCCGGTCCTGTGCCCAGCGGATCCGTCAGCACCTCGCCCTGGAGTTGGCCAACATCCACCTCCGGGTGGTGCAGGAGATCGTCTTCGGGGTCGGCTGCGCCGGCCTGCCGCAGTTGCTCGACCGCGAGATGGAGGCGTTGTCGCTGCTCGCCACCGCCCAGTGCGACGCGGCGGCCCGGGCCATCCTCGACGACACCGCCGCCCGGGTCTTCGGGGCGCCGCTGGCCGAGGGGGTCCGCCACCGGATCACCCACGCCGTCCGGTGGGGTCTCGCCGACCATCCCGTCGGCCGGGAGCTGGACCGGGTGCTTCTGGTCACCAGCACGGCCGGGGTGGCCGGGCTGACCGGCGGCGGGGCGTTCGACGCGCTGTCCGGCTTCCCCGGGGCGGAGCGGGACGAGGTGCTGCCCCCGGTCGGGGTGGCGCTCTCCGGCGGCTGTTGGCAGCACTGGCGGGCACCCGGCAACGACGACCCGAACGACGCGCGGTCCTGGGCCCAGCGGGCGCTGCGCGAGGTGGAGCTGGAACTGTCCCGCGAGGTGTCCCGCCGCTTCGAGGTGATCCGTCTCTCGCTGGGCGCGGTGGTCATCGATGCAGTCGAACACGGCATCCTGCTCGCCTGAGGCGGGGGCGGCGCGCCGCTCGACCGGGCCGGCGTGGGTGGCCCGGGAGGGTGATCCGGGCCGGCGCGGCGTTCCGGTTCATCGGTTCCCCGGATCCGGTGGCACGATGGGGGGCATGGCGGCTCCACAGGTTGCACCGGTCGAGACGCCGGACACCGACGAGGTGCCGGCGTCCGACCGGCCCTGGGTGACGATCGTCTGGGACGATCCGGTCAACCTCATGACGTACGTGACCTGGGTGTTCCAGAAGCTCTTCGGGTACAGCCGGGAGAAGGCCGAGCAGCTCATGCTGGACGTGCACCACAAGGGCAAGGCGGTGGTCTCCAGCGGGGCCCGGGAGCGGATGGAGCACGACGCGTCGCAGTTGCACGCGTACGGGCTCTGGGCAACGGTGGATCGCTCGTGAGTATGTTCCGTCGCCACGGCGACCGCTACGTGGCCACCTTCGCGGTGGACGAGGTGCGGGTACTGCGCAAGGTGGCCTCCGAGGTGGTCGGCCTGCTCACCGACGGCTTCGACCACGGCGACCCGGTGGTCGGCCGGCTCTTCCCCGAGGTCTACCCGGACGACGCCGCGAGCACCGCCGAGTTCCGCCGCTACACCGAGGGCGACCTCAAGACCGCCAAGATCGACCAGGCCGGTGCGATTCTCGCCGCGCTGCCCGACGGCGAGGTCGGCGGCGAGGTACGCCTGGACGCCGAGGCGGCCGAGGCGTGGCTGCGCGCGCTCAACGACGCCCGACTGGCGATGGGCGTTCGGCTGGAGATCAAGGACGGCACCGATTTGGGTGAGGAACTCGACGACGCGGTGGCCGAGGACCCCACCTCGTCCCGGGTGTTCCAACTGTCGGTCTACGCGTATCTCGGATATCTGCAGGAGTCCCTGCTCAACGCCTTGATCGACTGATCCGTGACGGTCACCACCTCGCCACCGGAGAGTCACGGGCGCTAGGCTGTCCGGGTGCTGAGCATCGACCGGTCGATCATCGACGCGATCGTGGCCCACGCGCGTCGGGACCACCCGGACGAGGCGTGCGGCGTGGTCGCCGGTCCCGCCGGCAGCGACACCCCGATCCGGCACATCCCGATGGAGAACGCCGCCCGCTCCATGACGTTCTACGAGTTCGACTCGATGGAACAGTTGCGGCTCTGGCGCGAGATGGACGACCGCGACGAGGAGCCGGTCGTCATCTACCACTCGCACACCGCGACCGAGGCGTACCCGTCCCGCACGGACATCTCCTTCGCCGGTGAGCCGGGAGCGCACTACCTGCTCGTCTCGACCCGTGAGCCCGACTCGGAGGAGATCCGCTCCTTCCGCATCGTGGACGGCGTGGTCACCGAGGAGCCGGTCAAGATCGTGGATGCCGCCGTGGACCCGCACGCCGTCCAGTCCTACATGTTCGGGCAGAGCCCGGCGACGGTCGACTACGAGTGTTCCGACCGCTGATCCCTCCAGCGTCGGCACACCTTTCCTTCTCCCGTCACCTGGCACCACCTGAACAAGGAGCACGAGACATCATGGCCATCGAGGTTCGCATCCCCACCATCCTGCGTAGCTACACCGGCGGCGCGAAGGTCGTCGAGGGCACCGGCGACACGCTGGGCGACCTGCTCACCGACCTGGACTCCCGGCACGGCGGCCTGAAGGGCCGGCTGGTCACCGACGCCGGCGCGCTGCACCGGTTCGTCAACGTCTACGTCAACGACGAGGACGTCCGCTTCCTCGGCGCGCTCGACGCCAAGCTCACCGACGGCGACAGCGTCACCATCCTGCCGGCCGTGGCCGGCGGCGCCTTCGGCTTCGCCGCCGCTGCGGCGATCGCGCAGCACAGCGCGGCGGCAGCCGCGATCGCGCGGCACAGTGCTGGTGCGGCGCGCGTAGCGCGCCACTGAGGCGGTCGCCATGGCGCGGTACGAGAGCCTGCTCGACGCGTGCGGCGGCACGCCCCTGATCGGATTGCCCCGGCTCTCACCGACGGTGCCCGAGGGGGCGCCGCCGGTGCGGCTCTGGGCGAAGCTGGAGGACCGGAACCCCACCGGCAGCATCAAGGACCGGGCTGCCCTGTTCATGGTCCGCGCGGCCGAGGAGGCCGGTCACCTCCGTCCGGGTGACACCATCCTCGAGCCGACCAGCGGCAACACCGGCATCTCGCTGGCCATGGTGGCCAAGCTGCGCGGCTACCGGCTGGTCTGCGTGATGCCGGAGAACGTCTCCACCGAGCGGGTCCAACTGCTCCGGATGTACGGCGCGGAGATCATTTTCTCGCCGGCCGCCGGCGGCTCCAACCAGGCCGTGGCCACTGCCAAGCAGATCGCCGCCGAGCACCCCGACTGGGTGATGCTCTACCAGTACGGCAACGAGGCGAACGCCCGGGCCCACTACGAGACGACCGGGCCGGAGCTGCTGCACGACCTGCCGACGATCACCCACTTCGTGGCCGGGCTGGGCACCACCGGCACCCTGATGGGCACCGGACGCTACCTGCGCGAGAAGGTCGAGGGCATCCAGATCGTCGCGGCCGAGCCGCGCTACGGCGAACTGGTCTACGGCCTGCGCAACATCGACGAGGGATACGTACCCGAGCTCTACGACGCCCAGGTGCTCTCCCGGCGCTTCTCGGTGGGCACCCGGGACGCGGTGCTGCGTACCCGGCAGCTCGTCGAGGTGGAGGGCATCTTCGCCGGCTTCTCCACCGGCGCGATCCTGCACGCGGCGCTCGCCGTGGCGCACGAGGCGGTCAAGGCCGGGCGCCGCGCCGACGTCGCGTTCGTCATCGCCGACGCCGGCTGGAAGTACCTCTCGACCGGGGCGTACGGCGGCACCCTCGCGGATGCCGAGAACGCTCTGGAGGGACAGCTCTGGGCCTGACGGCCCCCGGTCGGGCTGGTCGGCGGCACCCCGTCGACCAGCCCGACCGTCTTGCCCGCGACAGGACGTGTACGTGTGTCACGTTGATGACAACTTCCGGTAGACGATTCTTGGCGGAGGGGGCGGCGCGTAGGCTGCGCAGCGTGGCGTACGCGTCGGCAGAGATCATCGGCGGAGCGACTGCCGGCGTGTCGACTACGAGCCGTGATATCGAGGCGACCGGATGCGATTGACCGTCCTCGGCTGCGCGGGCAGCTTCCCCGGCCCCGAGTCGCCCTGCTCCGCCTACCTGATGGAGGCGGAGGGTTTCAAACTCCTGATCGACTTCGGCTCGGGGGCGCTCTCCACCCTCCAGCGCTACGTCGGGCTGCACGCCCCCGACGCCATCCTCCTCACCCACCTGCACTGCGACCACATGCTCGACGCGGTGACGTACGTGGTGGTGCGGCGGTACGCCCCGGACGGCCCGTACCCGGCCCTGCCGGTGTACGCCCCCTCCGGTGCGCCGGACCGGATCGCCACCGCGTACGGGCAGGAGGACAGCACGGTCGAGGACGTCTACCAGTTCTACGGCCTGCAGCCGGGCACCTTCCCGATCGGCCCGTTCACCGTGACCGTCGACCGGATGAACCACCCCGTCGAGACGTACGGCGTGCGCCTGGAGCACGGCGGCCGGGTGTTCTGCTACTCGTCGGACACCGCGCCCTGCGACGCGCTGCTGCGCCTGGCCCAGGGCGCCGACCTCTTCCTCTGTGAGGCCAGCTACCTCGACGGCGGGGAGAACCCGCCGGATCTGCACCTCACCGGCCGCGAGGCCGGCGAGTACGCCACCAAGGCGGGGGTGGGCCGGCTGCTGCTCACCCACCTGGTGGCCGCCTGGGGCAGCGAGTCGCAGACCGTGGAGGCGGCGGCCGGCGCGTACGCCGGGCCGCTCGACGTGGTCCGCCCCGGCGCCTGCTACGACGTCTGACGACGGCGGCGCGGCGCGTTGCCGTAGTGTTCGCCGCCGCGTCAGCGCGCGGTCGCCTGGCGCACCCGTCCGGACCGCACCCTCGGGCCATGCGGATCGCCATCGTGACCGAGTCGTTTCCGCCGGACGTGAACGGCGTGGCGCACTCCGTGGTCCGGACCGCGGAGCACCTGCTGAAGCGCGGCCACGCACCGCTGGTCATCGCGCCCGCACCGGCCGGCGGCCGGCGGCGCGCCACCGACCGGCAGCCGTACCCCGTGGTCCGGATCCCGAGCGTGCCGCTCCCGCGCTACCAGGGCTTCCGGCTCGGCGTACCGACCGCCCGGCTGGCCGCCACACTGCTCGGCCACCGGCCGGACGTGGTGCACCTGGCCAGCCCGTTCATCCTGGGCGCGGCGGGCGCCGCCCTGGCCGCCCGGCACGGGCTGCCGGCCGTCGCCGTCTATCAGACCGACGTCGCCGCCTACGCCCGCGCGTACCGCGTGGGCTGGGGCGAGGCGGCCGCCTGGCGCCGGCTCCGGGGCATCCACAACTCGGCGCAGCGCACCCTCGCGCCCTCGACCCGGGCGGCGGCCGACCTGATCGCCAACGGGATCCAGCGGATCTGGCTCTGGCGGCGCGGCGTCGACGCGGACCACTTTCACCCGTCGCGGCGCAGCGAGGACCTGCGCCGCGTCCTGGCACCCGGCGGCGAACTGCTCGTCGGGTACGTCGGCCGGCTCGCCCCGGAGAAGCGGGTCGACCTGCTGGCGGCGACCGCCGCGCTGCCCGGCGTACGGGTCGTGGTGGCCGGCGACGGCCCGGCCCGGCCGCAGCTCGAACGGGCGCTGCCCCGGGTGCGCTTCCTCGGCGTCCAGCACGGTGCGGCGCTGGCCCGGCTCTACGCCAGCCTCGACGTCTTCGTCCACACCGGGCCGCACGAGACGTTCGGGCAGACCCTGCAGGAGGCCGCCGCGAGCGGGGTGTCCGTGGTCGCCCCGGCCAGCGGCGGCCCGGTCGACCTGGTCCAGCCGGGCGTCACCGGTGTGCTCGTGCCGCCCGACGACGGGGACGCGCTCGCCGCCGCCGTGGCGGAACTCGCCGCCGACCCGGCCCGGCGCGCCGGCTACGGCCTGGCCGCCCGGGTCGCGGTGAGCCGGCGCAGCTGGCACGCCGTGGGAGACGAACTGATCGGCCACTACGAGGCGGTGCGGGCCGGTACCCCGGCACCGGGCCTGCCTGCCTGGGGATGACCGGCGGCCAGGCCCGCATCGTGCGGGTGGCGAACTTCGTGACCGGCCGCTCGGGCGGTCTGCGGACCGCGCTGCGGCACCTCGGGGAGGGCTACCTCGCCGCCGGCCACGAACCGGTGCTGGTGATCCCCGGCGCCCGGTACGCCGACAACCGCCGGCCGTGGGGCCGGGAGATCACCCTGCCCGGGCCGGTGGTGCCGGGCAGCGGCGGCTACCGCGTGCTGACCGACCGGCGGGGGCTGGCCCGGCTGCTCGCCGACCTGGCCCCCGATCGGCTGGAGATCTCCGACCGCAGCACCCTGCGCTGGACCGGCCGCTGGGCCCGGGCCAACCGGCTTCCTCCGGGCGCACGGCCTCGAAGCCCCACCCGCCGGCCCATCGGAAGCGGCCCCGACCGCGGCCCTCCCGGCGCCTGCCCCGCCTGCCGTCCGGCCGGCGTCCCGCCCGGTGCCGGCCCCGCCCGCCACCTGACCACCGCATCCAACGGCGGCCTCAGGTCACCTTCCGCCGGAGGCCACCGCCGGCTCGCCGGGCACCCCAGGGCGGTTCGATCACGGGACCGCATAAGGTGCAGGCATGGCGCGACCTGACGGGCGGCGGCCCGACCAACTCCGACCGGTGACCCTGACCCGGGGCTGGAGCACCCACCCGGAGGGCTCGGTCCTCGTCGAGTTCGGCGCGACCCGGGTGCTCTGCACGGCGAGCGTGACCGAGGGGGTGCCCCGCTGGCGCAAGGGTTCCGGCCTCGGCTGGGTGACCGCCGAGTACGCGATGCTGCCCCGCGCCACGAACACCCGTTCGGACCGGGAGAGCGTCCGGGGGAAGATCGGCGGCCGGACCCACGAGATCTCCCGGCTGATCGGCCGCAGCCTGCGCGCCTGCGTCGACCTGAAGGCCCTCGGCGAGAACTCGATCGTGCTCGACTGCGACGTGCTCCAGGCCGACGGCGGCACCCGCACCGCCGCGATCACCGGCGCGTACGTGGCGTTGCACGACGCGGTGACCTGGCTCGCCGAGCGCAAATCGCTCGCCGGCAAGGTGGAGAAGGTGATGCACCGGTCGGTGGCCGCGGTCAGCGTCGGCATCATCGCCGGTGAACCCCGCCTCGACCTCTGCTACGCCGAGGACGTCGCGGCCGAGGTCGACATGAACGTGGTCTGCACCGGGACCGGCGATTTCGTCGAGGTGCAGGGGACGGGCGAGGCCGGTGTCTTCGCCCGCGACCAGCTCGACGCCCTGCTCGACCTGGGCGTGGCGGGCTGTGTGGAACTGGCCGACGCGCAGCGGAAGGCGCTCACCTCATGAACAAGGTCCTCCTCGCCACCCGGAACCGGAAGAAGCTCGTCGAGCTCCAGCGGATCCTCGACGGTGCGCTCGGCGCGCACCGGATCGCCCTGCTCGGCCTCGACGACGTCGAGGAGTACCCGGAGCTGCCGGAGACCGGCCTCACCTTCGGCGAGAACGCGCTGATCAAGGCGCGGGAGGGTTGTCGGCGTACCGGCCTGCCGACCATCGCCGACGACTCCGGGCTGGCCGTGGACGCGCTCAACGGCATGCCGGGCGTGTTCAGCGCCCGTTGGTCCGGCCGGCACGGCGACGACCGGGCCAACCTCCAGCTGGTGCTGGACCAGGTCGCCGACGTGCCGGACGAGCACCGTGGCGCCGCCTTCGTCTGCACCGTCGCGCTGGTGCTGCCCGGCGGCAAGGAGCACCTGGTCGACGGCCGCCAGTCCGGCCAGCTGCTGCGGGCACCGCGCGGCGACGGCGGTTTCGGGTACGACCCGATCTTCCTCGGCGACGGCCAGGAGCGGACCAACGCGGAGCTGACCCCGGAGGAGAAGGACGCCGTCAGCCACCGCGGCAAGGCCCTGCGCGAGCTGGCCCAGCTGGTGGCGAAGGTGCTCCCGCCGGCGAGCTGACGCGAGCGGGTGCTCCGGTCAGCCGAGCGGGCCGATCTCCCGCTCGATCGCCGCGCGCAGCTCGGGGCCCCGCAGCACGTCGCGTGCGGCCTCCATGAGCGGGGCGAGGAACACGTCCGGTCCAGGGTCGCCGACCACCGCGGCGAGCGCGGCCAGCGCGGCCCGGCCGGCCGGGGACGGGGTGAGCGGGGCGCGCAGCTGGAGCCCGCGTACGGCGGCCAGCAGTTCCACCGCGAGCAGGCTGGTCAGGTTGTCCAGCACGGTCCGCAGCTTCTTGGCCGCGGCCCAGCCCATCGAGACGTGGTCCTCCTGCATGCCGCTGGTGGGCAGCGAGTCGACCGAGGCGGGGGCGGCCAGCCGGCGGTTCTCGGCGACGATCCCGGCCGCCGTGTACTGGGCGATCATCAGCCCGGAGTTGACCCCGGCGTCGGGAGAGAGGAACGCCGGCAGGTCCCGGGAGCGGGTGACGTCCAGCAGCCGGTCCACCCGGCGCTCGGCGATCGCGCCCACCTCGGCGGCGGCGATGGCCAGGTAGTCGGCGGCGAAGCCGAGCGGCGCCCCGTGGAAGTTGCCGGTCGACTCGACCCGCCCGTCCGGCAGCACCACCGGGTTGTCCACCACCGACCGAAGCTCCCGCCCGGCCACCACCTCGACGAAGTCGAGGGTGTCCCGGGCCGCGCCGGCCACCTGCGGCGCGCAGCGCATCGAGTACGCGTCCTGCACCGCGTGCGCCAGGTCGTCGCGGTGCGAGTCCATCACCGCCGAGCTCTGCAGCAGCTGGTGGATGTTCGCCGCCGACGTCGCCTGGCCGGGGTGCGGCCGGATCGCGTGCAACTCGGGCAGGAACGGCCGTTCCGAGCCGAGCATCGCCTCGATCGCCAGCGCGGCGGTCACGTCGGCCATGGTGAACAGGTGCCGGGCGTCGTGGATCGCCAGCAGCAGCATGCCGAGCATGCCGTCGGTGCCGTTGATCAGCGCCAGCCCCTCCTTGGCGGCCAACTCGACCGGCGCCAGCCCGACCCGGCGCAGCGCGTCCGCGGCCGGGATCCGGTCACCGGCCGGGCCGAGCACCCAGCCCTCGCCGAGCAGCACCAGCGCGCAGTGCGCGAGCGGGGCCAGGTCGCCGGAGGCGCCCAGCGAGCCGTGCTCCGGCACCCACGGGGTGACATCGTGGTTGAGCAGGTCCACCAGCGCCTCGGCGACGAGCGGCCGGACCCCGGAGCGGCCGAGGGCGAGCGAGCGTACCCGCAGCAGCATCATCGCCCGGACCACTTCGCGGGGCATCGGCGCGCCGATCCCGGCGGCGTGCGAGCGGATCAGCGCGTGCTGCAGCTCGGCCCGGCGTTCGGGCGCGACGAAGGTGTTCGCGAGGGCCCCGAACCCGGTGGAGACGCCGTAGACGGGCCGGCCGGCCGCCTCGATGCCGTCCACGATGGACCGGCTGGCGGCCATGGCCTCCACCGCGGCCGGGTCGAGGACGACCTTGGCGGTGCCGCGGGCCACTGCGAGCACGTCGGCGGGGGAGATCCCGGTGGGCTGGATGACTACGGTCGACATTGCGGCACTCCGTTTTGCAGAACCTGGCGGATCAGGGGAACTCCCGGCCGGTAGGCCAGGTGCAGGTGGGACGGGGCGTCGAGGATCACCAGATCGGCCCGCGCGCCCCGCGCCAACCGGCCCACGTCGGTGCGGCGCAGCGCCGCCGCCCCGCCGGCGGTCGCGGCCCACACGGCCTCCGCCGGGGTCATCCGCAGCTCGCGTACGGCGAGGGCGAGGCAGAACGGCATCGACGAGGTGTACGACGAGCCGGGGTTGCAGTCGGTGGCGAGGGCCACGGTCACGCCCGCGTCGAGCAGCCGGCGGGCGTCCGGGTACGGCGACCGGGTGGAGAACTCCGCGCCGGGCAGCAGCGTGGCGACGGTCTCCGACCCGGCCAGCGCGTCGACGTCGGCGTCGGTCAGGTGGGTGCAGTGGTCGACGCTTGCCGCGCCCAGCTCCACCCCGAGCCGCACGCCCGGCCCGGGGCCGAGCTGGTTGGCGTGCACCCGCACGCCCAGCCCGACCGCCTGACCGCAGGCGAGGATCGCTCGGGCGTGGTCAACGTCGAAGGCGCCCCGCTCGCAGAACACGTCGATCCAGCGGGCGTACGGGGCGGCGGCGGCCAGCATCGGCCCGCAGACCATGCCGACGTAGTCGTCGGGGCGGTCGGCGTACTCGGCGGGGACCACGTGCGCGCCGAGGAAGGTGGTGTCCGCGGTGAACTCGGCGGCGATCCGCAGCGAGCGGGCCTCGTCGGCGACGGTGAGCCCGTACCCGCTCTTGATCTCGACGGTGGTGGTGCCCTGCCGCGTCATCTCCGCCCGCAACCGGCCCACGGTGGCCCGCAGCTCGTCGTCGGAGGCGGCCCGGGTGGCGCCCACGGTGGTCCGGATCCCGCCGCCGGTGTACGGCTCGCCGGCCATCCGGGCGGCGAACTCGGCGGCCCGGTCTCCGGCGAAGACCAGGTGGGCGTGGCTGTCCACGAAACCGGGCAGCACGGCCGCGCCCCCGGCGTCGATCCGCCGGTCGGCGGCCGGGGCGTCCCGGGTCGGCCCGATCCAGGCCACCACCCCGTCCTCGACCAGCAGGGCGACGTTGCGCCGGATGCCGAGTGGGTCGCGCTCGCCCTCCCAGGGGGAGTTGGTGACCAGCTCCCCGATGTTGTCCACCAGCACACTGCTCATGGCCGGGTCACCTCCGTGATGGCGGCGTGCAGTTCGACCGGCACGTCGACGGTCAGGTGCCGGCCGTCGGCGACCACCGTCCGCCCGTCGACCACCACGTGGGTGACGTCGGCGGCGGTGGCCGCGAAGAACGCGCCGACCGGCGGCACCCCGGCGGTCCGGGCGCTGTCCAGCCGTACGGTGACCAGGTCGGCCCGGTCGCCCACCGACAGCCGGCCGGCGTCGCCCCAGCCCAGCGCGGCGTGCCCGGCCACGGTCGCGGCGGCGAGCAGCTCGACGGCGGTGAAGTGCCCCCGCCTGCGGGTGCGCAGCCGCTCGTCCAGCTCGACCGCGCGGGCCTCCTCGAAGAGGTCGACCACCGCGTGGCTGTCGCTGCCCAGGCTGAGCGGGCTGCCCGCCTCGGCCATCCGGCGGGCCGGCCCGATCCCGTCGGCCAGGTCCCGCTCGGTGGTGGGGCAGAGGCAGACCCCGGTCCGGCTCTCCCCGAGCAGGGTGATGTCGGCGCCGGTCGGGTGGGTGGCGTGCACGGCCGTGGTGTGCCGGCCGAGCACCCCGTGGTCGGCCAGCAGCCGGGTCGGGGTGCGACCGTGCACGGCCCGGCAGGCGTCGTTCTCGGCCGGCTGCTCGGACAGGTGCACGTGCAGCGGCAGGCCCTGGCGGTCGGCCCAGCCGGCCACGGTGGCGAGCTGCTCGGCGGGCACCGCGCGCACGGAGTGGATCGCCGCGCCGAGCCGGACGTGGTCGTCCTCGGGGTTGAACGCGCTGGCCCGGTCCGCCCAGCGCAGCGCGTCGCCGTCGCCGAACCGGCGCTGCGGCCCGGCCAGCGGCGCCCCGTCCACGCTCGCGGTCAGGTACGCGGTGTCCAGCAGGGTGAGCCGGATCCCGGCGTGCGCGGCGGCCTCGACCAGCGCCGCCGACATCGCGTTCGCATCGTCGTACGGCTGCCCGTCCGGCCCGTGGTGCAGGTAGTGGAACTCGCCCACGCAGGTGATCCCGGCGAGCGCCATCTCGGCGTAGGCGGCCCGGGCCAGGGCCAGGTACGAGTCGGGGTCGAGCCGGGCCGCGACCGTGTACATCACGTCCCGCCAGCTCCAGAAGTCGCCCCGCCCGCCGTGGGTCCGCCCGCGCAGCGCCCGGTGGAAGGCGTGCGAGTGGGCGTTGGCCAGCCCCGGCAGGGTCAGCCCGGGCAGCCGGGTGGCGTCCCGGAGCACCTCGACCCCGGCGGTCGGCGCGCCCCCACCGCCGACCAGCGGCGTGACGGCGGTGATCCGGCCGTTCTCGGCCTCGATCAGCACGTCCGGGGTGGGCTCGGCGTGGTCGGGCAGCCAGGCGTACTCGGCCAGCCAACGGGTCAGCGGCATGCGAGCTCCTCCAGCACCCGGGCCAGGGCGGTCACCCCGGCGGCGCAGTCGGCGTCGGTGGCCGACTCGGCCGGGGAGTGCGACACCCCGGTCGGGTTCCGTACGAACAGCATGGCGGTGGGCAGGTGCGCGGCCAGCACCCCGGCGTCGTGTCCCGCCCCGGTGGGCAGCACCGGCGCGTCCAGCAGCCGGGCCAGCTGCTCTGTCAGCCCGCCGTCGAACGCGACGAGGGGCGTGGCCGACTCCTGCGTGCAGGTCAGCTCGGTGCCGTCCCGCCGCGCCCGCTCGGTCGCCTTGGCCCGCACCGCCTCGACCAGGCCGTGCAGCGTCTCCGGCTCGGCCGCCCGGGCGTCCAGCCAGCCGGTCACCCGGGCCGGGATGGCGTTGGTGGCGTTCGGCTCCACCGCCACCCGGCCGACGGTGGCGTGCGCGTCGCGCAGCCGGGCCTCCTTGTTCGCCGCGAGCACGGTGAACGCGTAGGTGAGCATCGGGTCGCGGCGGTCGGCCATCCGGGTCGTACCCGCGTGGTTGCCTTCGCCGTGGAAGTCGAACCGCCACCGGCCGTGCGGCCAGATCGCGCTGGCCACCGCGACCGGCGCGGCCCGGTCGACCAGTGCGCGGCCCTGTTCGACGTGCAGCTCCACGAAGGCCGCGAAGCGGGCGAGCAGGCCCGGGTCGGCACCCGCCGGACGGTCGCCCAGCGCCTCGGCGAAGCTCACCCCGCCGGTGTCGCGCAGCCCGGCCGCGCGGTCTACGTCGATCTCCCCGGTGAGCAGCCGCGATCCGAGGCAGGGTACGCCGAACCGGCCGCCCTCCTCCTCGACGAACGCGGCCACCGCCACCGGCCGCACCGGGGTGACGCCGGCGGCCCGCAACTCGTCCACCGCGAGGAACGCGCTGACGATGCCGAGCGGACCGTCGTACGCCCCGCCGTGCGGCACCGAGTCGAAGTGGCTGCCGGTCAGCACCGCCCCGCCGGCCGCCGGGTCGCCCCACCAGGCGAACAGGTTGCCGTTGCCGTCGGAGTGCACCGGCATGCCCCGCTCGTCGGCCTGCTCCCGGAACCAGGCACGCAGCTCGAGTTCCGGCTCGGTCAGCGCGTAGCGCAGGTAGCCGCCGCTGCCCGCGTCCCGCCCGACCGGGGCGAGCTCGTCCCAGAGCTTCCGGAACCGGGCGGCCAGGTCGGTCACGCCGGACCCTCGGTCATCGGGACCCGGACGCCGGTCCGGTCGGCGACCTCCCGGGCCGCGTCGTAGCCGGCGTCGACGTGCCGGATGACGCCCATCGCCGGGTCGTTGGTGAGCACCCGCTCGATCTTCTGCCCGGCCAGGGCGCTGCCGTCGGCCACGCACACCTGGCCGGCGTGGATGGACCGGCCGATGCCCACCCCGCCGCCGTGGTGGATCGACACCCAGGACGCGCCGCTGGCCGTGTTGACCAGCGCGTTGAGCAGCGGCCAGTCGGCGATCGCGTCGGAGCCGTCGGCCATCGCCTCGGTCTCCCGGTAGGGGCTGGCCACGCTGCCGCAGTCCAGGTGGTCCCGGCCGATCACCACCGGTGCGCTCAGCTCGCCGGCGGCGACCATCTCGTTGAACCGCACCCCGGCCTTGTCCCGCTCGCCGTAGCCGAGCCAGCAGATCCGCGCCGGCAGGCCCTGGAAGGCCACCCGCTCGCCGGCCATCCGGATCCACCGGGCCAGGGACTCGTTCTCCGGGAACAGGTCGAGGATGGCCCGGTCGGTGGCCGCGATGTCGGCCGGGTCGCCGGAGAGCGCCGCCCACCGGAACGGTCCCTTGCCCTCGCAGAACAGCGGCCGGATGTACGCCGGCACGAAGCCGGGGAAGTCGAAGGCCCGCTCGAACCCGCCCAGCTTCGCCTCGCCGCGGATCGAGTTGCCGTAGTCGAAGACCTCGGCACCCGCGTCGAGGAAGCCGACCATCGCCTCGACGTGCTTCGCCATCGAGGCCCGCGCCCGGTCGGTGAACTCGGCCGGCTTCGCCGTCGCATAGTCCCGGGCGTCGGCCAGCTCCACCCCCTCCGGCAGGTACGACAGTGGGTCGTGCGCGCTGGTCTGGTCGGTGACGATGTCGATGGCGACGCCCCGGCGCAGCAGCTCCGGGAAGACGGCGGCCCCGTTGCCGACCACGCCGACGCTGAGCGCCCGCCGGTCCCGCTTGGCGGCGAGCACCCGCTCGACCGCGTCGTCCAGGGAGTCGGCGATCTCGTCCAGGTAGCGGTCGTGCGCCCGCCGCTCCAGCCGGCTGCGGTCCACGTCCAC
Source organism: Micromonospora yasonensis (assembly GCF_026013475.1). GTDB lineage: Bacteria > Actinomycetota > Actinomycetes > Mycobacteriales > Micromonosporaceae > Micromonospora > Micromonospora yasonensis. The sequence goes on along the minus strand of NZ_JAPDPH010000024.1, from coordinate 29,578 downwards.
GATCAGGCACACGCCGCCGTTCATGGTGACCGCGAGGGGCTGCGCCCCGCCCATCCCGCCGCAGCCGGCGGTCAGCGTCAGCGTGCCGGCCAGCGAGCCGCCGAAGCGCTTGGCCGCGACCGCGGCGAACGTCTCGTAGGTGCCCTGCAGGATGCCCTGAGTGCCGATGTAGATCCAGGAACCGGCGGTCATCTGCCCGTACATGGTCAGGCCGAGCTGCTCCAGCCGGCGGAACTCCGGCCAGGTGGCCCAGTCGCCGACCAGGTTGGAGTTGGCCAGCAGCACCCGGGGCGCCCACTCGTGGGTCCGCATGACCCCCACCGGGCGGCCGGACTGCACCAGCATCGTCTCGTCGTCGCGCAGGTCGGTCAGCGTCCGGACCAGCGCGTGGTAGGACGGCCAGTCCCGGGCGGCCTTGCCGGTGCCGCCGTAGACCACCAGGTCCTCGGGGCGCTCGGCCACCTCCGGGTCGAGGTTGTTCATCAGCATCCGCAGCGCGGCCTCCTGCGGCCACCCTTTCGCGGTGCGTGCGGTGCCGCGGGCGGCGCGGACGGGCTGGTGCATCTCGTACTCCTCTCAGCCGAGGAACAACTGGCGGCGGGCGGCGGACGACTCGAACGCCTCGAGCCGGGCCTGGGTCTCGGCCGGGATGGCGTCGCAGATCGCCTGGAGCACCACCATGGCCAGGGTCATCGGGGCGGTGTGCAGGTCGAAGACCAGGTCGGTGCCGACGGCGGCGGGGAGCACCACGTCGGCGTGGTCGGTGGCCGGGCTCACCGGGGAGTCGGTGATCGCCACGACGGTCAACCCGAGGTCGCGGGCCTCGCGCAGCGCGTCCAGGGTCTCCCGGGGATAGCGGGGCAGCACGAGGGCGAGCAACGCGGTCGCCCCGGCCGCGGCGGCCTGTTCGAGCCGGTCGGTGAGGAGGCTGCCGCCGTCGTCGAGCACCCGCACGTCCGGGTGCACCTTCGCGGCGAAGTACGCGAAGTACGCGGCCAGCGGCGCGGCGGCGCGCAGGCCGAGCACCGGCAGCGGGCGGCTGGCCGCGAGCAGCTTCCCCACCTCGGCGAGCCGGCCGGCGTCGGCGAGCTGCCCGGCGAGCCGGTCGAGATTGCCCATCTCGGCGCGGACCGCCCGCTGGAGGGCGTTGCCGGCGTCGGCCGGGTCGGCGCCGTCGGCGGCGGTCAGTCCCCGCAGCCGGCGGCGCAGCGCCGGGTAGCCGTCGTGCCCGAGCGCCATCGCGAACCGGGTGACCGACGGCTGGCTGACCCCGGCCAGCTCGGCGACCTCGGCAGCCGACAGGTACGCCGCCGCGCCCGCGTGCTGCACCAGGCAGTGCGCGATCCGGCGCTGGGTGGGGGTGAGCCGTACGCCGTGGAACAGGTCGAGCAGGCGGTCGGTGGGTGCCGCACCGCTTTCATTCATGCGAGAACTCTATGCATGAAAACTTTCAGAGCGCAACCTCCGGCCACGCAACGGTGTCCGGTTGGCCGGCTGCCGGGCGGCGACGACGGGTGCGTCACCTCTGTACTATCCGCACGGCGGAGGAACAGAGGAGTGGTGGCATGCAGCCGGTCGGTCCGTACAGGTTCACCGAGGCGCTCGGCGTGTGCCAGGTGGGCACGGCGTGGTGGGCCGTCGACGGACATGATCGGCTGGTGACGGTGGCCGTGCTCGACGGCGCCGCGGCCACCGACCAGCCCTGGCGGGAAGCGTTCGCCAACGCCGCCAATGCCATGGCGCTGACCCCGGGCGGTCAGCGCTACGTCAACGCCGACTTCGCTGCGGCGAAGCCCTGGGTGGCGTACCCGTCCGAGGAGGGGATGGGGGCGTCGCGGCTGTTCCAGACCCTCGGCATGGACCTGCAGCCGGCGGAGTCCGAGGCCGACGTCCTGGTCCCCGAGACCGGCAGCGTCGCCGGGCCGCCGGAGCCGGTCTCCGGCGTGCCGACCTCCGGCACGCCCAGCCCCATCTCCGGCGCGCCACTGCCGTGGGCGATGCACGCCGCGGTGCCGCACCAGGTGTCGTCTCCGCCCCAGCAGGTGTCTCCCGCGCCCCAGCAGGTGTCCCCGGGCCCGCTGTCGGTGTACCAGCCGGTCAGTGGCCCGCCGCAGGACCCCTTCGCCGGGACCGCTCGCCGGATCACCCCCTCGGCGCCGCCTCAGCGCCGCACCGGGCTCTGGATCGGGATCGTCGCCCTGATCCTGGTCGTACTCACCGGTGCCGGTGGCGCTTTCGCCTGGGTGAGATCGAGCGGCACCGACAGTGCCCCGCCGCCGTACAGCCTCGACGAACGAGCCGTAGCGATCGCCTCACCCGCGCTGGTCTATGTGGAGGTCCAGTTCACCGGCTACCTCCGGGACAAGGAGACCGAGACCCCGTTGCGGGCGACGCCGGTCACCTTCAACCGCCGTTGCAGTGGATTCGTGGTGGGTTCGGCTGGCCACGTGCTCACCAACGGCCTCTGCGTGCAGCCCGCCTCGGACACCGCACGGCAGAACGCCCTCTACGCGCTGGGGCGAACTCTGATCGGGGAGAAGAAGCTCGCTTCGGCTCAGCTCGACAACTACGTCGCAACCCACCTCAAGGGCACCGTTCTGACCGGCCTCGATGCCGGGAAGGAACCGGAGGTCCGAGTGTTCGGGCAGTTCAACGTGGCCAGAGGTAACATCACCGACGGCCCGGCGATTCCGGGCGAGATCGTCAAGACGTGGGCGCCGGAGATGGGCGATGTCGCCCTGGTCAAGCTCGCCCAGGACCACCTCCCCGTCGCCGAACTGAACCCGTCGGCCGACGTCCGGCAGGGAACGTCGCTGCTCATGATCGGCTACGGTACGAGCGACCGGGATCCCCTGACCGCCACCTTCACCGTTGCCTCGAAACCGGTGACCGTTACCGGCGCAGGCAGCCAGGGACCGGTGCCCGTCTACCGGGTCAACGACGATGTCGGGATCTATTCCCGAGGGGGACTGGCGGTCGACACGAGCGGCCGGGTCGTCGGCATGCTCGACAACGACCAAGCGCTTCCCGACAAGGCGAACCGGGTGATCGTGCCGGCGTCGACGCTCACCACGCTGCTCAACGAGGCGGGCGTCACCGCCGAACTCGGTGACACCGACAAGCTGTACCGACGCGGGCTCGACGCCTACTTCGCCGGCAGGTATTCGGACGCCAAAACTCAACTCCAGACCGTGGCGACCCACGCACCCAAGAACCTCGTCGCGCAGACGTACCGGCAGAACGCGGTCGACCGCCAGAAGATCGAACGGAAGGGGTCATCCTTCCCGTCCTGGGCGGTCGTCCTGTTTGCCGCGCTCGGTGGAGCCTTGATCGTCACGCTCGTCGTCCTGGTCTTCATGGCCAGAGGGCGCGACCGGCATTGACGACGCCCCGGGGCGGCTGGCCCCTCAGTCGGACAGCAGCCATGCCTGCGAGCCGAGTGGGAAGCCGGCCGCCCGCCGCTAAATTCCGGTGCGCACGAGCGGCAGCAGCTTCGCCTCGTAGCCATTGAGGTACTCGGCCGGGTCGGCCTGGAGCACGGAACCGATGAGCGTGCCGAAGACGTCGCGGAAGTCGGTGGTGGCCTTGAGGTCGCCGTTGTCCAGGTCCGTCAGGCTCGGCTGTTCACCATACAAGCCGCCAACCGTCCTAGGGCCCATCACGAAGAGCGGGCCGGCTGTTCCGTGGTCGGTGCCGTCCGACGCGTTGGCCCTGACTCTGCGACCGAATTCGCTGTAGACGACCACGGTCACCCGCCGGCCGGCCCTTGTCCGCGCCAGCCGGTGCACGAACGCGGACAATGCCTCGTCGAGCTGCTTGAGCAGCGACTCATGTCCGACCCGCTCATTCGCATGTGTGTCGAACCCTCCCAGACTCACCGAGTAGACGCGAGTGGGCACGCCCGCCTCGACGCACCGGGTCACCAGTGCGAGCTGGGCGGCCAGCGAACTTCCACCGCCGGTGGCGGTGGACGACAGGAGAGAAAGGTCCCCGGCATCCGCCGGCAGTTCCGCGTTCTCCGCCTGCCGCACAAGCTTGTCGATCCGGAGGAAGTCGCGGTACGCCTCCGCCGCGTGCATCTCCAGCTCCGATTCGCCATCCTGTATCCGCCCGAGCGCGGCAACCAGTTCGGCGTCGATCCCCTGTGGAAGCTGAAGTCCGCCGAGCGCCACACACGCCCCCACACGCGTCGCACCGACGAGCAGTGGCGGGAGCGCCGGCTCGAAGCTGACCGCGGCCTCGGCGGAGGCCTTGGTGCCGTCGAGCCAGCGGCCCACCCACCCGGTCGGCACGGGTACGGCCGGCGACGCCGTCTGCCAGATGTCCATTGACCGGAAGTGGCTCCGATCCGGCCTGGGGTAGCCGACGCCGAGCACGACGCCCAACTGCTTGCTGTCCCAGAGTCGTTTGAATCCGGTCATCACCGGATTCAGTCCGAGCGATTCGTCGAGATGCAGTACCCGCTCCGGGTCATACGCCAACTCCGGGCGGGCGGAGTGATATGCCGGATCGGCGTACGGAACGACGGTGTTGAGCCCGTCGTTGCCGCCGTACAGAGTGACGATGACCAGCTTGTCGGGGCCCTCACCCGGATCCGGTCCGTCACCGCCTGTCGCGGTTGCGAGGAGCTCGGCCAGTCCTACACCGCCAGCGGCAAGTGCGGCGGCCCCCCCGGCCGCGGCCGAGGCGAGGAGGAACCTACGTCGGGTCAGCGCATCCATGTCAGCTCACCAGATATTCGGGGCTCGCCAGGCCGATGATCAGCAGCTTTCGTGGCTCCTTCGCCTGCTTCAGGGCCAGATAGGTCCGGTTCGTCCACGTCTCGATCGCGAGTACGTTGGCCAACTCCTCGGCGTTCATCCCGTCGACCTCGGCAAACCCGGCGAGCAGGTCGGCCAGACCGAGGCGAACCTGAGCCGCCGCAGAATTCAGCCAGGCCGTTCCGCTCGGCCAGCCGCCCACGCTTTGCGGCGCGAAGGGCACCTGACCGAGCCCGTTCAGTCCACTCACGACCTGACTCAGGGTCTTTTGCGAGAAGTGGGCGGGTCGGATGTTCAACTGCCGCATGGCACCGACGAGCCACTCGACCGGCTGCTTCACGAGCCGGTGGCGTCCCGACCGAAATTCTTCGTCCTCGAAAAGGGCCCGTAGCATCTGCATGCCGACCGGGAATGCGGCAGCGATCCTCTTCTGCGTGGCGTCGATGATCGGCTCGTGGGAAGAGCCGTATCGGAACCACAGGCGGGAGGCGATGAAGCGCGCGCAGGCAGGCTGCTTCGCCAGGAAATCGACGAGTGTGTAGGCGTCGAAGTTGGCGGTCCGGCCAAGAATCGTCTTCGGCGCGGCGTCGTGGTCGGCGGGGAAGTAGATTGCCGTGCTCGGCACACCCAGGTCCGTCCTCCACCCGGTCAGCGCGCGCCCTGCCTCCTTCACGTCCCGCTCGGAATAGTGTCCGATGCCCAGCATGAACAGCTCCATCAGCTCCCGGGCGAGGTTCTCGTTCGGCGCATCCTTGGTGTTGAGCTGCCCGTCGAGCCAGTAGACCAGCGCCGGGTCGGAAACCAGCCGCCTGGCCATCACCTTGAAGTTCGGCGATTCGCGGATCTTCTGGTGCTGCGCGAGCATGAACTGCGGGCTGCCGACCTTGCGTATCGATGTGGCCCAGTGCCCGTGCCAGAAGAACATCAGCTTTTCGGTGGCCTGATGGTCCGCGACTGTCAGGCGGTCCAGCCACCAACGAATGATCGCGTCGGTATGCGCTTTCCGTGTCGACTCCGCCGCAGCCCGTTGCTCCGTGGTCGGATTCGGCAGATTGTCGAACGGGTCCCGGCCGAGGTCCGGCATCGGTGCGGCGGCGGCACCCCGGTCCGGCCCGGACGGCGCGGTCAGCCTTGCCACGGTCGCCGCGTAACCAGCCTTCTTCGCGGCCGCCAGTTCGGACGCAGTCGGACCGAAGCCCGCCCGCCGCAACAGCATCGCGACGTTATCGCTCATCCTCGTAAACCTATGTGGATGTCACCGGATCCAGGAACCCGGTCTCTGTCGTCCGCTGCCTCTGCGGAAACCAGGCGCTCGCCAGTCTAACGGATCTCGCCGTGGCAGCCCTACCAGGAGATCTGTTGTTCGCACCCGGTCCAGCCCGCGCCGCGAAGAGCGGTCCACTGTGGCGGGCCGTCGCCGGGCGCTTGCCGGATCGGCTGCCCAACCCCGGCCCGAACCGCACGACCTGGTTCAGCGAACCGCGATCAGGCCCAGCATGTTTGCGCGCATCTTTCGCAGCACCGCCACCGTGGCGGCGAGCTGGTCGGCCTCCGTCGACCCGAGTCGTGCGACAACCACGGTCGCGTCGGTAGCGCTTACCAGAAACGTCGCCTCGGCGTCGGACAACAGCGGCGGTCCGTTGACGATCACCAGGACCTGGCCGAGACGGAACGATTCCATCAGCTTGGCCAGCCGGTCGGGTTGGAACAATTTCTCGGCCGGGCCTGGTTCGACCCTGCCGGTGGGCAGGAGGTAGAGCGGAAGCTCCTGGCGCCACTGAGTCACCACGCCGTTGACCGACGCCTCCCCGCGGAGGACGGTCGCCAATCCGGCCTCGTTGGCGACGGCGAACAGCTCGTGGATCTCGGGGTTCCTCAGGTTGCCGTCAACCAGCACCACCGTCTCGCCCGCCCGCGCGAACGCGATCGCCAGATTTCCCACGGCGGCCGCCTGGCCGTCGCCCGCGCCGCACCCGGTGACCATGATGCTCGTCAATCGTTCGCCGACCGCTTGCAGCCGGACGTCGGTCCGCATCTGCCGGAAGGCCTCTGCCCGGACGGATCGTTCGTCGCGCGTCATGAGCGCCGAAGCCGGTGAACCGGCGTCGACCACCCCGACCAGGGCCAGGTCGGCAACCTCGGCCGCGTGGCTCTCGTCACGTACGGTGCGCTGCCGCGCGTAACCGATGATCGCCGCTGCAGTGCCGACGAACAGACCGCCGGCAAGACCCAGCGAGACGTCGGTGAGTGGCTGCGGCGATTCCGGCGAGGGCGGCGTGGTCGCCCGACGGACGACCGAAACCTTGACCGGCGTTGATTCGACCCCGGTCGGTTTCTCCAACCGGCCGATGAATCCTGGAAATTCGTCCGCGATCGCATTGGCGATGTCCCGGGCTCGCTCGGGTGTCTCGTCCGCGACCTCGACCGTCAGCACAGCCGTACTGGCCTTGCCCGTGACATTGACCCGCGACATCAATTCTTCAGGCGAATACGGGAGGTCCAACTGATTGATTACCGTCGTGGCGACCTCGGGACTGTTGGCGATCTCGGTGTATGATCGGACGCGTTGCAGAATGTAGTTTCCGCCCGCGTCCAACTGGCGGACGTCCGCCGTCGGGAAATTTGGCGAGAAGAACAGCTGCGCGCTCGCCCGGTAAACCGGGGTCTGCAGCAGGGATGCCACGCCGCCCCCGACCCCGCCGAGGAGGGCGAGTGCCAGCACTGCCCAACGGTAGGCGCGTAATGCCTGCAAGTGATGCCGAGGCGTCAACTGGGTCCACTGTCTGGCCACCAGGAGTGATCTGTTGACGATGCCCCGGACACCCGTCGGGTGTTGCCCGGTGTCCGTTGGCGGGCTGGGCACGCCAGTCGGCCGGATTCTGCCCGAAAGCCTCACTCTTGAACCTCACTCGCTGCGGCCTGGCGCCAACCAAGTCAAAGCCAACTCATGCGAAATGCGCCCGGCGGATCCTAGCAGGACGCCTGCCCGGGAACCCCTCATCCCGGCCGGGCGAGCGGGACATTAGCGGATGCGCGCGTATCCCGGGGAGGGAGGGTTGTCTCGCTGGAATCCCTGGCAATTGCCAGGCCAGCCGCCAGAATGAGGGCCGCCGCCGCGCAAGGCCACAGGTAGAAATCAAAGAAATAGATCTGCACCGCAATTCCGACGACCAACAGCCGGGCGGTCAACGACTTCGATCGGACGAACAGCGCCACCAGGATGGCCAGGAAGGGCAGGAGTGTGATCAGCCCGAGGTCGTACCACAACGTGAGGAAGCTGTTGTCGAAGGTCTGCGCCAGGTGGTCGCCGATTCCCACCTCCTGGAAGAACCGGACGTGCGCCTCTGGTCCCTGGCCGAACAGCACGGTGTCGAAGCCTTGCCGCAGGCCGGAAAGCGCCGTCTCGGATCGGCTGTAACGTGCGGTGGCGGAACTTGATCCCGTCAGGTTGGTCAGCCGGGAAGCGACCAGATCAATCGTCCCCCGCAGGGGCCTGGGCCGGGCAACCACCACCACCGCGCCGACCGCGAGGCTGACCGCGACGAGAACCAGACCGCGGCGTGTCACCTTTCGTCTCTGCGCGAGATACCAGACGACGGCGGCGCACGCCGTACCGATCCACGCACTACGTGAGCCGGACAGCAGCAGGCCGACCGCGCCGGCGGCGAACGGCAACTGCCAGAGGCGACCACGCAGGGTTATCGCGACGCACATCGACATCATGCAGTAGGTGCCGTAGACGATCGGGTGCCCGATGGTGCCCACCGATCTGCCGGCACCGGCTGACGAGGTGAACGCGTTGCTGGTAGCCAGCTCGTCGAGGATCGGCCACGTGCCGGTCACGCGCTGGTAGATCGCCAGAAGCGCGACAGGTACGCCCACCCAGGCGAACGCTCTTGCCAAGCTCTTGAGCGCCTCCGGGTCCTGCCGCGCTTCCTCCACCACGTGCCAGGCGATGACGGCATAGCAGACGAAGGGCGCGAGGGCGAAGATCAGGTCCTTCGGTCCGTGCCAGTGCACTAGGGCGGCCACGGCACCTGCGGCCGGCAGAGCCATGACTAGCATTCCGACCGACGCGAACGGTTTGTCCGGATGGAACCGCTGAAGGCGACCGAACAGGGCGATCGCTGTCGCGGTGAGCAGGACCATCCATACGGGCTTGGCGGGATAGCCCGGATCAGCAGTGACCGGTACGAGGAACAACACCGCGAACAGCGCGTAGTTCAGCCGGGATGGGGTCCAGAGCCCCCAGACGAGCAGCGCGACCAGCCCCAGGATGCCCAGCAGGACAGGCTTCCAGCTGAGTAGGATGCCAGCCGAGACGGCCAGTACGGCAGGAGGGCCGAAACTCCTCCCCGACCTTGTCACGGGCAGCTCGCCTGTAGTTCTTCCAAATAGGAGATGAAGGTCGGCGCCGACGAGGGCGCGGAATTCAGCTCCCGCGCCCGTCGCGTTGCTTCAGACCTGAGCCGGCCGACGGTCTCGCGGTCCTCGGCCACGGCGAGCAGGGCCCGCGCCAACGCCTCGGAATTCGGTTCCACCAGTACGCCGCCGCCGTCGGCGAGGATCTCGGTCGTGGCACCGGCACGGAATCCGATCACCGGTGTCCCCGACATGAGTGACTCCAGTGTCACCCGGCCGTAGGCCTCGTTGCGGGACAGCATCAAGGTTGCATCCGCCTCGGAATACAGCGCCTGGGGATCGTTCGTCCACTCGGACACGTCGACGAGGTGGCCCACTCCGTGCTCCTGGGCGAGCGCCCGGAGTGCTCGCTGCGCGGTCGGGTCGCCGACGCCCACCAGCTTCAGTTCGAGGGACAGCCCCGCTCTGACGCACCGGCCCAACGCCTCGATGGCGTCCGCTTGGCCCTTCTCCGCCGAGTAGCGCCCGAGCAGCACGAGTCGCTTCAGCTCCTGCGTGTTGCGGCGCTGTTGAACCACGGACTCCATCGCGCGAGGCGCCACTGACGGCGGAATGACCCGCAGTTTCGGCCGCCCGGCGGGGGCCGCGCTCAGCAACTGGCCGGCGACGTAGTGGGAGATCACGACGAGGCCGTCCGCGAGGCTGGCGATGAGTCGGGCGATGATCCGTCTCGGCACGGCTGACCGCAGGCTCGGGTTGGTGAGGAGACTCTCCCTGATCGTCCAGACGTGCTGGATACGAGCCATCCGGGCGGCGATCGCACCGGCCGGGACAACGGCCGAGTTGGTCACCACAAGGTCCGGCCGCGTTCGGCGCAGATACCGCCAGTACCTGGGCACGGAGGCCGCCGCCTGACCGGATCGGACCAGGCCCACCAACGCGGTGTGTCTGCGTCCCATCCATAGTCTGGTCGGCAGGACCACCACCGCTGCGCCGACCCGGGTCAGCTCAGCGCGCAGCGGGCCCTCCGCTGGCAACGAGACGGTGACCTGGTGGCCGCGGATTTCGACAGCCTCCCGCACCAGTGCGGCCAGCGAACGCTCCGCGCCCATGAGGTCGGCTGAGTGGCTCACGAACAGGATGTGCACCCTAGAACCTTTCGGTGGGGCCGTGAATGCCCCGTAGGCCGTCCCAGTATCCGGCCAGGACAGCGAGTGACCTGCGCCGATGCTCTCCGGTGCCGACAGCGATCCGGAACAATGACCTCGCCACGTTCTTGTAGTGGATCGGCTCGCCGAACAGGAGCCGCCGCAACGGCCGGGAGTAGTGCTTCCGCACGTAGAGGATCTCGTTACGGTGGTAGTAGTACCTGGCCCTGGGGCTGGATCCGCTCAGGCTGCCGCCCCGTCTGTGCCAGACCTCGGAGCCGCACACGAATCCGATCCGGCCGCCCGCATCTCCGATGCGGCGAACAAGATCGAACTCCTCCTTGTAGTGGAAGAACCGTTCGTCGAACAGCCCGACCCCGATCACCCAGGAAACGCGCAGGAGGAGGGCCGCGCCGGTGACCATGTCCACCTCGTGCGCCCCTTCGGCGCAGCCGGCACAGCGGAATGGGCGGACCTTGCCCTTGGGGAGCATCGCGGAAACGAGGTAGGGCTCGGGATTCGGATCGTCCGGTTGCGCCGAGGTCGTCTGCAGCGGCGTCGAGACCGCGAATCGGTCCTCGTGCCGGAGCAGGGTGGACAGGGCGTGCGGCCGCGGCACCGCGTCGGCGTTCAACAGCCAGACCCACTCGGCACCGCGGTCGTGCGCCTCCCGGATGCCCGCGTTCATGCCGCCCGCGTATCCCAGGTTGCGGTCCAGCCGCAGTAGCGTGAAGGGCACCTCCACCTTTTCGAGCCTTGCGATGGAGTCGTCGCTCGAGCCGTTGTCGACGACGATGATCTCCGGCACGGTACTACCGGCCCTGACCGCCTCGAGGCATCGCACTGTGTCGTCCGCGCAGTTCCAGTTGAGGATCACTGCAACGACTCTGTCAGGCACTGGTGCCAACCTTACTGTCCATGGAATGTGCTTCGGAATCAGGCTCGATCTGCACTCGGGACCGCGTCCGCAGGACAAGAGCCGTGACCGTGCTGTGCAGGGAGAACAGCACGACGGAGATGGCGGCGACGCCCAGGGCGCCGAACCGCTGAGCGGCGAGAGAGTAGCCGACAACCGCTACCAGTGCGGTGCCCACGGCGATCGTCGCAGTCGCCCGTTCGCCACCGAGATTGACCAGCCTGGCGCTCAACACCTTGCCGATGGTCACCGCGATACTGCGCGGCACCAGGATCAGGCCGAGCAGCAGCGCGGCCGTGTATCCGCTCGTCAGGACCCCGATGCCGGCGAGCCCGACGAGAACAAGGACGCCCATGCCGACCGCGAGGTACACCGCCCTACGTAGCAGCCCGAACAAGCGCTGGTCCGAGCCGTCCTCGTGGTCACCGAGGGTGCGCTGAGCCGCAACGACTGCCCCGGCCTGGGTGAACTCGATCGCCGCCACCGCAAGGGAGTAAACGGCAAGCACGTCCGGACCCTGGTAACGGGCCAGTGCGAGTTGGTCGAAGCGATAGGTGAAGACCTGCGCCACCGCTCCGGTGTGGGTGAGCCCCAGCCGGTCGAGGCGTTCCTTCGGAGGTGACGCGCGTCGCGCCATCCGGGCCAACGGACGACCATGCTTTGCCCACAGTGCCAACGCCATCAGCGCCTGGCAGCCGAGCCAGGCGAGCAACCACAGTTGGGCATCCTTGACCGAAACGAGAATCAGCACGGCATAGAGCGCCGGCGCGACGGTGGCGAACACGGCACGGTATCGGTAGACGCTCAGGAATTGACCAAGGGTGAGCCCGGCGGCGGCAGGAATGTTGCTCGCCGCGATGCAGGCAGCGCCCGCAGCGGCGATGCCCGGCGTCCCCTCTTCGGAATAGTGCGCGAATGCCCAGGCCAGTACAGCCGTCAGGGGCACGGTCGCGACGTAGATGACGAGGCTGCGACGCCCGGCCGCGCCGTTCAGCCACTGACCCCCCTGGGCCAGGAGGAACGTCTCGAGAGACAACCCGCCTACCGCGACGCCGATGGTCGCGCTTGTCGTCGTGGCCACCAGAAGGCCCCGCTCGGCTGGCGGAAGCGCGACGCTGAGCAGAATGGCGATGCCCGACATCGCCAGCGCGGAGAGGTACATCAGCGTGGCGCTACCGGCCGCGCGCCGCAGCGGTTCACTCAGTGATCGGCTCATGCCCGCAACCCCGCAACCGTCCCTCGGATGACCGCGGTCGCTGCCTTGGGACCGGCGACCAACAGGGCCTTCCCCGCGTAAAGCAGCCTGGCGGCAGCTGCCAAGGGAAGCCGGTGACGGTAGTGCTTCCGGAAAAAGATCATGCAACTCCGGCTGGCGTGGAAGTAGGTGATGATCGACTTGGCTGTCATGTCTGCGGTCGCACCGGTCGCGCCGCCGCCTGCGTGGGCGACCGTGAGGCCGGACACGACCGCGACGGGTATGCCGAGACGGGCTGAACGGACCGCGATGTCCGCTTCCTCGTAGAAGAGAAAGAAGTCTTCAGAAAAGCCGTTCAGCGTCTCGAACGCCTTGCGGGTGATGAGGATGGAATGCCCCGCGACGTACGTCAGTTTGCGCGACGGTGGATCCTCGCCGGGCAATGGCTGCCCGCTCTGGCCGGTCCATAGGTCGAGCATCCCCAGATCGGGGCGGATGTCGCCATTTACGTCGATGCTCGTTGTCGCCCCAATCGCCCGGTCGCCTGCCGAGCCCAGGCCCAGCGCCGACGCGAGGACTCCACCGGTGATCCTGGTATCGGGGTTGAGTACCCAGATGAGTTCGGCACCGATTTCCATGAGCCAGCTCGCCGCGAGATTGTTCCCCGCCGCGTACCCGACGTTGCCCTGCCCGTGGATCACCCGGCCGGACAGGCCGTGTGCTCGGGCGAACTCGACAACCCGCTCGAGTTCCTGCCGTTGGTCGCTGTTGTCCACGATCGCGAGGGCGATGCGTGTGCCGGCATCGGTGTGGTGCGCCACCAGCGAACGGACAAGCCCCGCGGTGTCGTCGGCGCTCATGTAGTTGACGATGGCGATACCGAGAGTGTTCATCGGCCCGCCACCCCGGCCACCCTACGCAACGGCATCTTCCACCCAGGCCGAGAAGTTCGCCGCGAACGCCGCCTCGGAGAACCTGGACGCATTGGACCGCACTCGGTCTCGGTCGAGCTCGTCGAGGCGGTCCAGCACTGCGGCGAAGGCTGCCGCGTCGGCCGAATCGATGAGGAAGCCCGTCTCGCCGTCAACGACAGTTTCCAGCAACCCCCCGCGGTTGATGCCGATGACCGGGGTGCCGCACGCCTGTGCTTCGACCGGGATGATGCCGAAATCTTCGTGAACCGGGAACAGCAGCGCCTTCGCGCCCCAGTAGAGCTGTCGCAGCCGCTCCTTGCTCGGCGTGACCTCGAACGTGACCGGAACGCCGGTGCGCTCCGCGAGACGTCGGAGGTTGATCTCCTCGGGCCCTGAACCGGCAATGACGACCGGAAGTCCGGCGGCCTCGGCGATCGCGATGATCAGGTCGAACCTCTTGTACGGAATCCACCGCCCGACGCCGAGCAGATAGTCGCGTGCCTGGTTCCGGTCCGCAGCGGGAGCGGACGAGAAGAAGGTGACATCCACCGGCGGGTTGACCACGACGGCGTCCCGTTGCCAGTAGTGGCGGATCCGGGCCTGCACCTCACGTGAATTCGCCGCGTAGCTGTGGACGTGTCGGCTGAACCGCACGTCGACGGCCTGGAGGGCGCGCCGCGGGAGCGCGAGCAGCGGGCTCGAGCCGCGGCTGTCGAAGGCCGGGCTCCAGAGGTACCGGGCCGGAGCGTGGACGTAGCTCAGATGCCGGGTCGTCTCGGGTGGCCCCAGCTTGACGGTGTGCGCGAAGGCGTGGCTCGAGGAGATGACCACGTCGAACCGCCGACGCGTGAGGGTCCGCCAGGTCATCGGCATGAGGGGAAGGGCCATGGCCTTGTTGTGCCGCAGCGGGGTGCGGGCCAGCCAGGACTCCCGCAGGGCCGGCTCCTCGACACCCCGGTCCTTCCACAGCACGAACCGTTCGGCATGGGGAACGAGGTCGGCGATGCTTCCGAACACCTTCTCAGAGCCACCGGTGACGCCGAACCATTCGTGCACGAGTGCCACGGATGAACCGGCAAGAGCGCGAAGCCCTTCGTGCTGCCCGACCGGAGGCGTCTGCTCGGTCATATCCATCAGGCCGCACCACCGTGCGGGTAGCGCCCTGGCGCTGACTGGATCGGGGGCGTCCGGCCCTCGCGAATCACCTTGAACGTCCTCTCGTCGAATGCGGCGTGCACAGCACTGGTCGAGCCTGGGTGGTGTGGCTTCGGCCCACTGTTAAGGGGGCCGCCGTGACGCAACGCTGCCGTCGTCCGGCAGCACCGTGGATCCCGGCCACCGCGACCAGTTCTCGATGTGGGGGTTGTCGAGGCGGAGCAGCCAGACAGGGGGATGGGCCCGACCGTCGACTAAGCGCGCAACCTTCGGCGAGACGGGCCTCGGTCGCAGCCCGACTGAGGTGCCGACGATTCGCTTACATGTTCCATCCTCCCCGTGGCAGCCCTGGGCCGGCACGCCAGCCAACTGGGCGATCGCAGGATATGGGTTGATCAGCGGTGCCGCCAGAGCCGGCAAGACATTTCACCGTCGTCCTTACCGACGGCGCGAGTGTCTTGGACGGGGGGCGGCGGACCCGTTCCGAGCCTCCACGGCAGCTACCCGCCGGGGCGGAACTGGCCCGCACCCGACCCCAGGCTGGCCGTGAACGACCGGCAGGCGTGATAGTCCGGCAGGAGCCCCGACTCGCGGGCCTGAGTCAGGCTCGGCGCGGCCGCGTCCCGGGCCGACAGCAGCGGCGTCTCGGCCGGCCAGTCGATCGCCAACTCGGGGTCGAGGGGGTGCACCGTGTGCTCGCCGGTCGGGTTGTAGGTCGCGGAGCAGAGGTAGCTCAGGGTGGCGTCGTCGGTCAGGGCACAGAAGCCGTGCCCCAGCCCCTCGCTGAGGTAGACAGCGCGTCGGTCGACCTCGTCGAGGCGGACGGTCTCCCACTGGCCGAAGGTCGGCGAGCCGACCCGGATGTCCACGATCACGTCGAGCACGGCTCCGCGTACGCACGTCACGTACTTGGCCTGGCCAGGTGGGACGTCGGCGAAGTGGATGCCACGGACCACTCCCTGGGAGGAGACCGAGAGGTTGCCCTGGGCGAGCCGGAGCGGGTGCCCGACCGCCTCGGCGAGTCGGTCGAAGCGGTACCACTCCATGAACAACCCGCGGGGGTCGCCGTGCTGCTGCGGGGCGATCTCCCAGGCGCCCTCGATGCTCAGCGGCCGGATTTTCACCGGCCACCGCCTTGCGGCTGCTCGGCGAGCAGGCCGAGCAGGTAGGTGCCGTATCCGCTCTTGGTCAGCGGGTGGGCCAGCGCCCGCAGCTGTTCGTCGTCGATCAGGCCGGCTCGCCAGGCGACCTCCTCGACGCAGCCGATCTTCATGCCCTGGCGTTCCTCGATGACCCGGACGAATTCGGCGGCCTGCATCATCGAGGTGAAGGTGCCGGTGTCCAGCCAGGCGGTGCCCCGGTCGAGCACCGTCACGGAGAGCTCCCCCCACTCGCGGTAGGTCTCGTTGACCGCGGTGATCTCGAGCTCGCCCCGGGCGCTGGGGGTGAGCTTGCGGGCGATGTCGACCACCCGGTTGTCGTAGAAGTAGAGGCCGGGCACGGCGTACCGGGACTTCGGCCGGGTCGGCTTCTCCTCGATCGACAGCACGCGCCCGGCCGCGTCGAAGTCGACCACCCCGTACTCCTCAGGGTTGGCCACCGGGTACGCGAAGACCCGGCCGCCGACCGGTTCGCCGTGGCTGGCGAGCTGCCGGCCGAGGCCGACGCCATGGAAGATGTTGTCGCCGAGGACCAGCGCGACCGCCTCGTCGCCGATGAAGTCCGCGCCCAGCTGGAACGCCTGCGCGATCCCCTCCGGCCGTTCCTGCGCGACGTACTCCAGCCGCAGCCCCCACTGGCTGCCGTCACCGAGCAGGCGCCGGAACTGGTCCTGATCCTCCGGCGTCGTGATGATCAGGATCTCCCGTACCCCCGCCATGACGAGCGTGGAGAGCGGGTAGTAGACCATCGGCTTGTCGAACACCGGCATGAGCTGCTTGGAGACGGCCCGGGTGATCGGCCAGAGTCGGGAGCCGGTGCCGCCGGCGAGAAGGATTCCGCGCACCCGCGGAGACTACCCGCACCAGGCACCGGCCGCGGTCCCGGTCGCAGTCCCCGGCTGTCCTGCTGATTCGCGTAGACTCCTCGACCCGTGAGGATCCTCGTCACCGGCGGAGCCGGATTCATCGGGTCGGAGTACGTCCGGATGCTGCTGGGCGTGCCTGGCGGTGGCGCTGCCGGCGTTCCGGCCGTCGAGCCTGCCGTGGTGACGGTGCTGGACAAGCTCACCTACTCCGGCAACCTGAACAACCTCGCCCCGGTGCGCGAGGATCCGCGCCTGCGCTTCGTACGGGGTGACATCTGCGACCAGACGCTGGTCGACGAGGTCGTGGCAGGCCACGACGTGATCGTCCACTTCGCGGCGGAATCCCACGTGGACCGCTCCATCGCCGGTGCCGCCCCGTTCGTGACCACGAACGTGCTCGGCACCCAGACCCTGCTCGACGCCGCGCTGCGGCACGGCGCGCACCGGTTCGTGCACGTCTCCACCGACGAGGTGTACGGCTCCATCGACGAGGGCTCCTGGACGGAGACCTGGCCGCTGTCGCCGAACTCGCCGTACTCGGCCTCGAAGGCCGGCTCCGACCTGCTGGCCCTGGCCTACCACCGGACCCACGGGATGGACGTGGTGGTCACCCGCTGCTCCAACAACTACGGGCCGTACCAGTTTCCGGAGAAGGTCATCCCCCTGTTCGTCACCAACCTGCTCGACGGTGACACCGTGCCGCTCTACGGCGACGGCGGCAACGTCCGCGACTGGTTGCACGTACACGACCACTGCCGGGGCATCGCGCTGGTCCAGGAGAAGGGCCGCGCGGGCGAGGTCTACAACATCGGCGGCGGCACCGAGCTGACCAACAGGGAACTCACCGCCCGGCTGCTGGAGGCCTGTGGCGCCGGCTGGGACCGGGTCGTCCCGGTCGCCGACCGCAAGGGTCACGACCGCCGCTACTCGCTGGACATCAGCAAGATCAGCGCCGAGCTGGGGTACGCGCCGAGCATCGACCTCGACAGCGGCCTGGCACAGACGGTGCGCTGGTACCGGGACAACCGGGGCTGGTGGGAGCCGCTGAAGGCGACCGGCGCTTCGACCGACGCCGCATGAGTCGGCTGCTCGTCACCGGCGCGGCCGGCATGCTGGGGCGGGACGTGCTGGCCGTCCTCCGCTCCCGGGACGACCTGTCGGTCACCGCCACCACCCGCGCCGACCTCGACATCACCGACCCGGACGCCGTGCGGGACGCCGTCGCCGGACACGACGTCGTGATCAACACCGCGGCGTGGACCGACGTCGACGGGGCCGAGGCACAGGAGCGGGCCGCCACGGCGGTCAACGGCGAGGCGGTGGCGAACCTCGCCCGCGGCTGCGCCGTGGCCGGGGCCCGCATGATCCACATCTCCACCGACTACGTCTTCAAGGGTGACGCCACGGCGCCGTACCCGGAGGATGCCGCGACCTGTCCGATCAACGCGTACGGGCGCAGCAAGCTCACCGGCGAGCTCGCCGTCACCCGGCTTCTCCCGGAGACGGGCTATGTCGTGCGCACCGCCTGGCTCTACGGCGCGCACGGACCCAACTTCGTCGCGACCATGCTGCGGCTGGCCGGGGAACGCGAGCGGCTCGACGTGGTGACCGACTGCGGATGGGCGCTGCGGATCGCCGCCGGGTCTCGCCGGACAGTTTCGGCGAACACCCCCATGCCGACCGACGGGGTCGTGGCCCGATCGAACCCCTCGATCCGGGCGATGTGACGGGCCACCTCGGCCGGCGTCAGCCCCCTGGTCGCCGCCTGGAAGGCGGGGCTGGACGTGGAGTTGTCGGCGGTCTGCGCCGGTACCACGACCGCGGCCCGCCCGACCACCCGCCGCAGCGCCGCCAGCACCGTCGCCGCGCCGCCGACCACCGGACCCACCGCACGCATCGACGCGTGCACCAGCACGCTGCGGCCGCCGGCGACCCCCACCGCCGCGAGCTGCTCGCTCAGCGACTCGACCGTGGCCGGCACCGCCGTCATCGCCGTCAGCTCGCCAACGCCTCGGCGATGCGGCCGACGAACCGCTCGCCGGCCGGGGTCAGCGCGCCTGAGCCCAGCAGCGCGTCGGCGGCGTCGGCGGTCCAGGCCCGGTACTGCTGGTGGCGCTCGTGCGCCACGCTGTCGGCGCCCGCCCGCCGCGCCCGCTGCCGCCAGATGTCGGTGATCGCCAGATGCGCGTACGTGCCCTGCAGCACGCCCTCGATCGGGCGGGGGTCGTTGCGCCAGCCGACGCTCAGGCGCCCGGTGTGTTCCGGGGTGAAGAGGTCGCAGAGGTCGAGCAGCGCGCCCAGCACGCTGTGCTGGAACTCGTGCACGATCATGACCGCGGTGGCGGGACCGTCCGCGCGGGCGAGACCGACCGACGCGAACGCCTGGCGCGCCGTGGAGCTGCGCATCGTCCCGGTCGGATCGTCCACCAGCGGCACCACCGCCCGCAGCCCGGCCCGCACGCCGGCCGCCTGGTGGGGCACGTCGGCTTCGATGGCCGCCCAGGCGCGGGCCACGGCCTCGCCCCACGCGGCGAACTCCGGTGCGCTCACCCGCTCGGCCGCCTTCCAGTCGTGGCAGTCCCGGAAGGGGTCGAGATCCTCGAACAGGATCGTCGTCCCGCCGAACGCGAGCCGTCGGCTGGCCTGCCAGCGGGCCCCCACCACCTGCGGGTCGCGGGCGGGATCGCCGTCGAAGACCAGCCGCGCCCGCTCCGCGCCGTGGCGGATGGTCCAGCTCTCCGGCGTCACGGTCAGGGTCGCGGTGCCGGTGGCCGGGTTCGGCAGCGCCACCGCACCGACCGAGGGCAGGTGGATCACGCCGACCCGCACCGGGACCTCGATCTGGGCGCGGACACCGGCCCGTACGGCGGCCGCGGCGGCGACGCAGGACAGGTGGGAGCCCGCGCCACGGTCGACCCCGGCGTGTCGCAACGCGTCGACGGCCCAGACCCGGACGTACGGGTGGCGAAGCGCGGCGTCGACCGCCTCGGGCGCCTCCTGGTCCAGCCGGGCCAGCAGCTCCCAGCCGGCCCTGGTGGACGCCGGACCGCTGTCGGCGACCGCGACGAGCAGCGCTCGGGTGATCGCCAGCTGGGAGTCGGCGAGAAACCGTACGGCGTGCGCGTCGGTGTGGCCGGAGCCGATCCGGTCCAGCAGGCCGTCGGGCAGGTCCGCACCGTCCCCGTCGACCGGCACGGGTGCCGGCTCGGCGGTCATCCGCGCGTTGAGCGACACGATCAGCTCCTTCAGGTCGGCGCAGTACGCCGACGGGTTGTCGAAGCCGCTGCCCTCGCGGTAGCGGTGCGCGAAGAGCCCCCCGCCGCACTGGCGCACGACCGGGCAGGCGCGGCACTCGGCCGCGAGTCCGTCCAGCCCGGTCTGCCGGCGGGCGATGCCGGGCAGGACCGACACCTCGTCCACGCTGTGGGTGAACACGCTCAGCCCGGTGGCCGGCGCGCCGGCGTACGCGGTCTTCAGCGAGTCGACCTGCTCCCACGTGCCGTCGGTCTCGACGACCACGAGATCGGCCGGGTCGAGACCGACCCACTCGTTGCCACTGTGCCCACCCGTGGCGGTGGACCGCAGCGAGTCGAACAGCCGGATCGACATGGGCCGGCCGTCCGCCGTCCAGCGGTCGTGGACGGCCAGCAGCCACTGCGCGTACGGCGTGGGTCGCCCGTCGGGTCGGCGCGGCGGCTGTGCCCAGGTGGCGTGCGGCAGCAGCAGGTCGATCCGCGGCGGCTCCTCGGCCCGCAACGCCTCGTACACGGCGATCGGGTCGTTGGCGAGGTCGATCGTGCAGAGGATGCCCGCGAACTGGCGCCGGTACGCCTCCCGGCGCAGCATCCCGAGCCCGCGCCGGACCTGTGCGTGGCTGCTACCGCCGTGGGCGAACCGGCGGTGCCGGTCGTTGGCCGCGCGGTCTCCGTCCAGTGAGATGCCGACCTGGACGTCGTACTCCACGAAGAGGTCGCAGTATTCCTCGGACAGTCGCACGCCGTTGGACTGCATGCGTAGGTCCAGCCGGCTGGCGGGTTCGATCCGCCCGCGCAGCGCCTGAAGGACCTCCCGCATCCGCCGCGGACCGAGCAGCAGTGGTTCGCCGCCGTGCAGCACCACGCTGACCGCCGTCAGGCGGTGCGCCGTCGCGTGGTCGGCGATCCGCCCGGCGGCCGCCTCCACCGTGGCGAGATCCATGAACAGGGGACGGTCGCGCCAGCTCTGGTCGGCGTGCTCGTAGACGTAGCAGTGGTCGCAGGCGAGATCGCAGCGGCTGTGGACCTTCAACACGTACTGGCTGATGGGCCACGGCCGCGGCGACCCGGCGGTGGTCACGGCGGACCCGCGCTCACGCGGCGGATCCGAACCGGGCCACCTCCACGGTGCCCGGAGCCGCGTCGCGGTGGCGCATGACCTTCCTGACGATGTCCGCCGCCTGGTCGACCGGGATCTGGTGCAGCGGCGTACGCCGCACCTCGCCGAGCGATTCGGTCATGGTGGCCCGCTGCGCCTCAACGATCTTCACGAGCTCGCTCTTTCTATTGCGGGGATGCCCTGGCGACCCGGCGATCAGGCGGCGGCCCGGTGGGCACCCCGGGAATCGGGGGCTGGCACTGTGTGGGATGGTGTGAGGGTCGTAGCCGGCGGCCACATCGATGGACGGCCCGGCCCTCCACACCTCAGCATGGTCCGAGGATGTGGAGGACAACAGTATCCATTCGGCCTAAAGTTCGCATCACCCCAGGGCGGCTGACCGATATTGGTCACCACAGGGACTCGGGGTCCAGCGGCCGCAGTCGGTCGAGCAGTTCGCGGCCGGACCTGCTGAGCGTGGCGGAGTGTTCGAACGCCTCGAGTGCCTCCCGGGCCTCGACCATGGCCCGTTCCATGCCCGCCCGGTCGGCGAGTCGGCTGAACAGCTGCAACGACCACGCCAGTTCCTCGGCGAGCTCGACGCTGCCCGGTTCCCTGGCCCGCAGGTTCCGGCGAAAGTGCACCGCCGCGCTGAGCAGCGTCTCGGCGTTGACCGTGACCTCGTCCGGCGCGGCGTTGAGCGCAATCCTGCCCAGGCGCTCGTAGCAGGACGCGACGTCCCGCGCGAACCGGATGCTGTCGGGCTCGCCGGCGAGCAGCCGCTCGGCCCGGGTGCGGCCGAGCCGATAGAACCGCTCCGCCTCCCGGACATCCCCGCGCCGAGCCGCGAGCTCGCCCAGGTTGATGTGGAAGAACAAGCCGTCGCGGGCGAAGGTGGCGTTGCGCGGCTCGGCCGCGAGCAGGTCCTCGGCGACGAGCAGCCCGAGTTGGTAGAGCCGCTCGGCCTCGTCGAGCTGCCCCTTGCTGACCGCGAGGTCGCCCAGTCCGCCGTAGGAGACCAACAGGTCGTGGGAGAAGTCGGTGTTGCGCGGCTGCGAGGCCCGCAGCCGCTGCCGGATCCCCAGCGCCAGCTCGTACCGTTGCTTCGCCTCGTCGTACCGCGCGGCCTCGACGGCGAGGTCGCCCAGGCGGTCGTAGGAGTTCGACAGGTCACGGGCGAAGGTGGTGTTGTCCGGTTCGTCGGCCCACAGCTTCTCCCGGATGCGGTGCCCCTGCTCGTAGAGCTGCCGTGCCTCACCCGACCGCCGCGCCTCCAGCGCGAGATCGCCGAGCACGTCGTAGGAGATGGAGAGGTCACGAGCGAACGTCGTGTTGGTCGGATCCTCCTCGCACAGCCGTTCACGGATCGCCAGCACCTGCCGGTACAGGACCTCCGCCCGCCTGTTGTCGCCCGACTCGCGGATGAGCTCGGCCAACCGGTCCTGCGAGACCGCGAAGTCACGGGCGAAGGTGCTGTCCTCCGGGTGCAGCTCGACCAGCCGCTCACGGATCGCCAGGCCCTTCTCGTACAGCCCGCGGGCGCGCTCGGGCTGCCCGAGCCAGAGGGCCAGCTGACCCAGCTTGTTGTAGGAGATGGAGAGCTCACGCGCGAACCGGTCGTCCTCCGGATGGGCCCAGGAGAGCCGTTCGCGAATGACGAGACCGCGCGTGTACAGCGCCTCGGCCCGCTCGCTCTGGCCGGAGCGTCGCGCCAGGTCGCCGATCCGGTTGTACGACACGGACAGTTCCAACATCTCGACGTCGCTGGCCGATGCCGCCCGGGCGAGATCCTCCATTCTCGCCTCGACCTCGCCGCCGAACAGCCGCTGCAGGCCGATGGCGAGGTCCAGATTCCCGGGCCGCTCCGCGGTGCCGCTGGCGCGCCCCTCCGCCCGGTCGACCAGCTGTCGATGGCGGTCGAACAGCGCGGTCGCCACACAGCCCGCGGCGGCGTTGTCGGTAACGGCCAGCCGGGCCAGCAGGTCGAGGCTGCGGGCGACCTGGGCGTCGTCGTCCTGTTCGAGCACCGCCCCGAGCAGTTCCCTGCCGCCGTCGCCCTGGCCGGCGAGAACCTCGGCCACCAACGTCTCTCCCAACAGGTCGGGTCGGACCGGGTTGATGTGCAGGGGGCCGGCGTAGAGCCCCGAGAGCCAAGCCACGGTTTCCCTCCGCAGCGCCGCCGCCGCGTCGCCGCGCAGCTCCGGGAGCACCCGCAGCAGGGCGTCGGCCTGGTGGTCGTTCTCGGCACCGGCGAGGGTGGCCAGCGCGACCGCGGCCCGGCGCGACCGCTCGGGCAGCGCGTCCGGCGCCCGGCCGTTCCAGTGCCGCGCCTCGTGGTCGAGCGCCCGGTCGACCGGCGGCCGGTCGCTGGCGGCCAGGCTGCCCGACAGCGCGCGGTCGAACGCCTCGAGCAACACCTCCAGCGGCACCTCGTACTGCCGGCCGGTGAGGTCCGGCGCCGGCACCGGTTGGGTCGGCTCGTCGCCCAGCCAGGCGCGTCGGAACGCCCGGAAGGCGGCGTCGTAGAGTTCGCTCCGCTCGTCCGCCGAGATGCCCCGGATGGCGATCGGGTCGCCGCTGCTGTTCAAGATCCTCCGCAGTGCCGGCCCCGCGCCCTTGCCGATCTCGCGCAGGACGTCCCCGCTGCTCAACCCATATCCGGCGACGGTGCGGGTGAGCAGGACCACCCGTACGGGCGCGAGCTGTGTGGCGTTCGCGCGAAGCTTGTCGAGCAGCGCGCGCAGCGTGTCGACCGCGATCGCCTCGACGTAGTCGATGACGATCAGACGCGGCAGCGGCAGGCCGGCGACGTCCTGCACGGCGGCGTGCAGCGCGGTCAGTTCGGTCCACCGCACGACGAGCCAGTCCCGCTCGGCCATCACCCGGCACAGTTCGATCGCGTGGCGCGTCTTTCCGGCGCCGCCGACGCCGGCGAAGCGCCACACCTCCATCGCCGTGGGCTGCTCGCACCAGCGCACGGCGTGTCTGAGGTCCTCGTCCCGAAGGCGGTACGGCACCACGCGCGAGTCGGCGAGCAGCATCTCGGCCGGCAGCGAGCCGGGCACCCGCTCGAAGCCGTCCCAGTCCGGCCACAGTTCCTCGGGGACGGTCACCGGGACCACGGCATGCCAGGTCCGTCGGTCGGCCAGCACCGCCTCGGTCCCCTGCCGCACCAGGCCGCGCCCGTAGGAGACCAACTCCTCGGGCACGCCGGGCACCTCGCCGAGCAGGGCGGAGATCGGTGCCGCCCAGCCACCCAGGTCGCCGCTCCGGTCCCGGGTTCCGGTCATCACCCCCACCACGGCACGTCGCGTCGGGCACAGCAGCGGCGCGCCCGACAGGCCCGGGGCCGCCTGGCCCAACTTGAGCCGGAAGAACCCGTCGCCGTCGACGCCTTCGAAGGTGAACCGGGCGGGGGCGCCGTACGACGGCGCGTTGCGCTCCCGGGGCGGAAAGCCGTAGGCGTGGCAGTCGTCCCCGAGTGGCTCGCCCTTCGCGGCCCACACGCAGGGGTGGCGGTCCACCCAGGGTTGGGTGTCGTGCAGCCGCAGCAGGGCCAGGTCCGGGAAGGGCCACAGCGTGGTGCCGTCCGGCGGGTCGGAGCACGCGACCACCTCGGCCTGCACCGCCACGTCGCCGACGTCGCCGGCCGCGGGCGTCACACCGACCAGCTCGCGGAAGGTCCCCCGGCCCTGGTCGAACACGACGTGAGCCGCGGTCACCACCCAGCCGGGCGCGATGAAGAAGCCACTCCCCAGCAACTCGCCGGCGACACCGTCCACCCGCACCACGTGTCGGCGCAGTTGGAGGGAGGCGACACCGGTGCCGCTCGCCGGATGACCCGCGTTGGTCACGAACCGCCTTTCCAGACCAGGGTGATCTTGAGGGTCGCGGACCCGTCGCCGGCGACGATCAGGCCGGTGAGCGGCCCACCCTTGGCGGTCAGCGACAGCCCGAACTCGACGGTCGCCTCCGCCGGCTTCACCTGCTCCCAGACCTGGGCCAGCTCACCGGCGACCGCCTGGACCGTGTCGCGGACCCCGTCGAAGGAGAGCAGCCTCCCGGTGCCGACGGTCTCCGGGCCGCCCTCGTCCGCCAGTTCCACGAAGAACTCCACGTCACCGGCGCTCACCGGCTCTACCCGTACCCGCCGAGGGTGATCAGGCTGCATGACGACACTCCCCGATCAACGAAATCGACTCACGTTGAATGGTCGCACGCGCAACGGTGCCATCGACACCTCGAAGTCCACAATCGACCGGGGGCCGTGACCGACGCAGCGAGCGGTCGAAATTTGTTAGGAAGCTTGCCTTACGAAAAGATGCCCGCTACGTTGACTGCTAGCGACAAGGATCGATGCGCGGTGAGCGTGACAGTCCGCTTCCTGCGGATCGTTAGCCTCCGGAGGCAGCCATGACGATCGGCGGCGTACCTCTGCTCCTCACCACCGTGATGCTCGCCGTTACCAGCGGCTTGAGCGGCGCTGCCGCTTCCGACGTCCAGCAGGAGGCCACCAGCGCGTCGCTGGCGTCCGTCCTGCCGGCGCCGGTCGTCGCGACGGCGACGCAAGGGGTGACCTACCGGATCACCACGACGACGACGATCTACGCCCAGGCCGGTTCGGCCGCGGCGGCGGACATCGCCGGCCAGCTCGCCGCCATCCTGCGCCCCTCGACCGGCTATCCCGTGCCGATCGCCGCCGCGCCGAGCAGCGGACCGGCCGACGGCATCTCCCTGCTGCTGTCCGGGGCGCCGACGGAGGTCGGCGACGAGGGCTACCAACTGGACGTCACGGACGCGTCGATCGTCGTGCGCGCCAACCAGCCGGCCGGCCTCTTCGCCGGTGTCCAGACGCTGCGCCAGCTACTGCCCCCGGCGGTCGAGAGCGCGAGCGTGCAGCCCGGGCCGTGGGAGGTGGCCGGCGGGCAGATCGTCGACCATCCCCGCTTCGCCCACCGGGGGGCCATGCTCGACGTCGCGCGGCATTTCCTGCCGGTGTCCGTGGTCAAGCGGTACATCGACGAGATCGCGCTCTACAAACTGAACCGGCTGCACCTGCACCTCTCCGACGACCAGGGGTGGCGGATCGCCGTCAACAGCTGGCCCAACCTCGCGATCTACGGCGGAAGCACCGAGGTGGGCGGCGGCACGGGCGGGTACTACACCCAGGACGAATACCGGCAGATCGTCGCGTACGCCGCCGTCCGGTACATCACGATCGTGCCCGAGATCGACATGCCCGGTCACACGAACGCGGCGCTCGCCTCGTACGCGGAACTCAACTGTGACAACGTGGCGCCGAAGCTCTACACCGGCACGAAGGTCGGGTTCAGCTCGCTGTGTGTGAGCAAGGAGATCACCTACACCTTCCTCGACCAGGTGCTGGGCGAGATCGCCGCGCTGACCCCCGGGCCCTACCTGCACATCGGCGGGGACGAGGCCAGCTCCACCACCGCGTCGGACTACACCACCTTCATGAACCGGGCGCAGCAGATCGTGGCGGCGCACGGCAAGACCGTGGTCGGCTGGCACGACATCGTCAACGCCCCGGTCCTGCCGTCGACCGTCGCCCAGTTCTGGGGGACCACCACGTCCAATGCCGCGGTGACGGCGGCGGCGCAGAACGGCACCAAGGTCGTGATGTCGCCGGCGAATCACACCTATCTCGACATGAAGTACAACTCCCGCACCCGACTCGGTCAGCATTGGGCCGGATACATCGATGTCCAGGACGCGTACGGCTGGGACCCGGGGGCGTATCTGGCGGGCGTCGGCGAAACGTCCGTGCTCGGGGTCGAGGCGCCGCTGTGGACCGAGACGATCGAGACGCTCGCGGACGTGGAATACATGGCCTTCCCGCGCCTGCCCGCGATCGCCGAGCTGGGCTGGTCCCCGATGAGCACCCACGACTGGGCGTCGTTCAACCAACGGCTGGGTGCCCAGGGGCCGCGCTGGCACGTCATGGGGATCAACTACTACCACTCCACCCAGGTGTCCTGGCCAACCGGCTCCTAGGCGTCGCATCGAGCGGCGCACCGCTTTCCTTCGATCGGATCGAGGAGGCCACCCATGTCACCGCCCGTTGCCATCCGCCCTGCCCGTCGCCCGCGCCGATCCGTCGCGGTACTGCTGCTGGCGCTCGCCCTGGTGGCCGGCGTCGGCGCGGTCGGCGTGCCGACCGCGAGCGCCGCCACCGTCGGCTCGACCGAGCTGTCGTCGGGCTGGGCGTTGCGATCAGCCACCAGCGTCACGGACCCCGGCACGGCCATCTCCCAGGTCGGCTACAGCACCGCCGGCTGGAATCCCGTGTCGCTTCCGTCGACCGTCCTGGCCGGGCTCGTCGCCGACAACGTCTACCAGAACATCTACTTCGGCCAGAATCTGCAGTCGGTGCCGGACCTGACCGGCCAGAACTGGTGGTTCCGAGGGCAGTTCACCGCCTCGGCCGCCACCGCGGACCAGGCGTACTGGCTGCGCTTCAAGGGGATCAGCTACCGGGCCCAGATCTGGCTCAACGGCACCCAACTCGACGCCAACGCCGTCGGCACCATGGTCGTGCACGAGTACAACGTGACGAACCTGATCAGGCCCGGCGCGCTCAACGCGCTCGCGATCCTGGTCACCCCGCCCGCGCACGACTGCAAGGACCTCTCCTTCTGCACCGTCGACTGGAACCCGGAGGCGCCCGACATGAACGCCGGGCTCTGGGGCAGAACTCTGCTGGACACGACCGGGCCGGTCGCGTTGCGCGATCCGTACGTCAGGACGGTGCTGCCGCTGCCGGCGACCAACGCGGCTGACCTGACCGTCTACGTCGACGCCGTCAATGCCACAAACGCCCCGGTCACCACGACGGTCAGCGCCACCGTGACCAAGGCCGGTTACCCCACCATCTCGGTCAACCAGGCGGTCACCCTGGCCGCCAACGAACGCCGCGAGGTCACCTTCGACCCGGCCGCCTATCCACAGTTGCACGTGGCCAACCCCGCCCTGTGGTGGCCCTACCAGTTCGGCAGCCCGGAGCTCTACCAGCTCGCCACCTCGGCGACCGTGGCCGGCGCCACCTCCGACACCAAGTCGATCAACTTCGGCGTCCGCCAGTTCACCGACTACCGGACCACCGTCAACGGCACCTCGTTCGTCGGCTACCGGGTCAACGGGCAGAACATCTTCTTCCGCGGCGGCGGCTACGTCTGGGACATGCTGCAGCGCTGGGACACCAAAACCAACGCCACGCACGTCCAGTACGTCAAGGACATGGGCCTCAACACCATCCGGCTGGAAGGCACCCTGGGCAACGAGGAACTCTACGACCTGGCCGACCGGGCCGGCATCATGATCATGCCCGGCTTCGTCTGCTGCAGCGCCTGGGAGAACGACAACACCTGGACGGCCGAGCAGGAGCAGGTGGCCAACGCGTCCCTGGAGAGCCAGCTGCGGGCGCTGCGCGCCCACGCCAGCCCGTTCATGTGGAACTACGGCAGCGACCAGCCGCCGACCGCCGCGCACCTGACCGCGTACAAGAACATCGCCACCCGGCTGCACTGGCAGAACCCGACGGTCGACAACGTGGCGACCTGGTCGAACGCCAATGCCGGCCTGAAGATGGACGGCCCGTACAAGTGGGAGCCGCCGCTGCTGTGGTGGGACAGCCCCGCCCAGTCGGGCAGCGCGTTCGGTACCACCGGCGAGGAGGGCACGGAAGCCCCGCCGCCGCTGGAGAGCCTGCAGAAGTTCATCCCCGCCACCGAGCTGTGGCCGATCGGGACCACCTGGAACTACCACGCCGGCAAGCCGCGTAGCGTGTTCGACAACATCCAGGTCTACACCGACGGCGTGAACAAGCGCTACGGCACCACCGGCAGCGCCGAGGACTACTCCCGCAAGTCGGAGTTGCAGAACTACGAGAACACCAGGTCGTTCTTCGAGGCCTGGAACTCGCACCAGTACAGCCAGTCGTTCGGGGTCATCTTCTGGATGCTCAACAACGCCTGGCCGGCGGTGCACTGGAACCTCTACGACTACTACTTCAAGCCCGGCGGCGGCTACTTCGGCAGCAAGAAGGCCAACGAGCCGATCCACATCGCCTACGACTACAAGACCAGGAACGTGTACGTCGTCAATTCCACCCTGGGCGGACGGACCGGCCTGACCGCCACCGCGACGGTGTACAACATCCCGAACCTGACCCAGGCCTACACGACGACGGTGCCGGTCACCGCGGCCGCCAACGCGTCCAGTCAGGTCCTCACCCTCCCGGCAGTGTCCGGCCTGTCCGCGACGTACTTCATCCGGCTGCAGCTCAAGGACTCGGCGGGCGCGGTGGTCAGCAACAACCTCTACTGGTACTCCACCCAGCCGGACGCGCTGGGGAACAAGAAGAACTGGTACATGACGGCGGTCAAGACGTACGCCAACCTGACCGGGCTCAACAGCCTGCCGTCGAACCCCAACCTGGCGACCAGCGTGACCCGGACCGCCTCGGGTGGGCAGGAGACCGCCACCGTCACGCTGACCAACAACAGCCCGACGAACATCGCGTTCTTCCTGCGACCGGAGATCACGGCCGGCAACGGCGGCAACGAGGTGTTGCCGGTGAACTACACCGACAACTACGTCTCCCTGTGGCCGGGTGAGTCGACCACGATCACGGCGACCTACCAGACCAGCGACCTCGGCGGCCAGGCGCCGTACCTGCGGATCCGCGGCTACAACGTACCGACCACATCGATCCCGTTGGCGTGACAAC
>NZ_JAPDPH010000239.1 GCF_026013475.1 Micromonospora yasonensis | reverse complement strand
GCCGCCGCCGGGCCGCCGTCCGCGCCGAGTTCGGCCTCGCGCCCGGCCGTCCGCTGATCCTGTCGGTGGGCCGGCTGCACCCGCAGAAGCGCTACGACATCCTGGTCGACGCCGCCGCCCGCTGGCGTACCCGGAACCCGGCGCCGGCCGTGGTGATCGCCGGCAGCGGGCCCGCGTACCTGCAACTCGCCGCGCGGATCTCGGCCGCCCGGGCCCCGGTGACCCTGCTCGGGCACCGCACCGACGTGGCCGACCTGCTCGCCGGCGCCGACCTGGCCCTGGTCACCAGCGACTGGGAGGCCCGGCAGCTGTTCGCCCAGGAGGCGCTGCGCGCCGGCGTACCTCTGGTGGCGACCGCCGTGGGTGGGCTGCCCGAGCTGGTCGGCGACGGGGCGGTGCTGGTCCCGGCGGGCGACGTCGACGCGGTCGACGCGGCCGTGCGCGACCTGCTGGACGACGACACCCGCCGGGCCGACCTGGGCCGCCGGGGCGCCGCCCGGGCCGCGACCTGGCCGACCGAGGCGGACACCGTGGCCGCCCTGGCCGACCTCTACGCCGAGCTGGCACCCGAGCCGTCGACGAGGACCTCGTGATGCTGCGCCGACTCACCCCGGTCCTGCTGACCCTGGTCGTCGTGGCGCTCGGCATCACCGCGCTCGCCGCCCGGCCGGACAACGGCGGCCCGAAGCACAGCGCCGACTTCGTGGTGCTCGCCGGGGTCGCCGGGCTGCGCTGGGACGACGTCGACCCGCAGACCACCCCCACCCTGTGGCGGATGGCCGAGCAGGGGTCCATCGGCTCCCTCTCGGCCCGCTCCGCGCACCGGCCCACCTGCCCGGTCGACGGCTGGCTCACCCTCGGCGCGGGCAACTTCGCGGCCTGGCAGGGCACCGGCCGGGTGGGCGACTGCCCGGCCGCCGGGGTGACCGTCGAGCAGCCCGACGGGATCGGCGCGAACCTGCCCGACCAGGAGAGCGTCGTGGCCTACAACCAGGACAAGCTGGCCTGGGGCACGACGCCGGGCGCGCTGTCCGAGTCCGTCCGCTGCTCGGTGGCGGTCGGGCCGGGCGCGGCGGTGGCGGCCGCTCGACCGTTCGGCCGGGTCGACCGGTACGCGCCGGTCCTCCCCGCCGACCCGGCGCCCCTGCTCGGCTCCTGCGTGCTCAGCATCATCGACCTGGGCACCGTCGATGGCGCCGACCCAGCGGTGCGGGCGGCCCAGGCCCGGCAGGCCGACGCCCAACTCGCCCGGGTGCTCGCCGCCCGGCCGAACCGCTCGCTGGTCCTGGTCGCCGGCGTCTCCGACACCGAAACGCCGTCCCGGCTGCACGTGGCGATCGCCGACGGACCCGGCTGGGAACGCGGCTGGCTGACCTCGCCGAGCACCGCCCGCGAGGGCTACCTGCAACTGGTCGACCTGGCGCCGACCGCCCTCGCCGCGCTCGGCCGGCCGATGCCCGAGCGGCTCTTCCTCGGCCGTCCCGCGGTCTCCGTCGGTGGCCGCCCCGCCGACCTGCGGGCGGCGATCGACCAGCCCGCCGACGCCGACCGGGAGGCCGGCGCGCAGCGCCGGGTGGCCGGCTGGTTCTTCGCCCTGCTCGCCGTGGCCCAGGTGGCCCTCGCCCTCGCGGTGCTGCCGCTGCTGCGCCGGGCCCGCCGGCACGCCGGCCCGTACGGCCCCGAACCGGTGTCGCGGCGGGTGGTGGCGGTGGTCGAGCTGCTGCTGATCGCCGCCGCGCTGGCCGTGCCGGCCGCCCTGCTCGCCGACGCGGCACCCTGGTGGCGCGGATCGCACGCCGGGTGGTGGTTCGGCGTGGTGACCGGGCTGCTGATCGTCGGCGGCACGGCCGCGGTCCGGTTCAGCCCCGGATACGGCAGCACCCTCGGTCCGCTCGGCGCGGTCGCCGGCCTGGCCACCCTGGTGGTCGGCGTGGACGTGCTCACCGGCTCCCGGCTGCAGCTCAACGGCGTGGTCGGCTACTCGTCGCTGGAGGGCGGGCGGTACGCCGGTGTCGGCACCATCGGGCTGGGCGTCTTCGTCGCCGGGGCGCTGCTCTGCGGCGGCTGGCTCGCCCAGCGGGTCCGCCGGCCCTGGCGGCCCATGGTGATGGTGATCGTCGGCGGCGCCGCCATGGTGGTCGTCGGCAGCCCGTACCTGGGGTCGGACTCGATCGGCGCGATCGCGCTCACCGCCGGGGTGAGCGTGGCCGCCGCGATCTGCTCCGGCGGCTGGCTGACGGTCAGCCGGCTGGCCTGGGCCACCATGGCCGGACTGGCGGTGACCATCGGTTTCGCCCTGGTCGACCTGGGCCGGCCGGCGGCCGAGCGGGGCAGCGTCGGGCGGTTCCTCGCCGCGCTGGGCGACGGCACCGGCGGGCTGACCGTGCACCGGGCCAGCAGCGCCAACGTGGAGACGCTGATGAACAGCCCGCTCACCGCGCTGGCCCTGGCCGGCGCGGCGCTGGTCTGGCTCGCGCTCTACCAGCCCTGGGGCGGGCTGATGCGGCTGTTCGGCATCTACCCGACGATCCGGGCCGCGATGGCGGGCACGGCCGTCGCGGCCGGCCTCGGCGGCCTGCTCGGCGGCTCGGCCCTGGACGTGGCCGGGTCGGCGGGCGCTCTGGTGGTGCCGATGGCGGCCCTCGCCGCGCTGCGGGTGCTCGACCACTCCACCGACCGCACCCAGCCCGGCAGCGGGCGGCCGGGGGAGGACGGCCCGGCCGGCGGTCCCACGGGTGGCGGGGACCACCCGGACGGCGGTCGCCCCGGATGCGCCGCCGATCCGGGCGGTGCCGCCCGGCCGGACGGCGACGCCGGCCGGCCCGACACGTCGGAGGGCACCGCCGGGGCCGAGCGCGGCGGTGGACCGCGCGGGCGGGTGCCGGCCCAGGGTCGTCCGGCATCGACGGAGGTGGCCGCCGGCTGAGCCGGAACCGGATTCACGTGCGGCGACGGCGGGTGCGACGCCGGTCCGGGCCGGAAGAGGTGTTACCGTGGAATCCCGTGGATCGCGTGATCACTTGGCTGATCGGCACGGCGGTTCGCACGACCGCTACGGACGACACGGGAGCAGGCCTTGGCCCCTTCAGCACGGACGACCAGGCACATTTTCGTCACCGGGGGCGTCGCCTCCTCGCTGGGTAAGGGCCTAACCGCCTCCAGCCTCGGCAACCTGCTGACCGCGCGCGGGCTCCGCGTGGTCATGCAGAAGCTGGACCCGTACCTCAACGTCGATCCCGGGACGATGAACCCGTTCCAGCACGGTGAGGTTTTCGTCACCGAGGACGGCGCCGAGACCGACCTGGACGTCGGCCACTACGAGCGCTTCCTCGACCGGGACCTGTCCGGCAAGGCGAACGTGACCACCGGCCAGATCTACTCCGCGGTGATCGCCAAGGAGCGGCGCGGTGAGTACCTGGGCGACACCGTCCAGGTCATCCCGCACATCACCAACGAGATCAAGTCGCGGATCCTCGGCATGGGCGAGCCGGACGCCGAGGGCCAGGTC
Source organism: Micromonospora yasonensis (assembly GCF_026013475.1). Taxonomy (GTDB): domain Bacteria; phylum Actinomycetota; class Actinomycetes; order Mycobacteriales; family Micromonosporaceae; genus Micromonospora; species Micromonospora yasonensis. Next base: position 6,929 of record NZ_JAPDPH010000239.1, on the reverse strand, counting down.
CCCGACGTGGTGATCACCGAGGTGGGCGGCACGGTCGGCGACATCGAGTCGTTGCCGTTCCTCGAGGCGATCCGCCAGGTGCGGCACGACCTGGGCCGGGACAACTGCTTCTACCTGCACGTCTCGCTGGTGCCGTACCTGGCGCCGTCCGGCGAGCTGAAGACCAAGCCGACCCAGCACTCGGTGGCGCAGCTGCGCAGCATCGGTATCCAGCCGGACGCCCTGGTGCTGCGCTGCGACCGGGAGATCCCGGACAAGGTGAAGGAGAAGCTCTCCCTCTACTGCGACGTGGACCGGGAGGCGGTCACCGCCGCCCCGGACGCGCCGAGCATCTACGACATCCCCAAGGTGCTGCACAGCGAGGGCCTCGACGCGTACGTGGTGCGCCGGCTCGGCGTCTCCTTCCGCGACGTCGACTGGTCCCGCTGGGAGGACCTGCTGGAGCGGGTGCACCAGCCGCGTCACACGGTGACCGTGGCGCTGGTCGGCAAGTACGTCGACCTGCCCGACGCGTACCTGTCGGTCAGCGAGGCGATCCGGGCCGCCGGCTTCGGCCACCGGGCCCGGGTGCAGCTGCGCTGGGTGCCCAGCGACGACTGCGTCACCCCGGCCGGCGCGGCGGCCGCCCTGAACGGTGTGGACGGCATCGTCATCCCTGGCGGCTTCGGCGTGCGCGGCATCGAGGGCAAGATCGGCACCGCCCGGTACGCCCGGGAGAACGGCATCCCGCTGCTCGGCCTCTGCCTCGGCCTGCAGTGCATGACCATCGAGGTGGCCCGCCACCTGGCCGGCCTGAACGGGGCGAACTCGCTGGAGTTCGACGAGGAGGCCACGCACCCGGTCATCGCCACCATGGCCGACCAGGAGGACATCGTCGCCGGCAAGGGCGACCTGGGCGGCACCATGCGGCTCGGGGCGTACCCGGCGAGGCTGGCCGAGGGCTCGCTGGTCGCCGAGGCGTACGGCAGCACCGAGGTCAGCGAGCGGCACCGGCACCGGTACGAGGTGAACAACGCCTACCGCGACCAGCTCACCAAGGCCGGCCTGCAGATCTCCGGCACCTCGCCGGACGGCCGCCTGGTCGAGTTCGTCGAGCTGGACCGCAACCTGCACCCGTTCTTCGTGGCCACCCAGGCGCACCCGGAGCTGAAGAGCCGCCCGACCCGGCCGCATCCGCTGTTCGCCGCGTTCGTCAAGGCCGCCGTCGCGTACTCCCAAGCCGACCAGCTCCCGGTCGATCTGGAGACCGCCCCGCCGGAGGCCGCGGCCGCGAAGGCGAGCCGCAACGGCGCCGCCGCCGCGGCGAAGGCGGCGTCCGCGTCGTGAGCGTCGAGCACCGGTACGAGGTGACCGATCACCGGGAGATCTGGTCCGGCCGGATCTTCTCGGTGGTCAGCGACGACGTCACCATGCCCGGCGGCGGCACCGCGTGCCGCGACTACGTCACCCACGTCGGCGCGGTGGCCGTGGTGGCGCTGGACGACGCCGGTCAGGTGGTGCTGATCCGGCAGTACCGGCACCCGGTCGGCCGGCACCTGTGGGAGCTGCCGGCCGGGCTGATGGACGTGCGCGGCGAGGACCTCGCCGCCGCCGCGCGGCGGGAACTGGCCGAGGAGGCCGACCTCACCGCCGGCCGCGTCGACGTCCTGGTCGACCTGCACAGCTCGCCCGGCTTCACCAACGAGGTGGTCCGGGTCTTCCTGGCCCGGGACCTCGCCGACGTGCCCGCCGAGCAGCGGCACGACCGGCGCGATGAGGAGGCCGACCTCCAGGTCGTCCGGGTCGACCTGGACGAGGCGGTCCGGATGGTCCTGGCGGGGGAGATCACCAACGCCTCCTGCGTGGCCGGGCTGCTCGCCGCGGCCCGGGCCCGGGAGACCGGTTTCGCCGAGCTGCGCCGCCCGGAGGCGCCGCTGCCCCGGTGAGCCGGAGCGGACGACGAAGGGGCCGCGCGGTGCACAGCACCGCGCGGCCCCTTCGTGTGTAGGCGCTCAGTCGCGCAGCGGGCGCCCCTGGCCGTCGACGCCACCGTTGACCAGGATCAGGATGCCGTCGACGAGGCCCCAGATGCCGCCGAGGCCGCAGGTCACGATGCTCACCACGAGCTGGATCACGCCGGTCTTCGTGTCGCCCATGTAGAACCGGCCGACACCGAAGCTGCCAAGGAGGATCTGCAGGATGCCCGCGACGATCTTGCTCTTGTCGGAGACGCCCTGCGGGTACTGCTGGTAAGGAGGAGTGGTCATGAGCGGACACCTTAGTGATCCACTGCCGTCCTGTCCGCACCGCCGCTCCGAGGGTGGGACGATATTTACCGAATATTGTCCTGACGGCTGAGGTGGTCTCCACCGCCCCGCCCGGTTCATGCCTGACACACCGTCAAAACGACCGGGCACCGGATGCCACTGTGCTGGCCTCCGGGTAGTTCCCACAGTCCTAGACTGCCGCCGGCGGGACCGGTGGACCGCGTCGGCAAAGGGGCCGCCGCGGCGCCGAGCAGTCGGGGGTGAGCTGCCCCGGAGGAAGGTGTCTGCATCGTGAAGGTCGGAATCCCCCGCGAGGTCAAGAACCACGAGTACCGCGTGGCGATCACCCCCGCGGGCGTCAACGAGTTCACCCGCCACGGCCACGAGGTCTTCGTCGAGTCCGGCGCGGGCGTCGGTTCCAGCATCACCGACGACGAGTTCGCCGCCGCCGGCGCGAAGATCCTGGCCACCGCCGACGAGGTCTGGGACGCCGCCGAGCTGGTGCTCAAGGTCAAGGAGCCGATCGCCGAGGAGTACCACCGGATGCGCGAGGGGCAGGTCCTCTTCACCTACCTGCACCTGGCCGCCTCCAAGGAGTGCACCGACGCGCTGCTCGACCGCAAGGTCACCGGCATCGCGTACGAGACCGTCGAGCTGCCCGACCGGTCCCTGCCGCTGCTCGCCCCCATGTCCGAGGTGGCCGGCCGGCTCGCCCCGCAGGTGGGCGCCTTCTACATGATGCGCACCGGCGGCGGCCGGGGCGTACTGCCCGGCGGCGTCTCCGGCGTGTACGCGGCCAAGACCGTGGTCATCGGCGCCGGTGTCTCCGGCATGAACGCCGCCGCCATCGCCCTCGGCATGCAGTCCGAGGTGCTGCTGCTGGACAAGAACGTGGCCCGGCTGCGCCAGGCCGACGCCATCTACCGTGGCCACCTGCAGACCGTGGCCTCCAACGCGTACGAGATCGAGCGGGCCGTGCTCGACGCCGACCTGGTCATCGGCGCGGTGCTGGTGCCCGGCGCGAAGGCCCCGAAGCTCGTCTCCAACGAGCTGGTCTCCCGGATGAAGCCGGGCAGCGTGCTCGTCGACATCGCCATCGACCAGGGTGGCTGCTTCGAGGACTCGCGCCCGACCACGCACGCCGACCCGGTCTACAAGGTGCACGAGTCGATCTTCTACTGCGTGGCCAACATGCCGGGCGCGGTGCCGAACACCAGCACCCACGCGCTGACCAACGTCACCCTCCCGTACGCCCTCGAGCTGGCCAACCAGGGCTGGCGGCAGGCGCTGCGCAACGACCCGGCCCTCGCCCTGGGCCTGAACACCCACGCCGGCAAGGTCGTCTACGGTCCGGTCGCCGAGGCGCACGGCATGGACGTGCTGCCGCTGGCCGAGGTGCTGGCCTGACGGGCGACACCCTGACCACGGACGGGGCCGGCGCGGAGCCCGCGCCGGCCCTGCGCCGTGCCGTCCGGGGCTACCTGGACCATCTCACCGTCGAACGTGGACTCGCCACGAACACCCTCGCCTCGTACCGCCGGGACCTGGACCGTTACCTCGCCACCCTGGCCGCCGCCGGGGTGACCGACCTGGCCGCCGTCGGCACCGCCGAGATCGAGGGACACCTGGCCCGGCTGCGCGCCGGCGACGCCGACCACCCGCCGCTCGCGGTCTCCTCCGCCGCCCGCGCCGCCAGCGCCGTCCGCGGCCTGCACCGCTTCGCGCTGCGCGAGGGGATGGCCGGTGTGGACCCCGCCCGCGACGTCCGCCCGCCCACCCCGGCGCGCCGGCTGCCCCGGGCGCTGCCCGTTGACGACGTGCTCCGCCTGCTGGAGACCGCCGGCCCGGTCACCGCCACCGGCGACGCGGCGCCCCGCGCGTTGCGCGACCGGGCGCTGCTGGAGTTCCTGTACGGGACCGGAGCGCGCATCTCGGAGGCGGTCGGCGCCGCGGTGGACGACCTGGAGCTCGACGAGGGAGCCGTGCTGCTGCGCGGCAAGGGCGGCAAGACCCGGCTGGTCCCGATCGGCGGGTACGCCGTCGAGGCGGTGCGCGCCTGGCTGGTCCGGGGCCGCCCGGCGCTGCTCGCCGCCGGCCGGGGCACCCCGGCGGTCTTCGTCAACGCCCGGGGCGGCCCGCTGACCCGGCAGGGCGCCTGGGGCGTGCTGCGCGCCGCCGCCGAGCGGGCCGGCCTGCCGGTGACCGGCCCGGACGCGGTCTCCCCGCACACCCTGCGGCACTCGTACGCCACCCACCTGCTCGACGGGGGCGCCGACGTGCGGGTGGTGCAGGAACTGCTCGGCCACGCCTCGGTGACCACGACGCAGGTGTACACGTTGGTCACCGTGGAACGGCTGCGTGAGGTGTACGCGACCGCGCACCCGCGGGCCCGGGGCTGACCTCTTCGGACGCGGACGGCCACCCGGGCGGGCCGACACGCCGACCCGGTACCGAACGCGCTGCTGGCGCGTGGCGTACAGTCGGCATCGGCGCGGACCTCCAGGGGCGACGGACCGGGGGTGCGCAACGGCGCCGCGAGGGACGTCGGACGGCTCCGACGCCGGGTGGTCGTCGGGAGGGGGCAACGAGGACATGGCAGGCAACGAGGACCGTGCCGAGACCTGGACGTCGGAGCTCCGCGAGCAGCAGGCGTCGCTCGGCGCCGACCTCGGTCCGGCCGACCCGTCCGCCTACACCATGCGCAAGCCGATTCCCGAGCCCATGCCGACCGACCGGCACGGCCCGGCGCGGATCATCGCGATGGCCAACCAGAAGGGCGGCGTCGGCAAGACCACGACCACCATCAACCTGGGCGCCGCGCTCGCCGAGTACGGCCGCAAGGTGCTGCTGGTCGACTTCGACCCGCAGGGCGCCCTCTCGGTCGGCCTCGGCGTCAACCCGCACAACCTCGACCTGTCGGTCTACAACCTGCTCATGCAGGACGACGTCACCGCCGAGGACGTCCTGATCAAGACCGACGTGGCCGGGCTGCACCTGTTGCCGGCCAACATCGACCTCTCCGCCGCGGAGATCCAGCTGGTCAACGAGGTCGCCCGGGAGATGGCCCTGGCCCGGGTGCTCAAGACCGTCCGCAAGGAGTACGACTTCGTCCTGATCGACTGCCAGCCCTCGCTGGGCCTGCTGGCGATCAACGCGCTCACCGTGGCGCACGGCGTACTCATCCCGCTGGAGTGCGAGTTCTTCAGCCTGCGCGGGGTCGCGTTGCTGCTGGACACCATCGACAAGGTGCGCGAGCGGCTCAACTTCGACCTGGAACTCGAGGGCATCCTCGCCACCATGTACGACTCCCGCACCACCCACTGCCGGCAGGTGCTGCAGCGGGTGGTGGAGGCGTTCGGCGACAAGGTCTACCAGACCGTGATCACCAAGACCGTGAAGTTCCCCGAGTCGACCGTCGCCGGCGCCCCGATCACCACCCTCGACCCGGCCTCCTCCGGCGCGCGCAACTACCGGCAGCTGGCCCGCGAGGTGATCGCCGCCCAGGCCGACCGGTAGGCCGAACACCGGGTGTCCGGAACGTGGACTACGGTTTGCCGGTGACCGCACCGCCCCTCGACCCGCCCGCGCCGCCCGGCGCCGGCGACCCCGCGGCCACCGCCGAGCTGGCCGCCGAGGTCGACGGTGTGCTGCCCGCCGACGCGACCACCGTCGAGGAGGCCAGCGGCTTCACCGTACGGCTGGACAACTTCACCGGCCCGTTCGACCTGCTGCTCCAGCTGATCAGCAAGCACAAGCTCGACGTGACCGAGGTGGCCCTGCACAGGGTCACCGACGAGTTCATCGCGTACATCCGGGCCATGGGTGACCAGTGGGACCTGGACGAGACGAGCGAGTTCCTGCTGATCGCCGCCACCCTGCTCGACCTCAAGGCGGCCCGGCTGCTGCCGTCGGCCGAGGTGGAGGACGAGGAGGACCTGGCCCTGCTGGAGGCGCGGGACCTGCTCTTCGCCCGGCTGCTGCAATACAAGGCGTACAAGGAGGCGGCGGCGCACCTGGCCGAGCTGGAGTCGGTCGGCGGTCGCCGCTACCCCCGCGCGGTCACCCTGGAACCCCAGTACGCCGAGGCCCTGCCCGACCTGGTGCTCGGGATCGGCCCGCAGCGGCTGCTCAAGCTCGCCCTGAGGGCGATGATGCCGAAACCGGTGCCCGAGGTGTCGATCGCCCACGTGCACATGGTCCGGGTCAGCGTCCGCGAGCACGCCGAGATCATCACCGGGCGGCTGCGCCGCGCCGGCACCGCCACCTTCTCGCTGCTCTGCGCCGACTGCGAGATCACCCTGGAGGTGGTGGCCCGCTTCCTCGCCCTGCTGGAGCTCTACCGGCAGGGGCTGGTCGCCTTCGTGCAGGAGCAGGCGCTGGAGGAGTTGACCGTCCGCTGGACCGGTCCCGCCGAGGGCGACACCGAGCTGACCATCGACGAGTACGCCGGCTCCCCGGAGCCGCCCGCCCCGCCCGCTCCAGCGGCTGACGCACCGGTCGCCGGCCGGGCGGACGACCCCGCACCGACGCAGGAGTGATCCCGATGAGCGAGCGTCAGCGAGCGAATCATCAACGCAGTGCCGTGGTGCCTCATGGCGGCACGGAGCGAAGCGGAGTGCCGGCATGAGCGACGAGGAGCGCCCCGACTCCCTGGCCGACCAGGCCGCCGCCTGGATCCCCCCG